>NZ_BAAJLP010000010.1:0-141802 GCF_057547795.1 Alteromonas sp. 4NH20-0104 | reverse complement strand
TGCCAATAAGTCGAAAAGAACAGTCGGTATTGTGACTTAGTAGCTTTTGACTCCGAAAGGGAATTTAGAGCGTGTGAATAATTTTCAAAACAAGCTTTTTGGGCAGCTTTATTTAAAGCTTCATATGAGGTATACCATACTCTTTTTTAATTTGCTTGGCATAGCGCTTGATGCCGCCGATCGTATTCGGCTGAATATCTTTATCCAACATTTTTAATCTCCTGGCTTGTTTTGAAGCGTCGCTCGTCTACCACTGAACAAACCCGAATAAAAATATTGAGTTAGCGAGATTATAAAAAGTAGAACTTAAAAAGCTTCGCAACGACGAGCGGCAGGCTCCTACCAAGAGCAATATATTTATAGGACAAACCCCACAACATTGCAACCCATACCTTCAGCTACCCACAGTTAGATAGGAGAAAGCCTGTTGCGGAGTAAAACTGTTCCCTATAGCTTATGGAAGCAGTGAAATAAGTCACGTTAACACGTATTAACGTGACCTTTTTATCAAGAGCTCTCTTTTTACGGTTCCGATTACACTGAATAAATTTGAAAAGACATGTCGCTAGTTTAGGGTAGGTTTATAACTTAGGTTACTACATAATAGCCCTGATTGCAGGGCGTTACTCTAATTATGAGATGATTATATTTGGTAGATATGAGAAATTAAAACCCATGTACCAACGGTAATCAGGACAATTCCCCCCACTGTTTCTGCTCGTTTTCCCACAATTAGTCCAAGCGCGCTACCAACCATTATGCCGATGGTTACCATCAAACATGTAGCTAATCCGATCATCATTGAAGCTAAGGCGATATTTACATCGACAAATGCTAAACTAATTCCTACTGCCATTGCATCAATACTAGTACCAATTGCTGTTAGAATGGTGATTAATATTGACTGGTTATTTATTCTTCCATCGTCTTTTTCGTCATCTTTTTCAGTAGGACTGAAAGACTTAAATATTGTGAAAGTACCTAATAACGATAATATGCCGAATGCTAACCAATGGTCCCAAGACACAATGAATGAAGAAGATAATTTACCCAATCCCCATCCCAACATTGGTGTTATTGCTTCTATGATACCGAATATTATTCCTGTTTTTAATGCAATTGATATTTTCGGTTTTCTTAAGTTAACGCCTTTTGCAATAGCGGCTGCGAAGGCGTCTGTAGACATTGCAAAGGAAAGGAAAATAAGTGCGAGTAGGTTCATTACTATAACTCTCTGGTTGGGCAATTGAGTCCACGATAAAACTACACGCCCAACCAGAGGTGTAATTCTATCGATGGTCTCGCCAACCAAAAAGGCGTTCATACCATGGTCTTTGACCAATTATGTTGATATGGACTTTTCCCAAATTGTAGGAAACAGGCTACTCCCCAACGAAGTGGAAGCAACCTTACCTCAAAATTTTAGATATGACAACTGCTTGATTGTCGCGATCTTGATTGTTCCACTCTGAGCTTTCTCAGACACTACCGAGCCGAAATAAATACTTTCCTCATACTTTTCAGCGAAAAGAGCATTAATTGAATAATTCAGATCTTTAGTTCGAAGAAATGCGTACTCAGAGTCAAACTCTTGATATCCCAATTCAAATAATCCTCTACCTATACGGTTAATTTTACCTAATGCTGGTATCAATTTAATATCGTATGGTCTGGCAAATAAAAAGTTATTGTAAAAAACGAACCAAAGATTAAATTTTAGCTTAGTCCTTGAATTTGAATTACTTTCAACTGTCATTGTTAACGAAGGAAAAGACTTCATATTACCCTTCCATGTTTTTACAGAAATCGTCAGTAAACTCTATTTCAATTGTGCTGTAGCTGAAGTCAAATTTTGCCAAGCTATCATAAACTTCAAGCTTCAATAGCTTATATTCTTCAATTATCTTCAAGTTACTTGTAATGTGTAAAGTAATAACATTATGTTCTCCGTCAAGTGACCAAATTTTTAAGTCATGGATATATTCAACTCTATCAACACTCCGGAGTTCATCTAACACTTGTTTGTATAAGTTTTTCTCTGGAACACCTTGCAAAAATAATTTTAAGGTTGCTAATAAGTTTCGAATTACATTAAACAATATAAAAAGCGTAAAGCCAATCGAAAGTAGGGGGTCTAAAATTGGCCAGTCGACAAATTGCATTACTATGGCAATAATTAATACAGCAACCCAGCCTAAAACGTCCTCCAATAAATGCCAGTTCAACACTCTCTCGTTTAGGGTATTTCCTCCCTGGAGTTTATACACAGCAAAGCCGTTTACAGCGACACCTAGAATCGCAAGTAATATCATGCCTTCTGTATTTGGAACGACCGGGTCTAATACTCGAGGAATGGCTTCTGATAATACCCAGATTGAGCCAAGGATAAGTACGGCTCCGTTAATAAATGCCCCTAACAGGCTGAGTCGCTTGTACCCATATGTGAAATTTTCATCGGCCTCTCTCTCTCCTAACTTATTGAGACACCAGGCGCTTCCAATAGAAATTGAATCGCCGAGATCATGAACAGCATCTGCCATTATAGCAGTGCTGTTCGTTAGCCAGCCGCCAATAAATTCAATAATTGTGAAGCTGAAATTTAATAGAAAAGCCCACCCAATTTTGTTTGAGCTATTCGAATGATTATGAGTCATAGAGGCTCCGGTGCGCCCGGAACATACCGGGCGTAAAATTTGATTAAGAGTTGCGTTTGTTATGTGCGAGCTGATAAAGCGCAGGTAATATAAACAGTGTCAGTAAAGTTGACGATATAATTCCCCCAATGACTACAGTGGCGAGCGGTCTTTGTACTTCAGCACCTGTTCCTGTATTAAGTGCCATGGGAACAAAGCCTAAGCTGGCCACTAACGCAGTCATCAAAACAGGTCGAAGCCGGATTATGGCCCCTCGAATTACTGAAGTATAAATATCACCATTTTCCTGCCAGAGTTGTCTGATGAATGCGACCATCACTAGTCCATTCAAAACCGCGACCCCGGACAAAGCGATAAAGCCTACTCCCGCAGAAATTGAAAGAGGCATACCTCTAATCCAGAGTGCCAGTACTCCTCCGGTTAAGGCGAGTGGTACACCAGTGAAAATTATCAGTGCATCTTTCACTGATCCAAACGCCATAATGAGTATGCCAACTATTAACGCAAGCGTAACCGGAACGACTAATGTCAACCGTTTGCTGGCGGATTCCAGTTGTTCGAAGGTACCACCAAGCTCGAACCAATACCCTTCCTTTATTTTCAAATCGGATTTAAGTCTTTTTTGTAAATCAACGACAAATCCTCCTAGGTCAGTTCCTCGTACGTTAGTCGTTACGACAACTCTGCGCTTTCCATTCTCTCGGCTGATCTGTGCAGGTGCTGGCTTTAACTCGAGGCTGGCCACCTCTTCAAGTGGTACAAAACTATTACCAACAGGAACAGGTAGGCTCTCTAATTTGTCAATATTCGTACGCAATTCTTCAGATAATCTGATTACAAGCTTAAACCGGCGATCGCCTTCATAGATTATGCCTGTTTCCTTGCCTCCTATGCTTGTTGAAACGAGTGCTTGAATGTCTGCTACGTTTAGGCCATACCTTGCGAGGGCTTCTCGCTTTGGTAATATAGACAGCATAGGAAGACCAGCAACTTGCTCAACTCGAGTGTCTGCGGCACCTTGAATCGACTTAGCAATCTCAGCTACCTCATTTGCAGTCACCAACAATTGATCTAAATCATCACCGAAAACTTTGACTGCAACATCAGCCCTTACGCCGGAAATCAATTCATTGAATCTCATTTGAATTGGTTGGGTAAATTCATAATTATTACCAGGCATTTTTGAGGCGACTGATTCAATTTCAGCCACTAAATCCGTTTTAGATTTAGCTGGATCAGGCCACTCTGATCGAGGTTTAAGTATTATAAAACTATCGGCTACATTAGGAGGCATCGGGTCTGTAGCGACTTCCGGTGTACCTATTTTCGCAAAGACTACCCCTACCTCTGGAATTTCCAACAGCGCATCTTCAAGTTGTTCTTGCATTTGAATTGATTGGTTTAGACCGGTACCCGTTATTCGTAAAGCCTGTAAAGCAACATCACCTTCATCCAGTTGAGGAATAAATTCAGAACCAAGTGTTGTTGCCAACCATCCGCAGAAGACAACAAACGCTAGTGCAGCCCCAAGAGCAGCAGCTTTAAATTTAAGAATAGCCCTAAGTGCTGGTTCGTAAGCCAGTTTCACCCAACGTATTAAAAAACTCTCCTTTTCACTGATTTTTCCCCCCATGAAAATTGCGATCGCTGCAGGCACTACCGTCAGTGACAAAATCATTGCCGCAATAAGAGCGATAACAACAGTTATTGCCATGGGATGAAACATCTTTCCCTCTACGCCTGTTAAAGTAAAAATAGGCAGATAAACAGCGGTTATGATCCCGACTCCAAATAAGCTGGGCCTGATTACTTCAATCGTTGCTATTTTCACTTCTTCTAGACGTTCCTTGAGTTGAAGAAGTCTGCCGTGATGCTGTTGCGCTTCAGATAAGCGCCTAATACAGTTTTCAACAATGATGACAGCGCCATCGACAATCAGACCAAAATCTAAAGCCCCCAAACTCATCAGATTTGCCGAAACACCTCTCTGGACCATTCCAGTGATTGTCATCATCATAGCAATAGGTATGATCGCAGCCGTAATAAGAGCCGCTCGGATATTGCCTAGTAGTAAAAATAATATGACAATTACGAGTAATGCTCCTTCCAGCAAGTTCTTCTGCACAGTGTTTATCGCTTTGTCGACCAGTGTAGTTCGATCATAGGCAGGTTCAGCAACCACCCAGCTTGGTAACGATCTTTGAATTTCAGTTAATTTACTGGCAGTTAAAGCTGCAACTTCCCTTGAGTTTTCTCCCAGCAACATCATGACCGTTCCCATCACTGTCTCTTTACCATTTCTTGTAGCAGCTCCGGTCCTCAGCTGCTTACCCAAGCCTACAGTTCCAATATCTTTTATTAGAACAGGAACAGATCCTTTTTTTCCTACTACGACATTTTCGATATCCTTTATCCCTGTCAATTGACCTGGAGAGCGAACAAGAAGTTGCTCGCCATTTTTCTCAATATAGCCTGCTCCAGCATTATCATTGTTTAAATATAGTGCTTCAGAAATGTCTTTAAGCGAGACTCCCATCTCCAGCATTTTTACAGGGTCGGGATTGACGTGATACTGCTTGTCATAGCCCCCAATAGTGTTTACTTCTACTACTCCCGGCACTTGGGCTAACTGTGGTCGAATAATCCAATCTTGTACCTCTCTTAAAGCCATTGGCGTAACCGGGGAGCCATCGGGCAACGTGGCTCCATCTTTCCCTTCCAGCGTATATACGAAAATCTCGCCTAGCCCTGTAGCGATTGGCCCCATTTCTGGTTCAAGGCCATCAGGTAAAACACTTTTAAGGTTAGCAAGTCTTTCGTCGATTAAATTTCGGGCAAAAAAGATATCCGTTCCTTCTTCGAAAATAACAGTAATCTGTGAAAGACCATACCTCGATATAGAACGTGTATAGGATAAGTTAGGCAAGCCATATAGTGCTGTTTCGACAGGAAATGTTATTCGTTGTTCAGCTTCTAATGGTGAGTACCCCGGAGCTTTGGTGTTAATCTGAACCTGTACATTTGTAATATCTGGTACAGCATCAATAGGTAATCGCTGGTAGCTCCAAACGCCGATCCCAATTAAGATTAGTGCAAGAACAAGAAACAAAAAGCGTCTTTCTACTGAAAGACGAATAATATTATCAATCATTTATCGTCTCCAGGATTAGTGAGCGTGAGAGGCACCGGATTTTTCAAGATCCGCTTTTATCAGAAAGCTATTTTTTGAAACGTAAATTTGACCAGCGATTAAGCCACGCTTTACTTCAGTGAAGTTGTCATCTTTTATACCCAGCTCGACAGGGACAGCTTGAAACGTGTTACCATCGTTTAAAAATACAACTGAGTTACCATCCATTGATTGGATAGCTTCATTCTCAACGCGAAGCGAAACATCGATTTTCTGAGCATCAACTACACCTGTAACCATATCGCCGGGGGAGAATTCTCCTTCGGTATTAGTGATTTCAACAATTGCGATCTGATAAGGTTCAAGTGAACCTGACGGAATGAGAAATTTGACCTTTGCATCTTGCTGTCGGGAACCTTTTTTTATGTGGATATAAGAGCCCGGCTTTATTGTATCCCGCTTGGATGGAAATACTTTCAATTCTGCCCAAAGCGTTTCAGCGTCGACTATTTTATAAAGCGTTTCACTGGTAACCAACTGCCCGACATTAACATTTCGACTTACTACCGTACCCGAAATTGGCGCTTTCACGATGTAGGTTTGTAAGCTGTCATTTGATTGAATTTTTGCAATTACATCGCCAGCCTTCACGCTGTCACCAACATCCGAAGCGAGAGTTTCTACAACTCCCGAGAACCGCGCATTAACTTCAGCCTTATTCTTGGCTGGAATTACAAGAGTACCCAACAATTCGATATGTCTTTCAATGGTCCCACTCTGAACTTCGGAGGTTGCTAATTGAAACTTTTCAGTTAATTCTCTTGAGATCTGTGTTCTTCCCTCGAAGTTTTCCCACTCCCAGGAATACTTTCGTCTTTTGTCAGTCAGATAAATAGTAGCCCTAAAAGAATGAGGTTCAGACAGAGCTTTTATTGACCGCAAAACCCCCTCTGAAGTTTGAAACTCAAATTTTTCTGAGCTTGAACCTAACTTCTGTAGCTCTATAGAAAAGGAATCAGGGATAAATGGCTTCCCATCTTCAAAAGTCGAGGCAATAATTACAGAGCCCTCGGGGCTTTCATCGATACTTACTTCTATTTTGATGTTACCTTTCTGGAATATATTTTGGTTGTCATTTGAATTGGTGACATCTTCACTTGCGGTCGCGATAGATGTCACAGTGCCGATAAGAAATAAAAATAAAATTTGCTTTAGCATAATTAATCCTGGAGATTGAAAGTGAATGATTTCAGAGATTGCCCTGTCCATTGTTCGATAAGTGCTTCATTGAGCAGGGTGGCTTCGCGATAGTTGATGAGACTCCGTTGAGATTGGAGAAGTGCATCACGTGAAGCAAACCATTCTTGATAAGTGTAAATTCCCTTTTGATAGCCCTCCTTGGTCAGCTCCAATGCTCTTTCCAAATCAGGCATTACTTCTTTTTCCAGGTGCAATGCTGCCTGTGAACTAAAATTTATGCTTTTCGTTGCTTTAAATAGAATCGCTTTTACATCGAGATACTTGGTGTCTCGCTCTAATAACTCCGCCTCCTTACTAGCAATTGCAGATTTGACTGCACCCGAATTCCTCTTCTCAGCAAATAGTGGAATTGAGGCACCAAAAACTAACGATGTATCTTGAGCTCCTTGATTCCTTCTAACACCTACAGACCAAGATAGGTCTGCGGTATTATCAGACTTAGCCAACTGAATCTCAGCGTCCTTCAGGTCAAGTGACTTAATTAGTAAATCCGCATTCGATGATGATAAGAATTGGTTAAAAAGTGTTTCGTAGGAATAATTTGTAGCGGGTGAATTTAAAGAACCAGTAAGCGTGATATCTTCATAATTGCCCTGCCAGAATAGTGTGAGAGATTGCAGGGCTATCTCTTCATTCACCTTTGCTGTCGCAAGTTCTAATTTCGCTTGATTTAAAGCCGATTTAGCTCTGAACAATTCAGCATCATTCGTTGCACCACTTTTTATTCTATTAGTGATTACAGTAAGAGCGTCTTCAGCTAAGCTCACACTTCGCTCAGCTATTTGCAGACGCTCCTGTTGTGCCAGAACGCGAATATACTGCTGAGTGAGCCCACCAAGTAGTGAGAGAGACATTGAATACTGCTCTGAATCTAAAAGGGCAGCTCTGGCATCCACAACCTGTGTTCTTGCACTCTTCTTACCACCAAGTTCATACACTGAAGATAGAGAGATGGTTGCTTCTGCTGCTTGAACTCCCGAAGTCGAACTCGTGCCCATCACATTCTCTAGACTAGCACCTACGGTGTAAGCTGGAGAAAGCAAAGCTTGTTGGCGATCTCCCTCAAGAGCTCTAGTAAGAGGTCTGAATTTCAATAATGTTGGATGACGACTGAGAGTTAGTTGAACAGCATCGTCTAAAGTTACTTGTTCTGCTAACGCTTTGGCTTGAGATAGCACCAATGCACTAGTCAGTATTCCGGCGCGCATAAATACACGCACAGGGAACTGTGAATTTTTCATGAAATATAATCCTAGTCAGTTAAAAAAACGAAAGATGACAGGGATTAAATTCTTGGAGGACGCTCTATTTGGTTAATGAAACGGCTAGGTGAAGCTTCGAGATAAACTGAAGCTAGGGTAGGGGATTTTTTCAGAAACGTGCTGTCATTATCAAGATAGAAAGCAATATGGGTGAAATGGCCATGACACGAACAGCAATGATCACAATCATTTCCTGTGCCTAAATCATAAGCATTAGGCAGTTCGATTAACGTACTTTCGGTACATACTTCGTTGCTAATAAAATGTTCTTGTTCAAAAGAAAATGCGTCAGAAACTATCAACAAAAATTGCGCGCACAACAGCAAAGCGGCCAGAACCACTTTAAAACTTTTGCTAATGCGGAAATTCTTTTTCGACACAACATTCCTCTTCATGAAGGTTGATTATCTCTTAAAATATAGCTAGGGTCAATGAATGAGCGATCTATTCAATACAGATATGAGACCAACACAGTGTAAGGAAGCCATTTGAACCTATTAAATGCTTAATTTAACTATGGAAGTAGAAAACTACCACCTTGCCAGCTCATGTATAATCCGACAACGCAAATCAGTACGCCGGATAAATAGGTCATGTTAATAAGCATTAACGTCACTTATTTAGAAGTGGAAACTGATTGCTTATCTATTTCTTAATTCTTTTAAATAGATTTATTAAAGGCAACGATTATATTTGTCGATAAACACTGGAACAACTGGGTGTCTTGGGCGATGTGAAGCCTACTAAAATCCGCAACCCAGTCCAAAAAGATCGGCATAACTTATGCTTTATCTTAGTCCTAGACGTATTGGTCAAATTTTACTTAATTCTGTCTAGGTTTTGCACCTTATTGATGCGTTTTCAAAGTGTTTAAGGTTCTGGTGGTGCAATGCATTGATTAAGTAGCACGCAAAGGGTAAGAGATTTGTATGCAATTATTGAGAAACTTTAAATCATTTGATTTTGGAGAAGCTACCTTCCGCTATTATGGTACGTATGGACCTGTAAATGGCCTCGTTATTCAGCTCGTACAATTGTTTGAAGGTGATTGTATTGTAAAAATAGATGAACAAGATTATATTCTGAGAAAAGGTGAAACGTCGTTAATCATAGCAAAACAAAAACTCGAATACATTTATCCTGCAGAAACAAGTCACAGAGTACGTTGGTGCAACGTTAAGTTACAAGGCCATTCTCAATTACCCTCATTAATATCATCACAATATACAATATCAACCACTGAAAAATTAGATTTTATTTTTCAGTCCGCATTAGAAGTTGAGTATACCGATTCGGTAAATGCATCGATTCTTCGGGACTCTTACGGTCAGACTTTGTTTAACGAGTTTGTGAATGAAATCGAAGAGGAAGAATTCAAGTCGCCTCTCCCTTTACCAGTAAGGGAGTGCCTTAAATATATCAACAGAAATCTAGTTTCGGATATTTCTGCTAAATCGGTGAGCGAAGATTTAAAGTATTCCTACGCATTTATGAATAGTATTTTTAAGAAAAATATAGGGTTAAGCATCGCGAAGTACATCTGGACAGAAAGAGTCAATAAGGCCTATCAACTTTTAACTGAAGAAGACTATTCAGTATTAGAAATATCAGAAATTTGCGGGTTTAAAAATCAACAACACTTTTCTAGAGCTATAAAAGAGCAATTCAAAAGAACTCCGACCGAGATAAGAAGGTTAACACGTAGATATAATTATACTCAAATTTGTAGCGAACAAACTTACAATAACGCTGCTGTATAAAGATATTTGCATGAAGCCTTTGCTCTTCTTTAGTAATGATTATGACTTCAATATGAATCTGTTAACTTTGGGTTTCGGAATATGATTCTGTCAAAAATGGCGGCAAAATAAATTAAGCCGCCTATCTTATCATAAACTTAATAATCAACGTTTCGGTGGCTATGTCTTACATGGTTGATATTCTGTAAACGTTACCATCAATGTCTTGTAAAACACTCTGATACCATCCGTAATAGGTATTGAATGGCGATTTTAGGAGTGTTGCACCGTTAGCAATGGATTTTTCAGTTAATTCGTCAACCTCTTGAATATTATTTGCTTCAAATGTAATTACGTGGTGGGTTTCCTTTACTTCATTTACCGGTTTCTGGATATCTAACAAATCGTAAGCGTCAAAACTACTAAACCCTAACTTCGATACACCAGTATCAAAGCCTATGAAATAATTTGATCTACTTTCTTCTATTTCTTTAAATCCAAAAACATCACAATAAAATTTACTAAGGCGTTCGATATCTTTCGAAAATATATTTAAATAAGACAAGGAGTTCATTTTTAATTCACTATATTATTTCAAAGACCATATGTTTTGCTATACATGTACGCAATGTGTTTACCAACGGTGGTTGGTTGATAATCTGGATTATTATCTTTTGGCATACACGTAGATACACAGGACACTTCATAAAAATAATCAGGGTCAAAAAATGTTGGGCATGAATAACGTGACCGGCCTGAATTATTGTTCAAAACCCTATGCATATTCGAGTGATAAAGACCATTAGTTAGTACTTTGATCATTTCTCCCAAATTAACTACAAATGTACCTGGTATAGGAGGAGCCGTTAGCCAGTCTCCAGCCGCATTTTGCACTTCCAGCCCACCAATATCGTCCTGTAACAAAACTGTGAGCATTCCCCAATCTGTATGTGCACCAGCTCCTAATTGATTCTTCTCTCCATGATTTAGCTGCTCAGGATAATGTAATAACCTAGAAAAAATCATTGGTTCGTCAAGTCCTTCAGCGAAATAGTCTCGGGGTAGGTTAAGAGACAAAGCGAGTATTTCTATCAGATCTTTAGCTAAGCCTGTAACGTGATGTAAATACTCATTATATTGTTCTTTAAAACCTGTTGGGCTGTGAGGCCATTGATTAGGCCCACAGTTGGGCACTTTTTTTGAGACGTAAGGGTGCGAAGGTGACAGGTCATTTCCGATAACAAAACCTTCTTTCAGGTCTGCGGGGGAGCCTTCATCTAAAACTTGCGCAGCTACAGGTTCATACCCACGTACAATTTCCCAATTTTTGGAGTAACATTCCATTTTCACATCATCTGGTTGAGAAAAATACTTCTTTGCCAAATCGAGTTGCGCATCCATTAATGCTAATGGGACTTTATGTCCTTCCACATAGAAAAATCCAGTTTCACGAGCCGCTTTATGTAGCTCCCACGCAATTGATTTTTGCTTTTCTAAATCATTAGAATAAAAGTCACTTATGTCAATTAAAGGAATTTTATTTGGTGCTTTTGGTGGTTCGTAAATAATCATATTATTCTCCAATCTCATTAAATTTTGATGTTTTGTTCATTTTGTTAATTTTTGACATTAGATGTTCATAAGCTGTCGTCGTAGGATATTTTGATGATTTCTCTAATCCTGGTATTGTTTCGATGACAGCATCAAAATTAGGTTGGTGAAAAAAGACTATTGATTGCCTATCGGAATTCGAGTCCTTTGTTTTAGGATTTATGACGCGATGAATATTGGAAACCCATTTACCTCCAGTCCAATAAGACATCAAGTCCCCCAGATTAACAATAAAACTATTGTCAACAATTGGCACGTCTTTCCATTCACCTAATTTGTTTTTAACTTGAAGTCCCGGCTTATTTTCTGCTTTAAGAATAGTAAGTGAACCATAATCAGTATGGGAGCCAGCTCGAATTTGAGACGGAGAATATGAGTTCTTCTGCTCTGGATAATTTGCAGCAACTAGATTTGTCATATGCTTATCAATTTTTGATGAAAACCAGAATTCGTCGACTCCTAAAGATAATGCAAACATTCTCATTATTCGTTCAGCAAGAGCTTCCATTTCTCGATAATATTCTAGTAATGCTATTTTAAATTCAGGTAATGTATTGTCGGGCCAAATATTCGGAATAAATATCTCTTGAGCCAAACCTGTTTTGTAATAATCGTCACAAGCGGGACCTAACTCCCTATTTAACGTGAAGTATTCTCGCAAGTCAGGTAAAGCCTCTTTATCGCCTAATGTAGCTCCAAGGTTTCCAGTCTCCATGCCAAAGTACCCCCGATAGTAGGATTTACTCTTAGGCGAGAATTCTTTCTTTTTATCAGTAGGGAGTGAAAAGAAGGCAGAAACCTGTTGTTGAGCTTTTTTAACTACATCTAGGTTTACACCATGGTTTGACAGTACTAAGAAACCAATGTTTGTAACAACATTTCCTATTTCTTCTGCTAACTTAAATCTTTCATTTATTTTTTCAGAATATGCATTTGAAAAGTCAATTACAGGTACATCTAAATAATCCATTTTTTCTTCCTTATTCAAAGCTGTATTTAAATTTTATTGATATATTTCGGGGCTTGTTGGGGACATGTGTCACTGAGCCAAATTCTATAAAATCAAAAGATTGAACTCTGTATTGTTCGTCCGTTAGGTTGTTGATAGAAATAGAGTATTTGTACTTTCCATCATTTCTGGTTGTTGATAGCGCAA
Source organism: Alteromonas sp. 4NH20-0104 (assembly GCF_057547795.1). Taxonomy (NCBI): domain Bacteria; kingdom Pseudomonadati; phylum Pseudomonadota; class Gammaproteobacteria; order Alteromonadales; family Alteromonadaceae; genus Alteromonas; species Alteromonas sp. 4NH20-0104. The sequence continues at coordinate 128,990 of NZ_BAAJLP010000010.1, read as the reverse complement.
TATCAGATAAAAAATAAGAATCTGCTGTTAATAGAGGATTATTTCTAACATCGTGAAAGACGCGGTCAGTATAGCTAACGCGTAAATTGAGGTTTGTTTCCCAGTCAGAGAATAGATTCCACCAAGAGTCATATGAAATAACTACTTTCAATGGAGGCGCGAAAGGAACATCATTACCTGATAGGTTTTCGCCATTCGCACTTATAAAATCGGTATATTTCGCGTGTATAAATGATAACCCTAGGTTAATAGAGTTATAATCATTAAGATTTATATTTGCTCCTATTTCGCCTCCTTTATAAATTCCCTTACTAGCATTAGTTACTATAAAGTTCTGACCACCGAATTGATTGGATGTAACATCAAAAACGTGGATATCCCTATAATCGTAGTAGTAAAAAGCGGTATCTAAGACAACTCTTCCTGCAAACAATGATGACTTAAACCCTACTTCATAGGCCATTAAATCCTCTGGCTTGTAGCTATTAAATTCGCCAGGATCTCCGAATCCTGCTCCGGCACCACCACTCTTGTAACCATTGCTTACAGTAGAATAGAGCATTGTATTTTCAGAAATTTCTTGCTGAAGTCCAATGGTCCAGGAAATATCAGTAAAAGTCTGATCTGATATAGACCCTTCTACATCTCCGGGGGCAAAATCGAGTGCTGTAGGTCTAATACTGTAATGATCAAAGTAAACAGAATCATTTGTGTATCTAAGCCCAGATAGAAAATACAACCCTGATGTTAAAGGATATTTTAAGTTGCCGTATATGGCCTTGGATAGCTGTTTCTGATAAAACTCTTGGTCTGTTTCTAGGCCAAAGAAAACGTACTTATTGTCTGCGGACAGTTCATCAGATGATATATATAATCCGAGATCCCAATCAAACTCATCTTGTGCATTTGAAGTTATCTGAAATTCTGATGAAGCCGTTTTGAAATTAGATTTATAGTAATTATTAGAAAGCATATATGCGCCGCCATCGGCATCATACTGACTATCTCTTTTAAATCGGTCAAATGCGATAATATGTTTAACGCTGAATGCAGGAAAATCATAGTTTAATTTTCCGTAGAGGCCATATGAGTCAGAGTTTGCATCGCCGAAAAAGTCATGGTCACCAGCACTGGTATCCCCCCTCTCACCAACGCCGTCAGAATCTCGATAACCTAAGTAATCGATGCAATCAATTCTCGAACGAGGGTCACAAGTTGGCTCATAAGTTACGGGGTCTACTATACCTACATACTGAAATGTTCCGCCGTCAGCTCTACGACGCATAGAATGTATCATTAACTCGTAGTTAAATAGCGTTGACGGATTCCAATCAAGTAATAATCTCGTTGCAAGTAAATTTTCAGCGTTAAGGCTATTGTTTTTAAGTGTACCCGGAAAACCATCGCCCTTCGGTTCAGATGCCCGGCTTGAAGCCCACCCATCATCATTTACGTATTTGTAGGCAAATCGAAAGTTGGTTGTTTCTGATATAGGTCCAGTAATAGCTCCTGCACTTTTAATTTCATTGAAAGATCCAACACCTAAATCAAAATAGCCGGAGAAAGTATCTTCTGGCTTAGCGGTAACATATTTTATTAGTCCACCTGTTACATTCCGCCCATAGCGGGTACCTTGTGGGCCTTTCAATACTTCAATTCTTTCAAGATCGAAAATAGGAGCGGTATGTTGGAACGTATTTGGGAGATAAACATCGTCTATGTAAACACCTACAGTTGGATTGGTGTTTGACGCAAAATCTATACTGCCAGACCCTCTAATCCACGCTTTCGCCTGTTCAGATGAAGACACCGCTCGTATTTCTACTCCCGGAAAATATGAACTCAGATCATTAGTAGTGTCTACATCAAATGATTCAATTTTCCCCGCAGACAAAGTATCTATTGCTATTGGTACACTTAGTATAGATTCTGCTTTTCTAGTTGCTGTCACGACGATACTTTCTACCATCTCCTCAGCGTTCACTTGCTCTGGACTTAAAATGAAATTAGCCAAAAGCAGTGTTGTAAAAACTTTTAAGTTTGATTTGAATTTACTATTAGCATTTATATTTCGTTTAAAGTGATCAAATTGTCGTTCTGACTGTTCGACATATAGAATTTTCATTGATTATCCTTCCCAAGGTTGTGCCTTTAGGAAGATAATCGATGAGATCCGATATTTGCTTATCTCAAATCTCTATAATAGTTTTTGTTTAATAGATATTAAGTAAACGGAAATTATTACAGATAAGTTGTCGCGTAAGATTTTGATTTAAAATGTTTTTATTTTTTTATAATGATGAAAATAAGATAAATTAAACTGAATGAATCCTATGAAATTAAGAGGCGTGTTTATCTTTGACTGGCGAGTTATAGTTAAATACAACCACGTTTCTTGTACTCTGCCGCCCATTCTTTAAAACGTTTTTCGTCGCGTTCAGCACTCTTAGCTCGCCTTTCTAGTGTTTTGTTCGAAACGGGCTTTGGCTTAGTTTTATCGAAAGTTACACCTGATAATTCGTCGGCAAACATTTCAGGTCTTACATGACTGTAATGTTGTTCAATCATAGCAACACTAGTACCACACTGTTTAGCAATAACGTCCATGCTTGTGCCTGCCAGCAGTTGCCATGTAATGTATGTGTGGCGTAACGAGTATAGTGTCCTTGGTACATCTGAATGCGTTTTAAGGTTGTTATTCTGAAGAACCTTTTCAAATGCCTTGCCTAACTGTGGTGTTGTTTCACCGTTAGCCAATCGGAATAATTTTTGACTTGGTGTTCTATGTGGAAACCGTTCGCGGAGTCGGGATATCGCGCCAATGACATCTTTTTTGCAGACGATTTTTCGTGTGCCAGTGTGTTTAGTTGTTTTACCTTTGCGTACGTTGATAAAGAACTGTGCTTTACTTCCTTGGGCTTTTAGTTCTATATCACCCCAGGTGATGCTTTCCATCTCTGTGCCCGGACGGATGCCGGTATTTACTGCAATCTCACAGTAATCATAAAGCAGCTCTCTGATTTGCCTTGTCTTCTCGGTGTGAGCGTTACGTTCACTTTCGTAAATACCATCAATTACAGCATCATACTCTTCTTCTGAAAAAGCGGCTCGACGTGTTCCTGATTTACCTTTCGACGACAATACTGGCACTTGTATCGGAATCATCCACTTGTGTTCAATAGCTTCTTTAAACACTAAGTTAAGCGCAGCATTATGGGTCTTTAACGTTGATGAAGCCGGTGTTCTGCCGAATTGTTTAATACGCCACTCATCAAATTTTTTAATGGCGTCTTGGTCTATCGATGTAACGTATGTTCTGTCAAAGTAGGGGATGTGATATTTGCGGAGAGCTAGGGAGTAGTCATGACGAAATTTCTTTTCGGTATTTTTGTTCCCTTCCTGGCTCTCTATAAAGTCAATCAAGGTCTCAGGGATTCGTTCCTTGGGTTTTTCAGGAGAGGTGACATTAAGCTCTCGTTCAAGTTTTTCAATAACTCTTTCCGCTACATACCGGAATCTTTTGCTTTGAACTAGCGTATTGGTTTCGATTCGGATTTCGTGGTCGAGAAATATTCGATGTGCCATAGCGATGGCTTCGTCTTTATCTTTCTTTTTAGTTGATTTGCAGTACCACGTATTGAACAGTACAAATCGCGCATACCAACGTTCGCTGTTATCTTGTTTGAAGATGTACAGCGTGTCGTTTATGTCATGTCTAGCAATCTGTTTAGCCATGCTGCTAGTAGAACAGGTTATATGTTGATTTGCAAAGAATTTGCAAAGCTATTTTATGTTTTAATTAGGTTTTTGATTTATATCATTTTTATGGCTAAGCTGTCTATTGAAAATCCGCGTGTCCCTGGTTCGATCCCGGGTCGAGGCACCATTCTTAGAAGCCCTTGCAGAAATGCGAGGGCTTTTTTGATCTTAGCGTCGAAAATTCTCATTTAACGGGACACGCGTACGTGTCGCCTGCCGGTCACCGTGAGTCGCGATCCCGGGTCGAGGCACCATCATAGAAGCCCTTGCAGAAATGCGAGGGCTTTTTTGATCCCGGCGTTAGACATTCTTAGTAATCGGGACACGCGGGCGTGCCACCTGCCGGTCACCGTGAGTCGCGATCTCGGGTCGAGGCACCATTCATACAGAAGCCCTGATCAGGAATGGTCGGGGCTTTTTTGTCTTCAGAGATATTATGAACTTAATCTGTTGTTTGTTATGGAGCCATGCGTTGAGCGAGCTTTTCTATTAAATAGTGTTCTTTCGTACTCTTTAACTTCTTCTACAACGAAAGCTAAATGATGATTAGTGTCGATTTTTATCCACCTTTGAGCATTGCCACCGAAATCTCCATTTTTGCAATTCTCAATCTCTTTATCTCCACAACTGAAATTTAGACCAGTGTAGTATGGTGAGCTAATCACTTTGTCTGCTAGCAAGCAATGTTGCATTCCTATTGGGGCTACTTTCATAGAGTGGCCCCTAGCAATGAAGAATTCATTATCTTTTGTATATCGAATTTTTCCGTTTGTATTGGGGTTAGGAATTCCTTCTGCGCTGTTAGGTCCTCTCACGCCATAATCTCCGAAGTAAATATTTGAGTCTTCATATTGCTCTCTAGCATTTTTCCATAGCAACATTTCTTTCCTCAAAACAGTTCCAATGGAATTAGTTTTGCTTACTGCTTAATCTATTGTCTTAGGTAGGGAGCAACCGGCAATCGAATAGCTTCTAAAATTAAATGGCTTTAGAAGTTGAAAAATCATATCGAAATCATCTATTAATTCTGGAATATTAGGCATTGTGATATCTTCAAAGTCTTAAATAACGTGGCAAGTTGTGGGGTTTATTCCAAAAGTGTCGATAATCGCACTCACTGACAGTGTCTATGAAGAACTCCGGTTGCGCAGCATCACCAACTCAAATTGTTTGGCGACTTTAGAATACCACCAACAGGCAGTTGATCGTCTGTCACCCATTAGCCATGAATGGTGCACTTATTATCTGAATTCGGGGACTCTAATATAGAGTGCTTGGGAGAAGGATAGCTGTATCACATTGCTTGCTGTGCATCAGTTTCACGATGAGTTGAGCACTGCGCCATCTTCGATGGCAAGGTATTTAGGTTGTGGTTGGTAAGCCCCCAGTTTTCTAGACATCTTCAAGCTGCTGATAATACTGCTTTTCATATCTGACTGGAGACAGTCCACCATTTGTACCATGATTGCGTCGTGGATTGTAGTGCGGTCTGAGTATTGAATTAGCGCTGGTAAGCGCAGTGTAAAAGTATGCCGGGGTAAAGCCCCGCCTGACTAAACGATTACGGTTTGGTAATACCTTTACCGGGTGGTAGGCTGCTAAGAAGTTACTCGCATCCGCACCTTATTCAGGTAGAGAAACGCCACAATGACAATAGTTTTCATCTTTGCCGTGCTTAGTTTACTGATGGTGTTAATGCGCAGGCCCAGGATCAGACTGACAACGATTGACCTGCCTGGCGCCGGTGACACCCTCACTATCGTTGACAACTCATTACTTGTTGATTACCCGATTGATGATAAATCGGGAAGAGCGGCCCGATGGTTAGCCAAACATAACCTGCCAACTTCGCTCAGCATGATCAACAAGATGTCACCAGTGGTGAATGATTATACCGACAAGCCTTCATTGTTACCTGCTGGCACCAAGGCGACCCTGACGAATGTCCGCCTTCACTACTCGCCGGGCTTTTTCAGGCTGTTTCAGTCCAAATCGCAATACCGCCTCTTAACGATCAACGAACTGAGCGTGTGGGTGCTGGATGATACGATTTCGATATTACAATGGCGGGCTTCGCAGTCTAACTCCCTTTAGAGGGAGGCGCCCTTCAGCCTGTTGTCGCACAGGCGGATACTTGTTTATTCAGGACTCTGGTTTCTGTTGCTTTCAATGACAATTGGTACTTGCGTATCACCCGCTGAAATCGTTCCAGGTACTGACAACGGAATTGCTGGTTGGCAGGCATCCATTCAGTGGGGCCTTTTGCGCCCTTTGAACGGTTGGCAGATAAACTCACGGCAATCACATTTAGTGTATCGTTAGCGAAGGCTGCTCTGATGTTCTCCGGCCACGTATTTGCCCCATGCTCGTAGGCCCATTTGAGCGGTACGATATGATCAATGTCGAGGTCATTATCGTCGGTAAAGATATTGTTGGTGTAGGGGTCGTACCAACGTCCGCTTTTCACCTGACATCCGGCCGCATCAGCGAACGCCACCGGAATATCAGACTGTCGGATAAGCGTTTCAGCGCGGGTGTCGCGGCAGTTACCATCTTCATCCAGCCAGTGCGGAAACAGCTTTCGGTGGTAACCATCTGCCATGGTTGAGGAGGTTGTTGCAGTATAACCCGAATAGGCTTTGCCGCCGGCCGCCAGACAATTTGGCATTGTCTTGTAAGCGGTGTAATGGCTGGTTCGTTCGTACCATTGACTGTGCTTGTCATGGCATAACCCGGAACCAGACCGTTTTACGATGTCGGCGGCACTAATGGGCAGGCTGAAAAGCAACAGGAAAACAACAAACTTCGCCATGAAAAAGAGCCACTTCACTCAATACTACTTCACTGCGGGCTACTGTAATTTCAGGTGTGTTTGGTTTCAAGGGAAATTTCAATAACAGAAGGGGATTTCACAGCGGGATCAATTTCAAGCGAAGTACTTACCGCACAGCAGGCGCTTAATCGTAGGATTAGGTTTGCAAATCAGAGAAACAGGCAAGCGGTATTTGCTGCGGTTAAGCACAATAGAGTGACGTAAAAGCAACAACACTCTGTATTCCCGGTTTGCCTTGTTAGCTTCTCTCAGCAATGGCTTATGGGGAAAATGGTCGGAGGATTATTATGCAAAATAAAATACGAGTCGGCTTTATAGGCCTGAATCCTGATTCACACTGGGCTGCTACCGCTCACTTACCGGCATTGGACTGGTTAAACGATGAATTTGAAATCGTCGGTGTTGCAAATTCCAGCTTTGAAAGTGCCCGGCGCACTGCGCCGAGCTTCGACAATGCGGTTCAATTGCATAAGATGTTAGACGTTCTGGGCAGGGGGTAACTGTTTGGAGCTGCATCATCAGAGCAACGACCTGCGAGTTATCACCGATTGGCTGGGTCAGCGGGTCATCAACGACGGTTACTACGTGCTGAGTGAAGGCAATCTGGAAGTTACCCGGGCATCCAGTGTCTCCAGCGAGCAAACCAATGTGCTCACCCAGCCTTGTGTGTGCATTGTGTCGCAGGGGGCTAAATTGGTGACCGCTGGCAAAGGGAGCCTGCAATACGTTGAAAATGAGTCGTCAATGGTGGTGTATGCCTCGGAAATTCCTATCCGGGTTGCTATTAATCGAGCCTCTGAGGAACACCCGTATTTCTGCTTAATGGTGCCATTAACCGCACGTCGCATCAGTGAGGTAGCCAGTCGGCTTTATCCTAATGGCATTCCAAAGGCCGGTAAGATAAGTGCGGTGTATGTGCGGGAATCGGTGCCGCAAATTGTTAACGCCATCCGCCGAATGCTGCAAAACATTGATGATCCCAAGCAGGGCGATTTATTGATCGCGCTGGCCATTGAAGAAGTGGTAATTCGCCTGCTGTGCAGTGATATCGGCCCAGCCATCGCTCAAATGGGCGTTTCAGACTCTCACACCGCACAGATAAATCAGGCTATCAGCTGGTTAAAGAAACACTACACATTGCCAATGCGCGTAGAGGAGCTGGCCCGGGATATTGGCATGAGCGTGTCGTCTTTTCACGCCCATTTTAAAGCGATTGTCGGGATTACTCCGTTACAGTTTCAAAAAACGCTGCGTCTGCAAGCAGCCAGACGTTTGATCATCAGTAATGAAATGGATGTCAGTCTGGCTGCATTTGAAGTGGGCTACGCCAGCACATCGCAATTCAGCCGGGAGTACGTCAGAGAATTTGGCATAGCACCAAGCAGAGACTCCAGTCTGGTTCCATAGTCAGTCGCTATTGGCTTTATTACCCGTAAGGGCTACAACCCACCGTCACCGGGTCTGGCCATGCTTTTACGACTCTTTTGGCCTCACCACGCCCGCTTTGCCGATAGCCGGGTGAGATAGCCATGCATGAAGGCAATTTGGCTTTAACTATTAACCTTATGTTTAGTAGGCCTTTTTAAACAAAAAGGCGTAAGCCAGTTAAGTATGAAATACTACTAACTCAAAAGGGTAATGGGTCTGCTCTGACTCACTGATTCCACTTACGTATATTCGGTTATAATCTCCTTATTTTCCGCATAGTCATAATGAATTGCCTTTAAACACTGGCTCTGATGTCGACACCGGGCTTGTCCGTGCGGGCACGTTTCTTATACTAAAGGATAAATTACCTGAGTTTTAAACGACTTTTTGTTGACAATTATCGAATTGAAAGCATAATTCGCGCATATGTGTACATTGTGACAAATGTGACATTGAGCGCTTGGGTGTGAGTTGTACTGATTTTTTGCAAAAAAAAAATAATGTGCCACGCTTTGAGCAAGTATAGCGTTTCGGTAGTTTGAGGCGGCCCATGATTGATTTCAGCCAGTTCTCGATCAGAAGTAAATTTGCGTTTCCCCTCGTTGTTGTCACGGCACTTTTATGTGTCGTAGCAATTATTTCAGTGTTTTCTTTGCGTAACCTTAGTGATGACTCTGAACAGATTGCCAAGCGTTATCTGAACGCGGTGAGTCTGGCTCTTAACGCCGACAGGGATTTGTATCAGGCACAAACTGCTCTGCAGGACGCGATTATTCTTGCCGGTATGCGTGGACAAGCGATAGAGGCAGAAGTCGCAGACTTCAATGATAATGCACAGCAAGCCCTCGACAGAATGGTTCAGGCTCGCAATATTGTGCAGGGCGAAGTAGAAAATGTTGGTAACGGCAACCAGTTTAGAAGCGATTACGACACCTGGCTGAAGAGTGCTAACGAAGTGATTTCTCTGGTCGCGGCTGGCGAAATTGAACAGGCCAACGCACTGCGTTCAGCCAGCCTGGTTGACGATTTTCAGCAAGTCAGAAGTCATTACGATGCCCTTGGTGAAGCAGTAAAAAATGCGGCTGATGCTCTTGCAGCCGACATGCAGTCGTCGTCACAAAGTAATCAATTCTTATTGTTGCTGGTACTGGTACTGGTGCTGATTGTCAGTGCGTTATCCATAATGTTCGGACCGCGGTTAGTTACCGACAGACTGAATACCCTGATCGATGTAATGCGGGATATCAGCCAGGGCGATGGCGATTTACGCAGCCGCTTAAACAGCAGCGGAAAAGATGAACTGGCGACACTGGCAAAAACCTTTAATCGCTTTATGGAAAACCTGCAGGATCTGATTGTTGTTATTCAGCAAGATACTGAAAATCTGAAAAGTGCCGCTTCAGACTTAAATGATGCCTCCAGTACCGTGAAATCAGCTTCCCATAAGCAGAACGAAAATCTCGACCAAATCGCTACTGCGGTCAACGAATTGAGTCATGTGGTTGCCGATACCGCCAACAACAGTCAGGGCGCCATGGAAAAAGTTAAGGTGGCCTCTGAAATCAGTACCTCTTCCCGGCAAGTGGTTAATGATTCAGTTAAAAATGTATCAAACCTGTCTGCTTCCATCAGTAACGCTAACGACGTAATCTCCAGCCTGGCTAAGGAGTCGCAGAATATTATTGCAGTGTTAGATGTTATCCGCGGTATCGCTGAGCAAACTAACCTGCTGGCACTGAATGCGGCCATTGAGGCTGCTCGTGCCGGTGAGCAAGGGCGGGGATTTGCAGTGGTGGCCGACGAGGTCAGAACGCTGGCAAGTCGCACTCAGCAGTCAACGGAAAATATTAACGAAATGCTTAGTCGTCTGGAGCACAGCGTTAATGATGCCGTGAGCGCAATTGAGCGGGGGGCCAGTGAAGTCGATTCAGTTGTAGCGGTCTCTGAGCAACTGGCCCGGGCCTTTGATCAGGTCAATGAAGCCGTCAATGATGCCAACGAAACTATCTATCAAATAGCCGCAGCCACTGAAGAGCAAAGTCAGGTGGTTACGGACATCAATACCAATGTCACCAATCTCAATACCCTTGGTCAGCAGAATCTCAAATCCATTGAGAATACCGGGGAGATTGCCGGCAGTGTTAACGGCACTGTTCAGCAACTGGGGCAAAAAGTCAGTCGATTTAAAACATGATGTAACTGACGCCAAATCACATCACGAGTCATTTATAAATTCCCAGGTGAGAGAAACCGGAGACACCTATGCAACTTTTGTATTCAAAATTTACCCGTCTGCTCAGCGTGGCCTGTGCTGCTGCATTGCTCTCACCCCAAGTGTTAGCTGAATCCCCCACTTTTGACGTGTCAGGGCAGTGGGCCTTACGCTATGAAAATATTACCAATCCGCTGTTCCCAACCACGGACGATCGATTTCATCAACACAATCAACGCCTGTCATCGAAGTTACAGGTCAAAACCGTGATGAAATGGTCGCAGTTCGAACTACTCGGCGAATTAGCTGATTCCCGTGTGTACCTGGATAATGACGATCCCACTCTTGGTCGTTCGCAGGTCAATACGCTGGAGCCTGTTCAGTTTAACTTCTCATGGCTCGGTAACAGTCAGAGTGACGGTGGTCTGAACATGCAGAAGCTCAGCGTTGGCCGGTTTATTCTTGACTTTGGTAGTCGCCGGGTTATTTCCAGCGGCTACTTTAGAAATGCCATGAACACCTTCGATGGGGTAGTGAGTGAATGGCAATGGAACGACTGGAATGTTAACGCTGTTTATTTACTGCCAGTGACCCGTTTACCCGGCGATGCAGCAAGTATCGATGCCAATGAGCGAGGCTTTGATAAGTCGTATTCAGAGCGGGCAATTTATGGTGTGTATGCCAGCTCTGCCGATAAATCCTGGCAACTGCAAACCTACTGGTTTGACGAAGAAGATGGTCCGGGCTTGAATACTGCCAACCGTGAATTTTTAACGGTGAGTGCGCATTATACCTTACCTAACGATACCAAATGGCGTGCGGATGCAGAGGTTATTGTGCAATCTGGTACCCGTCATCAGTCTACTTCGCCCAGTGATGTTACCGAAATCGACCACCAGGCGTGGTTATTCCATGGTGCGTTTGGTCAGATGGTTACCGATACCACTTCTCTGCAGGCTATTGTCGACCTGGTAAGTGGTGATAACGACAGCAGTGACGGGAAGAATACCAACTTTGACGCACTTTACGGTGTACGACGCTTTGACTTTGGCCCCACCGAAGTGTACCGCACCATGCCACGGCGTAATCTGGTATCACTGGGTCTTAAAATGGTGAGTAAATTTACCAAGAAAGATAACCTGCTGATCCGCTATTTAAATTTTAGTTACCAGAAAACCCCGGTGGGTGGTGAAAGTGAAATAGGTAATCAGATTGAGTTTCGCTGGCGTCACCAGTTGCTGCCTAAATTCCGCCTTGAGTTTGGTGGGGCCTACATGGCCAAAGGCGATGCGTTTGCTCAGGGTGATTACCCGGACGATACTGTTTACGGCTATACCGCCTTTTTACTTAAATTCTAAGGCAGGTGTTTTATCGCCGCAGAGCGTGGCAATAGTCCGGCCCACAGTAAAGAAAACACCGGGCCGCCCAGGCAAAACAATGCCCAGGGTAAATAATCTACGGTCGCCACACCTAGCGTGGCGGCCATAAATAAGCCGGAAACCGTCCACGGCAATACCGGATCCATCAGGGTCACAGAATCTTCAATACTGCGGGATAAATTAACCGGTGCCAGCTTTCTGGCCTGATAGCCTGGTTGATAAAGGTTGCCGACAATCAGGCTGGTAACGCCTCCGTGACTGGTAAGTGAAAGCAGCGTGATGCCGCTTATCATAGTACTTAGCACCAGACTAAAAATGCCCTTCACCTGTTTTAGCATTGCCTGAATCAAAACAGTTAATGCACCGCTGGCCTGCATAGCGCCGGCCAGTAAAAATGCCGCAATAATCACGACCAGGGTGCCAACCATGGAATACAAACCACCGCGCTCTACCAGTTGTAAAAAGGCCGGATTGGCCTGAGCTTCACTGTGCAGATGAGCGGGGAGCATTTGAATGGTAAAACCGTGCAGGTAAGCATTCACAGCATCTTCCAGAGCGAAAGGCTGCAGGATAACGGCCAGTGCCAAAGCCAGCACAGTGGAATAAGTAATGCCAATGACAGGCGGCCACTTTCTGACAATCGCGAAAATAACCAAACCGGGAGGTAATAACTGCCACCAGGCGGGGCTAAAGGTGGTTTCTATAAGTTGTTGCATCGCCGCGGTGGCCAGTAAGGCATTGCTCTGGTCGCCTCCGGAGGCCGATGGAACTACCATAAATACCACCAGGGCGATCAAAAATGAGGGCAGAGCCGTGTATACCATATGGCTGATATGCTGATATAAGTCTGCCTTGGCGGCAATCGCGGAAATGTTGGTGGAGTCAGACAGGGGAGACATTTTGTCGCCGAAGCAGGCGCCGGAAATGACTGCGCCGGCGGTGATCGGCAGCGAAGCATCCATAACGGTGGCCAAGCCCATTAATGCCACTCCGATGGTGCCGGCAGAAGCCCAGGATGAACCGGTAAAAATGCTCATGATACTGGCGGCCAGAAAAGCCGACACATAGAGATAATCCGGGTTAATAAGATGGATACCCGTCCAGACAAAAAATGGAATGGTGCCGCACAGCATCCAGCTTCCAATCAGGCCGCCAATAGACAGCAGGATAAGCACTACCGGAAACACGTCGCCAAACTTGTCAACGGCGGCTTTTTCCATTTGCTGCCAGTCTATCCCGCGGCTAAATCCAATCAACCCGGCAATGACTGCGGCCAGCAATATGGCCACTACAACCAGGGTCCCGCCGAGTTCGGTAAACAAGGCGCCACCGGCAAACACGGTGAGTAATATTATCAGCGGCAGTGCGGCTAACCAGAGCGGTAATGGAGCTGGTGGAGCGGTGTCAGACATGATGAAAAGCCTGCTCCAAATCGGCTATTAATGTTGGAGCTGCCTCGAGTCCTACAGACAACCTAATCAGCCCTTGTGGCAGGTTCATGGCGGCCAGCTGCTCGGCATTTTCCGGCCGCTGTAGGGAGATTGCCAGACTTTCAAAGCCACCCCAACTGACACCGAGTCGAAAATGTGTGAGTGCATTTAAAAAGCGCGTTACGTTTTCGTAGGCCGGATCTTTAAGCGTAAAACTTATCAGGCCATTGTAACCGGCCAGCGGATTGGTTTCCTCTGGGGGGGAGTCTTCCTGCCAGGCCGGGTGATAGATGCGAGCAACCCTGGGGTGTGCCTGCAGAAATTCACCGATGGCCAGCGCACTGGTTTCCTGTTGCTGCAAACGGACGCTAAGCGTGCGTAATCCCCTCTCTATTAACCAGGCATCCATGGGGCCAATAGCAGCACCATTCAGCAAAAAAGTACGGTAAAAAATCTGTTTAAGCAACGCATGGCGGCTGATCAGTGCGCCGCCAATCACATCACTGTGGCCACCAATATACTTGGTTAACGAATGCGCAACGATGTCGACGCCCATAGTGATGGGTTTTTGCAGCAACGGCGTCGCCCAGGTATTGTCGATACCAGTGAGAATGCCATGTTCGTGGGCAATGGCCACCACCTTAGTAATATCAATCCGCTTAAAGGTCATGGTGGCAGGGCTTTCAAACCAAATGAGTTTGGTTTCCGGGCGGATTGCTGCTTGCAACTGCTCCAGATCACCTGAAGTCAGGTAAGTAAAAGTCACACCAAAGCGGGTCAGTTGTTCTGCAAGCTGTATGGTAGGGCTGTAAACCTGGTTGATAAAAATAATGTGATCACCCTGATTGACCAGTCCGGTGATTGCAGCACTGATAGCTCCCATACCGGAGGCAAACAGTTTACACGCCTCGCCCCGCTCCAGTGCGGCCAGTTTTTTCTCCACACTGGTCATGCTGGGATTACGTCCACGGGTATACACTGGAGTGCTGTACTCATTGGCCAGCGCGGCACAGAGGTTTTCAAACTTACTGTAAGAAAACAGTGAAGTCTGATGAATCGGTTGTGTTATTGGTTGGATATCCGTTTGTGAGACAAAGGCTTCGGGCCCACAACAAATATCGAGATCCTGCTGTGAAATTTTCATGTCGTTGTATTTTTGAATATTTTATACCACCTTACCTGTAATTGCCGGTGGCGTACAAGTATGTGGTCTTAATATTCTGCTGATTAAGCGACAACAACAAAAACGCCGGCGGAAAATGCCGGCGTTGTGATACTGGGTTGAATTAAGACGCTTTTTCTTTGGCGATCCAATTGTTGACCATGCGTTCCAATATCGTCAGAGGAACCGCGCCGCTACCTAATACCACATCGTGGAAGGCGCGAATATCAAACTTATCGCCCAGTTCGGTCTCGGCTTTCTCACGCAGTTCGAGAATTTTCAGCATGCCGATTTTGTACGAAGTTGCCTGACCAGGCCACACAAAATAACGTTGCACTTCGGCTTTTATGGCGCCATCGGAAATCGGTGAATTATCGCGGAAAAACTGGTTTGCCTGTTCTTCTGTCCAGCCTTTTGCGTGGATCCCGGTATCCACCACCAGACGGATGGCGCGCCACATTTCAGACACCAGACGGCCGAAATCTGACATTGGGTTCTGGTAGCCTCCCATTTCCTTAGCAACCAGCTCTGCATACAACGCCCAGCCTTCAACATAACTGTTGAAAAAGGAAGTGGTTCTGAATTTAGGCACCCCCTCAAGCTCCTGAGCGATAGAAATTTGCATATGATGCCCGGGGTTACCTTCATGGTAGGCAATCGCTTCCATTTCATTTTTAGGCATGGTGCTCATGTCAATTAAGTGGGCGTAATACACACCCGGCGTGCTGCCATCCGGCGAGCCGGCAAAGTAATGCTGCGGTGCACCGGCCTGTTCACGATAGGGCTCTACCCGTTTTACGACTAAATCAGCTTTGGGTAAAATGCCGAAGAATTCCGGTAATTTCTCGCCAATGTTATCCAGAAAAGCGGTTGCGCCATCGAGGTAGGCCTGACGACCTTCGTCGGTATTCGGATAGTAAAAGCGCTCGTCGGTGTTGTCTGATTTAATGTAGGCAAAGAACGCTTTTAAGGTGCCGTCGAAGCCTTCTGCCTGCTTAATTTTTTCCATCTCAGCCAGAATGCGGTCTACTTCGTTCAAACCAATCTGATGAATTTCATCGGCGGTTAAATCGGTTGTGGTACGTAATGCCAGCGCAGAGTTGTAATAAGCTTCGCCCTGCGGCAGCGCAGATGCGCCTGTTGCTTCGCGGGAAATGTTCGGCAGGTCATTTTCAAACCAGCTAATCAGCTTGCCATAGGCTGGCATGACTTTATCGAGCAGTGCGGTCTCGGCTTCCTCAATAAAGGTCGCTGCCTGTTCGGCTGTAATCTCGCCGCTTTCCTCAAGCGCAGCCACCTTGGTTTTTACGTCCGTCAGCAATGAGGAATCCTGGTCGCTGTCCGCATCAAAAGGCTTGCCTGAGATAATTGCTTTGCTTTGTTTGATAACGCCTTCGTAAGCAAAGTACGGCGCTTTAACGCCCTCGTCTGCATTGATGGCAACCCGGCTGGTTAATTGCTCAACCGCCCGGCCGACGCCTTCCAGCCTCGATATATAGGCTGCCATATCGGAGGATTCGGCCACTTTATGATAATTGATCAACAGCGTCGGCAGCATGGATTGCATGCCATTCATTTGGGTTAGCACATAATTACGGCGGCGGAATTCTGCCTGCTTTTTGGCTTGTTCAAGCTGAAACATCCAGATGTCGTAGGATATTTTGGTGTCTTCATCCAACTGGTTGTAATCAAAGTTGGCTTGCAGTTCGTCTACAGTGGCGGCCATCCACTTCAGCCGTTTATCCTGGCCCTGTTCCGACATGTCATCAATCTGGTCGTAGAGATCTTTACGGCCAAGACGAGTCATCATCAAAGGAGAAAACTGGAGTTGTTGCTCATATTTCTCTTCAAACCAGGCATTCAAACGTTCTGATTCGCTAAGCTGGGCGTTTTCGGCGGCGGTGGCTGGTTGTGAAGCGGTACTGGTTTGCGGTGCTTCGGAACAGGCGGTCAGCGCAAGCGCGACCGCACTGAGTAAAAAGAGTCGTTTCATGGTGCAGGCCCCTGGGTAGTGGTCAGTTATTATTGATTTCCTGTCCAGTAAACCCTGATGGCGAGCGTAATTCAATCCCTAACGTGGATCAGCATTGTTTCAATTTGTGCGTAAACGCTTTAATTCTGGCCAGACCTTCATGCAGTTGCGCCTCTGACGTTGCATAAGACAACCTCACATACTGATCGCCACCGACCACGCCAAAATCGTTACCGGGGGTCATGGCAACATGGGCTTCGCTGAGTAACCGGTCACAGAATTCCATTGCCGTCATGCCGGTTTGGCTCACGTCAATGTAAACATAAAACGCGCCGTCGGGAGTGACGGGCACGGTGAGGCCTGCGTCGGCCAGACCGTTCAGGACTATTTTGCGACGGGGCAATAAAGATGTCCGTCTTTGCTCGCAAAGGGCCAGGGTCTGCGGCGTAAAACAGGCCAGCGCGGCAAGTTGTGCCGGTGTCGATGGGCAGATATATAAGTTCTGCGCCAGTCGTTCAATAACCGCTACCATATTTTCAGGTATTACCATCCAGCCTAATCGCCAGCCGGTCATGCCGAAGTATTTTGAAAAACTATTAATAACAATGGCGTCATTGTCGAAAGACAGGGCGGTTTGCGGCGGCCCATCATTGCTATCACTTAAATTCAGGTAAATCTCGTCGATAATTCGCCATGCGCCGCGGGCCCTGGCAAACTCACACATGTGTGCCAGATCGCCAGCCGATACCGCTGTACCGGTGGGGTTTGAAGGCGTTGCAATCATCAGTGCCCGGGTTGCCGCCTGCCAGTGTTGCTCAACCAGGGCCGGACTTAGCTGAAAACGATCGGCGGCGGTGGTTGGCACCAAATTGACCTTGCCGCCAAAAGTGGTGACAAACTGACGATTACAAGGGTAGGAGGGATCGCCCACCATGACCTCATCTCCGGGGTTCACCAGTGCGGCACAAACCAATAGCAGCGCCGCGGAGGCGCCGGCAGTGACGACAATTCGTTGCGGATCTATAGCCAAATCATGCTGGGAGCGGTAAAAGCCTGCAATGGCCTGACGCAGGCGAATATCACCGAGCGCTCCGGTGTAAGGTAATTGATTGTCTGCAACAGCCTGTTGTATTGCTTGCTGGACAGCGGGCGGCGCGCCAAAGTCCGGCTCACCGATGTTTAAACGAATAACAGAATGCCCGGCGGCTTCGAGCGCCGTGGCCTTTTCACCAAAAGCCATTGCATAGAAAGGCGCAATGGCGCTGGCGCGGTCAGAATACTGCATGAAACTCTCTAATGTTTAGTGTAACCAGCCGGCGCGCGCACCTCGCTGACTGATTAAAACCAGTAATAACGCGATGCTGGTAACGATAACCGGCATGACTACAATGCCCCAGCCCATAATGCTGATGGCATCGATGACAACAAAATTATAATACTGCTGCACAATAACGCCGGCGAGGGAGATAACCAATACCGGAAAGGCAAGTTTTTTGCCCAGGGCTAACAGAAGTGAACCAATTAAGCCGCCAAAAACCGCCAGACCATAAGCGCTATAAGACCATAACGGAATGTTGCGGTAGATGGCCTGCTGGTCCTCAGGAAGCTGAGCAATCATTTCCGGCGTCATCATAACCTGGCTAAAGAAGGCGGCTACGCCGATGCCGTTCCATAAAACCATCAACCAGGCAAACACCTTAAGGCCGGTGGACATTCGGTTTGCGCTTTTCATTTTGACTCCCTAAAGGTTCCGCCAACAAGAGATAGTAATCACTATACGTGAATTTTTAGTGATAGATAATGGATTATATCGTCTTATACTTTTGTCTAAAGTGGTGCAATTGGTCAGCTTTTCATCACAAAAAGTGTGCAGCTGGATTTATTACACAGGAATAGTTTGTTAAGCAATTGTATTAAAGATACTGTATACGATATCTTTTATGCAAACTGTCGGTTGCTACGGGTTATTTATCCCAAAATAAGAGTCGAATCAGTGAATTGGTACAGGGTTTGAAGTAGTTGAGTGAATACCGCTTATGGAAGGGCGTAGCATAACAACACGGTCTCTAATTCAAACTCCCTGAAACAAGACTGAGAAAATAACGATATGGCACATAAAATTACAGGCAAAACCTTTTCACTTACCCTACTTGCTGGTTTGATCGGTCCATTACTGGCCGGCACGCCGGTCTCTGCTCAGACCGCAGACGAGAGCGATGCGCAGAAAGAAGAAAAGATCGTCGTGGTAGGTCGCCGGATTTCGCAAACTGATATTGCGATCGGGACTGATGAAGCAACCAATACCCTGGCCGTTACCCGCGATGAGTTACTTTCTGCTCCATCGGGTATTTCGGGCCTTAAAATGCTGGAAAACCTGCCGGGCTTTAACGTTCAGACCGACGGTGCGCTTGGCTTATATGAATTCGGTAACTCGGTACAAGTTCGGGCTTTCCAGTTAAGCCAGATGGGCTTCGTGCTGGATGGCATTCCCATGGGGCGTTCAGACGCCTTTGGCGGCAGCCCGATTTTCCGTTATGTTGACAACGAAAACCTTGGCGCCGTAGTGGCGTCACCGGGTGCTGGCGATGTGTCTGCCCCTACCTATGCTTCACTTGGACCGATTGCATCATACAGTACTATTCGCCCGTCTGAAGAAATGGGCGGGATGGTTGCGGTCACCGTGGGTGATTTCGACCTGCAACGCACGTTCGTAAAACTGGAAACCGGCGATATCGATGGCTTCAGAGCCTACGTGAGTCGTTCTAAAACCGACAGTGACCTGTGGCGTGGCCCGGGTACCATCGACCGCGAGCACATTGAAGCCAAAGCGTTGTACGAGTTCGGTGACAGCTATATCCAGGCTACCTATGTAGCGAACGATTTCTTCGATTATGATTCACCGTCTGCGCCGGCCTCTACCTTTGCCAGCAACTATTACTACAGCTATGCCGACAGTATCCCGGAAGGGTGTATCAGCTCAGCAGGCAGCGTCTATGACTACAATGGTGACGGCAGCATCGATGACGATGACTTTACGCCGGTATTCACTGGTTCAAACTGTACCAGTTATTATGAAGATCGTATCAATATTCGCGATGATAAGCTCTATTCATTAGGTTTTGGGACCTATTTCAGCGAAGATGTTAAGCTGGATGTAACCGCTTATTATGAAGATAAAGACGGTTACGGCGTCTCACCAGACAGTTACACCAATACGCTGGGCATTTACACCCGACAGGCAGCGGCTGGTCTTGATGTGGTGCATCCTCGTGGTGTGCAATATGGCCTTTCAACTGTGGGCGGCGAGCGCGAAGGGATTGTGGCCGGGCTAACCTGGTTTATGGGCGACCATAAAATTGAATTTGGTGGCTGGATTGAAGACGATACTTACAATCGGACCCAGGCACGTTTGAATAAAACCGGTGGTAGCGCAGACGGCAACGTCATTATGGATGAAGTGGCCTATTACCGCCGTAATTACACCGCAGTGCGCGATACCACCCAGCTATATGTAAAAGACAACTTCAGCATGATGGATGACAATCTGATGCTGGAAGTGGGCTTTAAGTCACTGTCTATCGATTACTCACTGGATGGCTACCGTGATTACGCGGATTACGAAATTGACAGTCAGCCGGGTTATGGTCCACAGTCGGTTGAAGCTGAATACAGCGACAACTTCTTACCCATGGTGGGCGCGGTTTACCGGTTGAATGATACCGATCAGATCTTCGCCTCATTCGCACAAAACTATGCATTACCTGCCGGTACTGACGATATCTTCGATAACGCCGTTGGCTTTGATGCCCCGGATCCTAAAGGGGAAGAGGCGGATAATTATGAGTTCGGTTTCAGAACCAACCGGGAAACTTATAACGGTGCGATTGCTTTATTTTATACCCGCTTCGACAACCGCTTAATTGCCAGCAGTGTAATGAATCCGGCCACCGGTCAGCCAGAAGCATTCTACGTGAATGCGGGCGCCTCCAAGGCCTACGGGGTTGAACTGAGCGGTGTGTTCCAGCCAGAAGTCTTTGATCGCGAGCTCTATTTCAATGCCAACTTATCTTACAAAAAAGCTGAGCTGGTGGATGGATTTGGCAGTAACCCTGCTGGCAGTCAGTTACCAGACAGCCCGGAATGGTTGATGACTGGTGGCGTTACCTACGAGCCGACAGAATGGCTGGTAGCCAACTTCTCGGCTAAATATACCGGTAAGCGTTACACCGACTTCTCCGAATCTATTGAACTGGACAGTTACCTGGTAGCACAGGCCTATGTAGATATCGGCGGTCCTAACAACTTTGGCATGCCTGAAAATATGCGTCTTCGCTTCAACATCGACAACGTGTTCGACAAAGAAGTGATGTCTTTTGGCTTTACCGGTTCGACCTTTGGTCGCCCGCTTAGCCCGCGTACCTTCCAGGCAACCCTGACGGTAGACTTTTAATGAAGATAAAAATTAAACAAACATTGTGCGCGTTAGCTGTGGCTGCTTCATGCAGCCCGGCTCTCGCCGCGGCCGATGCGGCTAAACTGCATGATTCGCTGGTGGTAATGGACACGCACCTCGATACGCCTGCGCTACTCGTGCAACCGGGTTTTGACATCATGCACGCACACACTTTTGACGATGATTTCTCGCAGGTGGATGTACCTCGCATGGACAGCGGCGGTCTGGATGGCGGTTTTTGGGTGATCTATACGCCCCAGGGCCCGGTAACCGAAGCAGGATTTAAGTCGTCCCGTGATACCGCGTTACTGCGGGCTATGGCCATTCATAAGATGGTGGCGGCCAACCCGGATACCTTTGCGCTGGCCACCGAACCGGAAGACGCTAAAGCGATTGCTGAGCAAGGCAAAAAGATTGTCTATGTCAGCATGGAAAATGCGTACCCGCTGGGTGAAGACCTGAGTTTGCTGGACACCTTTTATAAAATGGGTCTGCGCATGGTGGGGCCAGTCCACTTTAAAAATAACCAGTTTGGTGACAGCTCTACCGATCCCGATGGTCAGCAGTACGGTGGCCTGTCGCCGCTGGGTAAAGAGCTGGTGAAAAAGGCCAATGAGCTGGGCATTATTCTGGATGGCTCCCATGCCCACGATGATCTGTTGGAAGACATGATTGAGTTATCCAAAACACCGGTGATCCTGTCGCATTCCGGCACCAAAACAATTTATGACCACCCGCGTAATGTTGATGACAGCCTGCTTAAGAAGCTGGTGAAAAGCGGTGGCGTTATTCATGTAAATGCCTATAGCTCTTACCTTAAGGAACTGCCTCAGGATCCGGAGCGTGGTAAAGCCTACGGCGAGTTATTCCGGCAAATGGGTAACATTGCCCAAATGAGCGAAGCCCAAATTGCAGCGCTTAAAGCAAAACGCAAACAGATCGATATGGAACACCCTGCGGTCAGAGCGACCTTTGAGGATTATATGGAGCATTTCCTTCATATTCTTGAAGTCGCCGGACCAAAGCATACTGGTGTAGGCGCCGACTGGGATGGCGGTGGTGGTGTCGAAACCATGATGGATGTGGCCGCGCTGCCTAAAATTACCGAGCGCTTACTGGCCGAGGGCTATACCGA
This sequence comes from Alteromonas sp. 4NH20-0104, assembly GCF_057547795.1. Classification (NCBI taxonomy): domain Bacteria; kingdom Pseudomonadati; phylum Pseudomonadota; class Gammaproteobacteria; order Alteromonadales; family Alteromonadaceae; genus Alteromonas; species Alteromonas sp. 4NH20-0104. Next base: position 107,227 of record NZ_BAAJLP010000010.1, on the reverse strand, counting down.
AGAAGATTTAGCTGATATCTGGGGGAATAACGTGCTGCGCCTGTTACAACAGGCGAAAGACTACGCACAATCCCTCAAGGAATAGTTTTTATTGCTTGTTCTCCGTAAAAACAGCAATGCGGGCACACTTCGGTGTGCCCTTTTTAGTTTTTGCCGCCTGGCCGCATAAAGCGGTTTATTGCGATTTCTCAGTTTCCTCTATCTTTTGCCACAATGCTTCTGCATCAGCAGTGAGCATTGAATAGGTCTTTATATCGCCATTGCGCTGCGCATGCATTGCCTTCTCGAGCAGGGCCGAGTGCTGCTTTCGAAGTTTTGCGGTCGGGTCTTTTTTGAATAATCCAAACATTGTATTTGCCTGTTGGGTTTTCCCTGTTAACGAGTCTCAGGCCTTTTGGGATCAACTAAAAAATACCGGCCTGGACGAATAGCGCCAATTTGTGGCGCATCTGTTTCCTTCTGCCTGGTGAATTTTCTTACCTTATATCCACAGACAGCAAGCAACACATAAACCGCTTTGCTCTCTGCCTGTTTAACTTTTGGTTTAAGGAAACGACTATGAAAATTTCACGATTTGTAAAAATGGCTAGCTTAGCTGGCTCTATTCTGTTTAGCAGCCTGAGCTTTGCGTCAGCGGTAAACATTGCACAAAACGATGTGGCCATTCACGGCTACGACCCGGTGGCCTACTTTACTCAGCATAAGGCGGTGGAAGGTGCAGCTAAGTATACCGCGACTTACGAAGGGGCTATTTATCGCTTCAGCAGTGCTAAAAACCGCGACATGTTTAAAGCCAATGCGGCCAAATATGCTCCGCAGTTTGGCGGTTACTGCGCAATGGGGGTGGCCCTCAATAAAAAGCTGGATGTCGACCCTGATGCTTTCTACATCGAAGACGACAAGCTGTACCTCAACCTCAACAAGGCTGTCCAGAAAAAGTGGCTGGAAGATGTACCGGCTAACCTGAAAACCGCATACCGGGTGTGGGATGGTATTGAAACGTTATCAGTGGCCGACGCCAACGCCGAGGAGTAGTTGGTATGAATGCTGGTAATCAGGCCATCGGGGCGAATGGGCATCAATACCCGGAGCCGCTCGTTATGTTGTGGTTCAGCGCCGAATGGTGTGGACCCTGCAAACAAATTGCACCGGTCATTAACATGATTGAGCAAAGCTACGCTGGCACCGTCAGAGTAGTGAAGGTGGATGCCGAGGAGGACTTTGAGTTGGCGCACCGTCTCGGTGTAAGGGCAGTACCAACCCTTATTCTGCTCGATCACGAAAAACGGCTCGATACCAAAGTGGGGTCGGGTAGCTACGCTGAGCTTACTCAGTGGATTGATTCACATATTAACTTAGTTGCTTAAAGAGGTAATGACTATGACTAACAAACGTACGATTGCAGCGGCAGCCCTGGCGATGGCTTTAACTTCCGTGGTTGCGGCACCAGCCCAGGCGGCTGGCAAAGAGAAGTGTTATGGCATCGCTGCCGCCGGTCAGAACGACTGCGGTAACCTGGCAGGCACCCATAGCTGTGCTGGCCAGTCGACCATGGACAAAGACCCTGGGGAATGGAAACTGGTAGCTAAAGGCAGCTGTGAAGATCTCGGCGGCATGCTTAAAGCTGAAGCGAAAAAGCGTTACGAAGCTGAAAAGCGCCGTAACGGTTAATCGATAGCGGAGGAACAATGATGGCGGCTTTAAAACCACTTAGTCAGGCTCCAATCAGCTCTACTCCGGTGGGGGTTGGTTTACGTCACGAGCATTATTCGGCGGCTTTATCGCAGCCATCACCTGCGCTTGATTTTGTTGAAATCCATGCCGAAAACTTCTTTGCCGAAGGCGGTGCGGCAAGTCGGTTACTGGATCAAATTACCGAACATTACGCGGTAAGCATTCATGGCACTGCGATGGGATTAGGCTCTACCAGCGGCATAAATCGTCAATACCTTAAGAAGTTTGTCCAACTGGTAAACCGGGTGGACCCGGTACTGGTTTCCGATCACGCTTGTTTTACCTGGGGCGAAGTAGGGCAGGAGCCGGTACATAGTGGCGACCTTCTGCCACTTAAATTTGATAAAGCCACGCTGGATATCCTGTGTACCAATATAGATACCGTACAGCAGGCGCTGGGCAGACAACTGCTGGTAGAGAATATCGTCACTTACCTGCCGTTTGACGCTGGCGATTTCAGTGAAGCGGAATTTCTGGCCCGGGTCGCCGAGAGAACCCAATGCGGCTTGCTGGTGGATTTAAACAATATTCTGGTGAATTACCGGAATTTTTCCAACGGCAATCCACTTACTCTGGCTTGCGAATGGCTGGCACAGCTGCCGCCGTCAGCCGTCAGGGAGCTACATCTGGCCGGCAGTTCTGCGGTCGGGCCGGGAATGCTGATTGTGGATGACCATGGGCAACCGGTTTCCGACGACTGCTGGGCACTGTTTCATGAAGCGCACGAACGGTTTCCTCATGCCGCCACGCTGATTGAATGGGATAATAATCTGCCTGTTTGGCAGGAGTTACTCGAAGAGGCTCATCAGGCCCGCTGGCGGATGGACATGGTTGCATTAGAGGTATCCGGATGAGCGACCAGTTACCTGCCGTTGCTGATTATCAGGGCAGTTTGTTAACCAGCATAATGACGTTTTCTTCCAGTGCGCCTGGCTCGGGGCTGCAGGTCTATCAGCAAAACCTGCAAATGACAGCCGTGCGTAGCCTGAGTATTGCTTTTCCGGTGCTTGCGGCGATGCTCAGTGAGGAGGCTGTGTATGTTCTGGCCCGTCGATTATTATCATCGGAGAAGCCATGCAGTGGGGACTGGGCTGACTGGGGGCGTACATTACCTGAACTGTTGCGCAGCAGTGAACTGCACGAAGAGCATCCTTATCTTGCCGATATAGCGGCGTTTGAATGGGCTTTTCATCGGGCTGCACGAAGCCAGTGTATGGCACTGCAAGCCGATACCCTGAATCGTCTGACTCAGTGCGAGCCGGATACTATCCGTATTCGCCTGCAACCCTCTTTAACCCTTATTAGCAGTGCCTTTCCATTGTTTGGCCTGTGGCAACTACATCGTTCTCAACCGCCTGGGCGTGCCCCGGGTCTGGCTGAACTGGAGGCAATTATGCAAACCGAAGAAAGTGGCTGTTATGTTATTTCACAGGGTGCCGCCACTACTCAGGTGATGGTAATTAATGCCGAAGAGTATCAGTGGCTTGAGGGCGTGAAGCAGGGCATGACACTGGGCACACTTCTGGATGTTTACCCCACATTCGATTTTGCTCAATGGCTCACAGCGGCACTTACCAATGAGTGGGTAACTGGCCTGAGCTGATACCTGTATGAATCCTGTCGGGGACAATCCTTGTCTCCTGCCTTTGGCGGTGTGCTACTACACCGCCTTTTTTTGCCTGCCACACACTCATTCTTCTTCGCCTGACAAATGGATAAATTTTCCATACGGACGGGCAATTTTAACTGCCACCCTCGCTCTACACTTGCCGGCACTTATTAAACCGGATTAACGGAGTCTGACGTGACCCAATTAGAGCTAATATTTCGACGATATGGCCGCTATCTCGCAGCCTTACTACTCACACTATGCATGTCTTCTTATGCCCAGGCGACTTCACTGGCGGTGGATTATCTGCGCGGGGAAGGTGATGTGGAGGGCATTAAAGTGGCTTATCAGTATTACCACCAGGCGCTGACTGACTTCAGCGATGATCTGTACTGGTATGTGGAAACCAGCGTCAATTTCTGGGAATACGGCGTTGAACGCCAGCATGACACTAACTTTATCGTGGCCTTGTCGCCGGTGCTGCATAAAACCTTCTTTCATCGGCCTCAGGGGCGCTTTTATGGTGAGTTTGGTATCGGTTTGTCGCTGCTCGATGACACCACTTTTGCCGGAAAAAATGTCAGTACCCATTACCAGTTTGAAGACCGCTTAGGGCTCGGCTACGAGTTTGGTGAGGATCATAAATACCGGCTCGCGCTGCGCTATTTTCATTATTCCAATGGCGGCGTAAAAAAGCCTAACCCGGGGCTGGATTTTATTAGCTTGTCATTTGCTATGCGGCTTTAGCTACAAGGCCTGACAGAAAGAAAGTCGGGGTCTTCACGGTCTTATAAACCATCATCATGAGTAAAAGAAGTAGAGTTATCATGCAAAACACAACAAGCCGTGTAATTGGCATTATTCTGTTACTGCTTGCCGTTAACTGGCCAGCAGTAGCTCAGGAGCAGAGGCCGGCAGTGCAGCAGGCGCCGTCTTTTCATTTTAGCGGATTGAATGGTGAATCTTTTGATTTTCCGGCGCAGCGCGCAGATAAACCCACCTTGCTGTACTTTTGGGCAACCTGGTGTCCGTATTGTAAAAAGGCCACCCCCAGGGTGGTAAAACTGCATGAGCAGTTTTCTGAGCAGATCAACGCACTGGCAGTGAATGTGGGAATTAATGATTCCGTTGCTAACGCGCAGCAGTACCTGCGCGATTACGATATCCACTTCCCGGTGGCCTTTGATCACGAAAGTCAGATCAGTCAGGCTTACCATGTATTTGGTACACCAGTGTTCGTCATTGTGTCGCAGAGCGGGCAAATACTCTATCGCGGTCACCGTTATCCTGACGGTATTGAACAAGCGCTGACAAACTAATGGTCACGCCGCGCAAAATGCCATCACGAAGTGAATTAACCGGAGCGCTAAAAACGGCGGCCGTAGTGGGTAGCGTGCTGCTTCTGATTAATCAGTACGAAGCGGTGATGGGACAGATGGAGTTTAATTTAACCAAAGCCATCCTGAGTTATTGTGTGCCTTTTTCGGTATATTTGTATGGCCGCTTAAGCGTTGCTAGCAGAGGCTAGCAAGGCCTTTTGTTTGTCCGGAATTGATGTATACTGATCTGTGTACTTACTGAGGTGGCAATATGACGCAGGGTCGTAAAAGCAAACGCGAGCATTTGGTTGAAACCGCGCAACAGCTGTTTTATCGAGAGGGCATTAAAGGCACGGGTATCGATACGGTGCTTGAACACGCCGGTGTAGCTAAACGCACGCTGTATAATCATTTTAAATCCAAGGATGAGCTGGTTATTGCTACCTTGCAGCGTCGCGATCAGGAATTTATGGCCATGCTGAAAGCCGGGGTTAAGAAGTTTGAGTCCAGGCAAACTGGCGAACCGGCATTCGCCCGGGTGCTGGCTTATTTTGATGCCATCGAAGAATGGACCACCTCAAAGCAGTTTTCCGGCTGTATGTTTATTAATGCGTCGGCCGAATATCCTCGCCAGGATCATCCTGTACATGTCATTTGTGCCATGCATAAGCGCCTGGTGATCCAGTACATTGAAGAGCTGATGTCAGGATTAACCCTGGCCGACCCCCATGACCTGGCCGTACAGTTAGCCGTGCTAACCGATGGCGCAATTGTTAATGCCCATACAACAAGTAACCGCAATGCGGCTCAGGTAGCCAAACAAGTTGCCGTGTCATTACTCACCCTGCATACTCAGCCGGCGCATTAATATCAGTCGCCGCTTAGGGTGAAGTAATTTATCAATACCGGGTAAATGGCCGGCAAGAGGCCTTCGGTGATGCTACCGAACAATGGATTTTGCCCAATCTGCCCGGCATTATAAGCGCGATAAATCGCGACTAATTATCATTGGCTGGCGCCGGCATAAATCCCTCTATATCGCAGTGTCTGCTCAGGCGTGCCTCAACGTCGGCGTGAAGTTTACGACCAACAACCAGCGGTGCACGGTTGCGGTCGATACATTCATTATGGGCAGCTAGCCGGTGATAGAATTCACTGTGTTTGGCTTCTGTGTTGCGTTGTCGGGTTTGCAGCGAAAGGTTAGCCAGACTCACAGCACTATAAGCCTGGCTAAAGCGGGCAATGCTCTGGTAAGTAAAGTGTTCGGCTACCTGGTCATTGCTGCGTTTAATCAATAAATCCATCAGGGCAAACAGCAGTTCATTGGTTGAGGGCGACTTAAGCAGCAGCGTATCGGTAGTGATCTGTGTTTCCGCTAGCTCGGCAAACGCTGTCGGGCGTAGCGCTATATCCACCAGTAATTGGCCGTTATAGCGTTGTTCGATATTAAGTATGGATAGCGCGGCATGGTCAAAACGCAATTGCCTGCACAAGACGACGGCTTCCTTACGAAACTGACTCAGCGCCTGGCCATTTTGCCGGTGACGTAAGGCATCCGCCTGACGGACAAATAAAGGTAAATCCTGGTGGGTACTGAATGGGGCACTCTGCTGCCCGTTGATAGTGAGTTTAAATCGCTCCCTGACTTCATGCTCGCGGGCTTTTTTGACGGCCAGAAAAATGGTTTGGATGAGTTCAGAAGTTGGAAAATGGGGTTCGATTCGCCAACGCCGGCCATAGACCAGTTTACGTTTTGTTTGTTTGTGGCGCGGCCGGTAAGTATCGAAGCCGATAACCCCAATCTGAATGAATAATCCCTGCTGATCCTCGCCGGCCATGATCAGGTAATCATCGTCAAACTGACAATCACGGATAACCTGTTCGACGGTCTGGCGACTATGCGTATAGGCCAGGTAATGCTGCGGGATACAGCGGTCTCCGCTGTCTAAGGTGACAGACGGAGCGCCGGGCAGTGCGGTTTCACCGCTTGTGATGTTGAGCGAGGTCACGGCAATGGGCTCATACAGTGGTTGGCTCAGCCGTTAATGGGCGGCGATTGTAACGAATAATTAAGTTATCCAACGAAAGCTTACCTGCGCCCCAAACCGTGATGTGCAGTAAAATGAGTCCCCAGATAACATGGCCATACAAGGCGGCAGGAGCAATCTCTTCCAGGCTTATCACGGCAACCACGTTAACGATCCCCAGTCCCAGCGCACTTAACCGACTGACGATCCCAAGGCTTATTAACACTGGTAGCAGCAACTCGGCAATGGTTGCCAGACAAGCTGCCAGGGCAAAAGGGAGCAATGGCACGTGATACTCGTATTCAAACAAAAACAGGGTGGTTTCCCAGTCATTGGTTTTGGTCAGTCCGGAGGCAAAAAACACCCAGGACACATAGAGTCGACCGGCTACGGAAAGTGTCGACTGTAACGGGGTAAACAGGTGAGTTGAAATGGCACTCAAGCGGCCAAACATCAGGGTTAATGGTTTCACAATGGTCTTCCTTCGTTAAACTATTCAATAAGTTCTGGCCTGTTGCCATTGAGTAAACTTTAAGGGATCGGGGACGTGTAAAAGCGACCAATCGTCTGCGCTTTGTATCTATTCGTTTTTATCCGTGGCGAGCTGATGTGCTGTTTTAAGCGGTTCATTGTGACCGGATGCAGGCTGTTTTAACCATTGCTTGGGCGAGATGCCGAGTTTCTTGCGAAACAGCCTGGCCAGCGCGGAGCCGTGCTCATAACCTACCAGGTTGGCCACCAGGTTAACCGGCTTGTTGTCCTGCAACATTTCCTGTGCCAGAGCAATGCGAATATCGGTTAAGTAATCATTAGGCGTCAGGCCCACCACACTTTTAAATGTGGCAGCAAACCGGGAGCGCGACATCGCCGCAATGTCAGCCAGTGAATCCACTGTCCAGTTAACCTCGGGCTGGTTGTGCATGGTACTTATCACCTTTGCCATCATGGGATGACTCAGTGCTGCCAGTACCCCGCCTCTAGCTAAATCGTTTTCCAGAATATAACGTAGTACCTGGAGTAAAAATATTTCACTAAGCTTGTCGATCATCACACCACGTGTTACCGAACGACTAAAGGCTTCATCAAACAGCCATTGCGCCGTTTGCCCGATGTATTGCTCGGTATCCAGCGCCAGGGTAATTAGCGGTGGAAAAGCCTCCAGCAGCAGCTTTTGATGCGCTGATTCCATGCTGATAGTGGCACAAACCATTTCGGCACCGGCCGACTGTTCTGCCAGAATTCGATGTTCAACCGGGCCCGGTATAAAAATCACAGAGGGTTCGTCGATGACCCGTTTAGTGCCATCTTTCATAACGATGGTTAAGCAGCCGGATTTAAGCAGGTGCAGGTGGCCTTTCTCATCGTTGCTGAACGACTGGATCCCGCATAATTTGCCACTGAAAAATACTTCGGCTTTTAACGAAATCCGTCTAACGATATTTGCTATGTTGTCCATCTTTATCCTCTGAATCGACAGGCGGCTAAACCATGGCCCCCGCTGTTGACGCCTGATTTCCGCGACTTTGTTGCAACCACTGGCGTGGCGATACCCCCAGCTTTTTCTTAAAAATCCTGACCAGCGCCGAGCCGTGCTCGTAGCCCACTTCACCGGCGACAAAATTGACCGGCTTGTTGTGTTTCAACAATTGTTGAGCAACGGCCAGCCGCAGGTCGGTGATATAGTCGTTGGGTGTTTGCCCCACCAGGGTTTTAAAACTTTCAGCAAACTTAGACCGGGACATCGCAGCAATACTTGCAAGTTCATTAAGGGTCCAGTGATGGCCGGGCTCATCATGAATGACTTCGATGACCTTACGCATCTGCGGGTGGTTAAGCGCGGCAATGGCTCCCTGGTGCAAACTGCCTTGTTCGGTGGCATGGCGAAGTACCTGCAACATGAAGATTTCACCGAGCTTGTTGATCATGATGTCCTTACCAAAACGTTGTTCAAACACTTCATTAAACAACCATTGCACGGTGCAGGACAGCGAACAGTCCGGTGAAACCTGTAAGTACACGATGTCTGGTAATGCATTTATCAGCAATGACGAGCTGCTAATCGTAAAGGTGACGCTGGCACTGATAAGTCTGGCTGGTTTGTCGCCCATGGATTCCAGATGGTGCGGGACACCTTTGGGCAGCAACACGACTGACGGACGGTCCATCAGAATTTCCCGTTGGCCCGAGCGGATCAGTCTGACTTTGCCAGACTCCAGCAGGTGCAACTGGCCCTGTTGACCAAAGTGCTTCACGCCACTTAGCTGACCGCTGTGATTGATCGCGGTTGAAAAGGTATGTTGATTAAGAATGCCGCTTAAATTGTCCATGTGATATCTCTCTTTACCGGTTTGCTGGTGATGAGATAACTCAACGCTGTGATTTTATTTAAATCAGAGCGCGACAGCCGTTACCTAAGAGTAAACAGATCTGTGTAGCAATTCGGCCCCTGGTCGGTTAATGACTGGGTCGTCTACGCTTGCTACACCACCTTAAAATTAAAAAAAGCGGGGCCAAAGTGCCCCGCAAAAGGGGCTAGAGGCCCAGGTGAGACAACCCCGGATGGTCATCGGGACGTCGCCCCAGTGGCCATTTAAATAAGCGCTCTTGCGACGTGATCGGCAGATCATTCAATGAGGCGTGGCGATTAACCATCAAGCCCTGGTTGTTGAACTCCCAGTTTTCATTGCCGTAAGAGCGGAACCAATTCGCCGAATCATCACGCCATTCGTAGGCATAACGCACCGCAATGCGATTTTCGGTAAAAGCCCAGAGTTCTTTGATAAGCCGGTATTCAAGTTCTTTATCCCATTTGCGGGCCAGGAACTGAGCGGCCTGGTCACGGCCGTGGATAAACTCTGCGCGATTACGCCAGGTGGTATCGATACTGTATGCCTGGGCGACTTTTTCAGGGGCCCGGCTATTCCAGCCGTCTTCCGCCAGGCGTACTTTTTCAGTTGCCGTTGCCAGCGTGAAAGGTGGCAGTGGCAGACGAGGCTGCTCTATGTTGTTCATGTTGCGCTCCCCGACACGTTAAACTGGGTGAACCAGCGGAAAATCAACGTCTGCGCGGCCCGCATTGTTGAGATAGTTGGTGAAAATATTGAGTGCCACATGCTGAATGATCTCAACAATTTCGGCGTCGTTCAGCCCGGCTTCACGCACTTTCGCCAGGCTTTCATTACTCACTTTTCCACGACGTTCAACTACTTCCGTGGCGAACTGAAGTATGGCCTGAGTCTGGCGGTCCCGTGACTGGCCCAGGCGGTTAGCGGTAATTTCACTGTCTTCCACCCTGACCAGATTAGCCGCCAGAAAAGCGTGGGCAGACAAACAGTAATTACACTCGTTCAGCTGTGCTACCACCAGAGCAATAGCTTCGCGTACTGAGGCAGGTAATACGCCTTTGCCCAGTGACTGAGACATTTCAAGGTAGCCATTGAGAGCGGCCGGACTGTTGGCAATCATACGAAATAGATTAGGTACACTGCCGAGTTGCTTAAGCACGCCCTGTAACGGGATTTGCGAAGCAGCCGGAGCATCATCGATAGAAGCGGGTACATGTAAACCTGACACTGACATAACATTTCTCCAAATAGGAACTGTGAATAAACCTGAGGTGCTTTTGAGCGACCGTTCAAGTGGTGTTATTAAAATACACAGATCTGTCTACTTTTTGCAATGGGCAGGAGTAAGAAATATCGCTCAAAATTGAGAAGCGGTTGTTTTTTCTAAAAATATACTTTTCTGTCTACTATTGATTTTTTAGCTGTAAGTCTGTGTTCTGGGCTTTAAGAGGGCGAGGTATACGTTTTTGTCTAACGGTTTGTGTAATGCTGGAGCGGCTCGGATTTACCAAGCAGTGCTTCGTTCTACCTGGCTCGGAGACAGGCCTATGACCCGCTTGAACGCTCGCGAGAAGGCGGCTTCAGACTCGTACCCACAGTTCAGGGCGAGTTCGATAAGCGGGACTTTAACGCTTTTGAGCTGGTAATAGGCCAGGGTTAAGCGCCATTCGGTGAGATAGTTTTTGGCACTGGTACCCACCAGTTCGGTAAATCTTGCCGCAAAAGCAGAGCGGGACATGCAGGCAATGGCGGCGAGACTTTCTACCGTCCATTTTTCTTCCGGCTGCTGATGAATGGCTTTTAGCGCGGCGCCGATTCGGCTATCACGCATAGCCGCAAACCAGCCTTCATTTGCCAGCGGATCGTTGGTCAGCCAGTACCTGAGTAATTGAATTAACATGATTTCGGCGAGCCGGGTAATAATGGTTTCACTGCCCGCGGCTAGGTCTGTGGCCTCGCGTTTGATTAATTCCAGGGTGGATGTCAGCCAGGCCTGATCCTGATAATCATCAGCTGTCAGGCAAATGACTTCGGGTAACTGATCAAGCAGGTAATGGCCAATCAGTGGATCAAAAGACACCACACCGCAAATCAGTTTTGTGGTTTCACCCGAACCCGGAATATCCAGTACCTCAAGGTTGGGCGAAAGCTGCTTTACTCCGGAATCAAAAAACGGCACATCCCTGACGTGAGCAGCAGATTTGAGGCTGTGCCCCTTGCCATGGGGGATTAACACCAGTGCCCCGGCAGAGAGGGCTATTTGTGATGTTTCGGTGATGATCAGACAGTTGCCACTCATTACCACATGCAGCATCAGGCGTCCCGGCATGGCGGGTAAGGCTAACCCCCAGGGGGCGGCAAGGGTTGAAAAACAGTAAAGACTGTTCTGCGGTTTCAATTGCTCGATGAACGGACCAAAAGGGTCATTATTGGCCGGGAAGTCCGGTGAGTTTATCGGGTCAGTCATGGGGGCGAGTCTCTGCTGGGTCCTTGCAATCTGCCTGTTAATTATACGATTGATGGGTAGCTTAAGTCTAATTTGGCCATTGCTGGACGAACGGTAAGGTATTGTGGACCCCTGGCTATGTCCGCTTAAGGGCTCTGTTCATACTATAAGCACTGCATAAATGGTAAAGCCGTAGCAGGAGCTCAGATGACACAGTTAACTAATCCCTTAAAACGTATTTCGGGACCTGGAGGCTTGGGTAAAACCGGTTGCCAGCCAGCTTTTACATATTGAAGAAGGAGCCGGCTTGTGACTTTTTATCTGAACATGCTCGCCGCCTTACTCTGTGCCCTGATGGCAGGGGTTTACTTTGCTTTTTCCGTGGTAGTCATGCCTTCTCTACACCACCTTGGTGATGAGCAGGGTGCCAGGGTAATGCAGCAAGTTAACCGGGATATTTTGCAATCTTTGTTTATGCCGCTGTTCTGGATGTCCAGTCTGTTGTGTCTGATTTTGCTGGTGGGTGGTCAGTCAGAAATGACCATGTTCGCAGGCGCTATTTACCTAGCCGGAATGCTCGGCGTGACCGCATTGTTCAATGTGCCATTAAACAACCAGCTGGAACAGGCCAGAGAGAATGAAATCCACGAAATCTGGCAGCGTTATCTTAGTCACTGGCAATGGTTTAATCACATACGAACGGTAAGTGCAGCGCTGAGTGCCTTGTTATTCGTCACCGCTGCATAATCCGAACAGGAGGAAGAATGGCTAACGTTAGATCATTTTCAACTAAAACCAGTAAAGGAGCCGCGCATGGCTGATCTTGTTTACTGGATATTGATGCTGGTGCAACAGACTTTGTTCTGGGCTTTGTTTTGGTTCAGGAGTCTCACGGATTATGCCCCTACCGCGCTGCTCGGCTGAGAGACTTAAGTGTTAGTCAACGCTCTGCCACCATGGCTTGCTGGCAGGCGGCGATGCCAGGTTTATGGGCTGGCCAATCAGCGGCGTATGTAGCTGATAGGGCGCATTTTCGCTGAGTGCCCGAATTTCTTCGAAGGGTTCTTTCCACGGATGGCGTGCCAGCGCGAAACGACCAATGTGAATGGGCAGCAGTGCCCTGGCTTTAACATCTATCGCTGCCTGCTTGGACTCACTGGCGGTCATGTGAATATAGGGCCAGCGCGGATCATATTGCCCGGTATCAAGCGCCACCAGATCGAAGCCGCCAAAGCGCTCGCCAATGGCTTTAAAGTGCGGGCCGTAACCTGAATCCCCGCCCAGCAAGAGACGCGATTGCGGGCTGGTAATAACAAACCCGCCCCACAAGGTCTGATTGCGGGTCAGGCTGCGTCCTGAATAGTGTCTGGCCGGTACCAGGTGAATTTGTACGTCATTGCCTAACTCGAGGCTGTCATACCAGTCTGCTTCGCGCAGCTGCTCTGGTGTGTAGTCCCAGTGAGAAAAGTGGGCGCCGATACCCAGCGGAACAAACACCTTTTTTACCTTGTTTTTCAGCGCTAAGGCGGTGTTGTAGTCGAGGTGGTCATAGTGGTCATGGGAGATCAGCAGCACATCAATCTCTGGTAAATCGTCGACCGTAAAGATGGTTGTTCCCTTAAACGCTTTAACCATAAACGAGAATGGGGAAGCGTAGTCGCTGAAGACCGGATCTACCAGAATACGCTGGCCGTTAAGTTGCAGATAGAAGCCTGAGTGGCCTAGCCAGACGATCAGGTTTTCTTCGTGGGGCAGGTTTTTAAAGTCTACTTTGTTTACCGGTACCGCGCTTTGCGGTGCCAGATTATCGGCCGGGGAGGTAAGGTTTCCCCACATCACTGACCAGGTACTGACGCCTTCTTTGAGTACCGGAGTGGTTACCTGATTATGAAAAGCTTGTTCCCCGGCATTGTAGTTAGCTGACTCCGTATAGGCCTTCTGCTGTTGTGCGTCCGGCGCCGCGCCAAACCGGGCGAGGTTGAGGACCACACAACCACCCAGAATTAGTGTGGCCGCGATAATCAGTAATACTGTTATAACGCTTTTCATTTTGAGTCGTCTCTTTGCTGCTGCCGGGTCTGGTATTGCCATGATACCGGGTCATTATCACAGACCATTGCTGCCCCAGACAGCCACAAAAAGCCTTATCTCTTGCCTGATACTCCTATTCCGGCAATTGCCGAAGGTTTAAATAAGCGTTGTGAATTGTTGATCCAAATCTAAGTTATTTCATTCATAGCCAAAGGGATAAGAGTGCTCTGGGGCCCCTTTGTGGTGAGATAAGCGGGTAGTTGTGAGAGGTCAAAGATAATCCCATGCACAGTAAATCCCACCCTGCGGAAGTTCCATTAAGTGACACCGATGTGTTGCTTTCCACAACGGACATGGATAGCCGGATAACCTATGCGAACAGTGACTTTTGTCGTATCGCCGGATTCAGTAAAGAGGACATGTATGGTCAGCCCCATAATCTGGTGCGCCATCCGGACATGCCGGCGCAAGCTTTTGCCAACATGTGGCAAACCATCCGGGCTGGTCAGTCGTGGATGGGGCCAGTTAAAAACCGCTGTCGTAATGGCGATTACTACTGGGTTAATGCCTTTGTTACCCCCATTCGAGATAGCTCTGGCAACATTTGCGAATATCAGTCGGTGCGCACCAAGCCGGATCCGGAGGTGATAAAAAGAGCCGAACAGACTTATCAGCAACTGAGCAATCATAAGGATAAGCCGCAGTTGTCGCATCACGCCGATGCGCTTCCTACATTCAAATGGGGGCTGATATTACTGGCCGGATTAAGCTTTTTGTCTGCCTTTTATAGCGAGCTTTCTGTCTATGTGAATTTGGTTGTGGGTCTGCTGGCGGTGGCAATGTTTAGCGTTTTTATGCGCTGGTCCGCCCGCCTGCAGACACTGACTGAAAAGTCCCGCCGGATTTTTGATAACCCTCTGATGAGCTTTCTTTACTCGGGTCACCGGGATAGTCTGGCGGCCATAAATCTGGCGCTTGAAATGCAGCAGGCACAGTTAAAAGCGGTAGTTGGCCGGGTGAATGATGCGTCACTTAACGTTTGTGAAAATTCTGCCAGCAGCCTGCAGTGTAGTGATGAAGTCAGTTTGCATTTACAGCGTCAGATCGGTGAAGTCAGCCAGGTTGTTGCGGCAATGGAGCAACTGTCGCAGACCATTGGTGAAATATCGGGTAACGTTAACGGAGCCGCCGAAGTGGCGAATGAGTCTGAGGCCAGCACCTTTTTTGGCAAAGGCAATGTCGAGGCAACGATTCAAAACATTCAGAGCCTTAATCGCCACCTGCAGCTTGCCGATCAACAGGTTGCTGGCATGAGCAAAAGTGTGGCGGATATCAGTCAGGCCCTGCAAGTCATCGAGGGGATTGCCGTGCAAACCAACCTACTGGCAGTCAATGCTGCCATCGAGGCCGCGCATAGTGGTGAGTCAGGTAATGGTTTTGTAGTGGTGGCCACTGAAGTCAGAGAACTGGCAACCCGAACGCAGAAGGCTACAGATTCCATTAAACAGGTGCTCGAATCTCTTTCTTCCCATTCAGGCAGTGCTCGTCATGGAATGCAGCAGGCTCTTAACTCTTCCCTGGATTGTGTGGGGCTGGCTGAAAGCTGCGGTTCGAGCCTGATGACGATTCAAAATGAGGTGAGTCGCCTGGCCGACCTCAACCGCAGTATCGCCGCGGCCATTGAACAACAGTCGGCAGTTGCCACCGAAGTAACTGGCAGTATCAACAATATCATGGCGCTGGCATCACAAAGTGGTGAAGTGAGTTCGCAAGCCAAGGCGCTGAATGCCTCACTGATGGATAAAGTTGAAGAACAAAGCGCGTTAATACGGCAGTTTGTTTAGGCAGAATTATCCGGCAGTGCTTTTGGGCTTGGAAAACCCGCTTCCGAAGTGAACCGTAGCGGCGTTTTTGCGGTACTCATACCACAATCAAATAATGAGGCAGTTTATGTGGTGTGCAGAGTGTGAGTCGATTGACGAGTATTTTTATTCCAATACGTACTTTTGGTTGTTTTTACCCACCAGCGAAGCCATCGATAAAGTCACTAAAATGGCTGAGTATGCGAAGTATCCGCTGGAAAGCGTAGAGCATAAGTGTTTGCGGGTGCTGGTTGAGCAAGGCCAGACGGGGAACTTTCTCAATCAGCTCAATGGTTGCCTCGATGGGCCTGAATTTGGCGGTACCAAGGTAACCACTTCTGCCCAGCCGTCACAGCTTTCCATTGAAGAGATAAGCAGAATGACGACGGCTGAGGTGCTTACCCGCCGCTATCAGGCCCAATGGCTGACCGAAGCCATGGACAAGCATACTTATGAAAGCTGGTTTCAACCTATTGTCAGGGCCGGCAGCAATGTGGCAGACCCGTCGATCTTTGCCCATGAGTCACTGTTCCGTATCTTTGATGCTAACGATTCCTTAATACCGCCTGGCTTTGCGTTCTCGCTGGCCGAGCAAAGTAACCTGTTATTTGCGCTGGATCTTACTGCCAGACGTTCTGCGGTTGAGTATTTCTCACGGGCCAGACTGAAGGGCAAGGTGTTCATTAATTTTAACCCCTCAAGTATTTACGATCCGGCGTATTGCTTGCGTGCCACCGCGTCTGCCATCAGCGAGCTTGGCCTAAAGCCCGCTGATGTGGTGTTTGAAATTGTAGAAACCCACCGCGCAAATGACATGAACCACTTAAAGGGGATCCTGTCGTTTTACCGCAGCTCAGGATTTGGTGTGGCGCTCGATGATATTGGCTCAGGCTGGTCTGGTTTAAATCTGCTGGAGCAGTTGAGACCAGACTACGTGAAAATTGATATGGAGCTAATCAGCGGCATCGACGAAAACGCTTATAAACAAAACATTGTTAAGCACCTGATTCAGATAGCCCGTAAAAATCGCACCGAAGTAATCGCTGAAGGGATAGAAACTGAGGCTGAGGCGGAAATGCTCACCGAGCTGGGAGCAGACTACCTGCAAGGGTATTACTTCGCTAAACCAAAACGCTACAGTGACCGCATCAGCAGCGAAGAGCGTGAGGCGATTTATCAGTCAACCCGGCCTATTGAAGAGGCAAAGAAAGCACATCAACTCTCATAGCTCGTACTGAGCGCGGAGTGCATTTGAACAATAAAAGACAAGTGTTGTTTACATTTGTCTTTTTTTAAACTACATTAAGTAAAGTTTGTTTTACTTTATGGAAGGTTTAATTGATATGAGTGACTCTCAGGAACTTAGCCGCCGGCAGCGCAATCAGCTTAATCACCGCCGACTGGCCGGTTATACACTGGTATGGCTGTTGTCGTTAGCTCTGGTGTATTTTGGCCACCGCTACTTATGGGGGGGATCAGCTCTGGTGACCACCGCAATGGTCGGGCTCAATATTATTGCGGGTATCGCAATGATGATGGCCAACAAAAAACTGCTTGCCGGGCTGGATGAGCTGGAGCAGAAGGTTCAGTTGGAAGCCATGGCCCTGGCGTTAGGTGCCGGTTTGGTAGGAGGGTTTGCTTATTCAGCGCTGAGTCAGACTGGAGTATTGCCGTTCCATGCGGAAATTTCACACCTTGCCGTGTTCATTGCGCTGACCTATCTGGTTGCCATGGTTAAGGGAGTGAAGAAGTATCAATGAAAAATCGATTAAAAGTACTCAGAGCAGAACGTGACTGGACCCAGGCAGATTTAGCCGAGCGTCTGGATGTATCGCGACAAACGATCAACGCTATCGAGAAAGGCAAATTTGACCCGAGTCTGCCGCTTGCGTTTAAAGCATCACGATTATTTGGCTTAACCATCGAAGAAATATTTCAGGACGAGTAACCCTTAGCAAGCGGAGAAAATTATGTACAACCTAACCTGTAATACAAAAAATCATATAACTATCGCACTGATATTTGCTGCCGTAATGTTGTTGAGTAGTTGGCTTATGAGAGGCGATGAGAACTCAACAGCGGTGTTTATGAGCCTAATCGGTACCTATCCAATCCTGGCCCGTCTGCTTAATGACAAACGTTCAGCAAGGTGTTAGTGATGCTATGTAGTGCGCCTGTCACTCGCTCCTTAGTCGGGTTTCACTTCAGGTGCCCGGTTGCGAGTACGCGGCCAGTTGCTCAAACAGCTTCTGACGTTCCACCGGCTTGCTGATGACATCGGTAAAGCCGGCTTCGCGGTAGGCGCGCACATCGTCCTGCATGACATTGGCAGTAAAGGCCAGAATGGGGACGGCGGTGTTGAACTCGCGTATTTTTGCGCAAGCTTCTATGCCGCCCATTACCGGCATCCTGATGTCGCACAAAACGAGGTCAAAATGGGCGGTTTTTACGGCATCCACTAATTTGGCCCCGTTATCCACAAACATCGCCTGCGTATGGCATTCCTGCATAAACGCATCCACGACCAGCTGGTTAATTTCATTGTCTTCAGCAATAAGGACTTTTAAGCGGCTCAAATCCGGCGCCTGTGTCACTGAACCTTCGGTTTTCGGTGCATCTGATAGCCCAACTGAACAAGCTGAGCGGGGGAGTATTACCGTAAAGCAGCTGCCCGCTTCTGGTTGGCTTTCTACCTGTATGTCTCCTCCCATCAAGGTAATGAGCTGTTGAACAATACTTAGGCCAAGGCCAGATCCTCCATATTGCCGGGTGGTGGTTACGTTTGATAAAGAGCCAGGCTTAAAGTCCCTGTAGTGCCAATAAAAATGATCAATCCAATCAACAGGCTCCGCTACAAGAATAGAAAACTTTGCGCAGATTTTCTAATTTTGACTACCTTTTAAGAAATAAGGAAAGTTATGTAATGGGTTAATGATGAGTTGTTTTAGTGGGTGAAATGGAAGGCAATGTGAGCACTATGGACAAAATAACTGACAATCCGCAGCGAGAAATTAATAGCGCTCAACACTGTGGGGGCTGCTATTTGCGTCATGCCGACGTTACTAAAGCATCATCGTCTTGCCGATTTTGTTTTACCGGTAAGATAGTTGCCCCGGACACGCTAATATTACCGCCGGTATGGACTGGCCTTAACGCGTTGTCTGTCTTTTCTGCTATACAGAAATTATCCCTGGGCTTACTGCAAAATACGACCCTGAAAATTGATTTTTCTCAGGTTGAGTTTCTTGATTCATCCGGTCTTGGCGCGCTGGTGGGGTTGCAAAAACAACTGGTTCAAAATCATACCGTGATACAAATTATAGGCGCCGACGCTCATGCTCTGCGTTTACTCAAAACGGCGAATTTGCATCAGATGTTCATGATTAACTAGCGGCTGGCTCGGCTAGATAAATTTACTGAGATGCGGGTGTGCCAGTTCTATCCATTGCCGTAAACATGGCTCATCAATAAAGCTGAAATCGGCAAAGTCGAACCCGGGAGCCACCGAACAACCAACCAAAGAGTAGTCTCCGGTAGAGACGGCAGCCTGGTAATGACCGCCTGGTACCACAGTGGCCAGATCATCATCCTGACCGCCGATGCGTTTTTCATGTAATTGTTGCTGATGTAGCTGATACAGGGTCAGCGGAGCACCGTCATAGTGATTCCATATTTCATCATGCAATACTTTATGGAAACGGCTGACCTGCCCTTTCAATAACAGAAAATAAATATGGGTAACTGCGGGGCGCGGCAGTCCGTGCTTGGGCGAACTGACTTCTGCTGCAGAGCGATAAATCTGACGATAATAGCCGCCCTCCGGATGAGGTTCCAGACCGAGTTTATTAACGATAGGGTGCATTTATTACTCCACTGGAGACTGTGACCAAAAATCCCGTTTCTGGCAGAAAAGTCTTAAATACAAGCCGTAGCGGCATGTTTAAGGGTAAAGCATACATAAGGGAAACAGAATGTGCATCTCTTTTATTAAATAATTGTTAATTAATTGCAATGGAATATAGCATAAAATATAGCTCTGAACTTATTACACACCCGGGTACGTATATATTTCATAAGGTCGTTCAGAAGTGGTCCCGTAATAGTTGTAATTTTATGAAAATAAACAGGTTTTTTTATGGTTGGGAAAATGCATGAACGGTTAGAGGTTAGTAAACACAGCAATTAAAAAGGAAGCGTAAAAAATGAAATATCAAACCTATTCGCCGCTCAAGGTGAACGATCACACATATTCTGCGATCAGTTTTGACAAGCTTTCCAATCAGTACGACCTGGCCAGACTGCCTTTTTGCATTAAAATTTTACTCGAAAACCTGCTAAGACATGAGCACACTGACTTTGTCAGTGATGCCGATATTGAAACCATCGCCCGGTGGGACACCAGCGATGCCAGCGATCACGAGATTTCCTTCGTGCCCGCGCGGGTGATTTTGCAGGACTTTACCGGTGTACCGGCCATTGTCGATTTGGCTGCCATGCGTGACGCTATCAATCGCCTTGGCGGTGACGCTCAGGCTATAAACCCGCTTAACCCGGTTGAGCTGGTAATCGACCACTCGGTCATGGTGGATCATTTCGCTGAAGAAGACGCGCTTAGTAAAAATACCGCCATCGAGGTAGAGCGTAACAAGGAGCGTTATCAGTTTTTAAAATGGGGACAATCGTCCTTCGATAATTTTAAGGTGGTGCCACCGGGCCGCGGGATTGTGCATCAGGTTAACCTTGAGTACCTGGCGCGTTGCGTATTCGCCAAAGAGCAAGGGGATGAAACCCTGGTCTATCCCGATACGCTGGTGGGAACCGATTCGCACACCACCATGATTAATGGCCTTGGCGTCCTCGGCTGGGGCGTTGGAGGAATAGAAGCGGAAGCCGCAATGTTAGGCCAGCCGGTGACCATGCTATTACCTCGGGTGGTGGGCTTCCGGTTAACCGGTGAATTGCCGGCCGGTGTAACGGCTACCGATATGGTGCTGACTATTACCGAGCAACTACGTAAGCACGGAGTGGTCGGCAAGTTTGTAGAATTCTATGGCCCGGGACTCAGCTCGCTGACTACCGCTGATCGGGCAACCATCGCTAATATGGCGCCGGAATACGGTGCAACCTGTGGCATTTTCCCACTTGATGACGTGGCTCTTGATTACTTGCGCCTGACGGGTCGTGACGAGCAGCAAATTGAGTTGGTTGAGCATTACGCGCGGCAAACCAGTCTGTGGCACGACGATAACAGCAAAGATGCTGAGTATCATGAAACCCTTGAACTGGATCTGGGCGAAATAGTGCCGTCAGTTGCCGGGCCAAAACGTCCTCAGGATCGAATTGCTCTTGATAATGCGGCTGCCGCCTACAACGACTGGCTGGCGCAACAAATAGACGTTGCTGATGTCACCGAGGAAGCTGATTTTGTTGCCGAAGGTGGCGACGCGCCAGTCGTAGACGAAGATCACGCTTCATATGTGAAACTCAAGGATGAAGCGTTTAATCTGGAAGATGGCGCAGTAGTGATTGCTGCCATTACCAGTTGTACCAATACATCCAACCCTTCCGTGTTAATTGCCGCCGGTCTGGTGGCTAAAAAGGCTGCCGAACTTGGTCTTACCCGTAAACCGTGGGTGAAAACCTCACTGGCACCTGGTTCGCAGGTGGTTACTCAGTATCTGGAAGACGCGGGCCTGATGCCTTATCTGGAACAGCTGGGCTTTAATCTGGTTGGCTATGGTTGTACTACCTGTATCGGTAACTCAGGGCCATTACCTGATGCGATCGAAACCGCTATTCGCAAAGCCAAACTGTCGGTGACCTCAGTACTTTCCGGTAACCGCAACTTTGAGGGGCGTATCCATCCGGATGTGGCCGCCAATTATCTTGCCTCGCCACCACTGGTGGTTGCTTATGCACTGGCAGGTAACATGAAAATGGATATTGCTAATAGTCCTTTGGGTAAAGACGCGCAGGGCAGTGACGTATACCTTAAGGACCTGTGGCCCACACAGGAAGAGATTCAGCAATACATTAAAGACAATGTGTCCGGCGAGCTGTTTAAAGCCAAATATGCCGATGTGTTTAAAGGCAGTGGTGTGTGGAATGAACTGGAAGTCTCGGATACTTCGGTTTATGACTGGCCGGACTCTACCTATATCGAACATCCGCCATTTTTCGAAACTATGTCGACCACGCCGGACCCTATTGGTGCTATCAACAGTGCCCGTTGCCTGGTGAAAGTAGGTGATTCAATCACTACCGACCACATATCTCCGGCGGGTGCCATTGCACCGGAGAGTCCGGCTGGCGAATACTTACAGGAGCTGGGGGTAACGCCGGAGCACTTTAACTCCTATGGCTCACGCCGGGGTAACCATGAAGTAATGATGCGCGGTACCTTTGCCAACGTACGCCTGAAAAACCAGTTAGCGCCAGGTACCAGCGGTAGTGCCACCACGCACTTCCCAAGTGGTGATGCCATGTCGATTTACCATGCAGCCATGCGCTACAAGGAAGAGAAAGTTCCGGCCATTGTGATTGGCGGTAAGGAATACGGCACGGGATCCAGTCGTGACTGGGCAGCCAAGGGACCATCACTTATGGGCGTGAAAGCCGTGATTGCCGAGAGCTTTGAGCGAATTCACCGCTCTAACCTGATTGGTATGGGAATTCTACCGCTACAGTTCAGCGAGGGAGACAGCGCTGAATCGCTGGGTATCGAGGGGAATGAGCAATTCTCTATTGAACCGGTGGAGCGTGGTCAGAAAACGACCCAGATGACAATTAAAAAGGTTGATGGCAGCACGTTAACGGTTGATTTAACCGTACGGATTGATACCGCCAATGAGTTTACCTATTACGAACATGGCGGGATCCTTCATTACGTGATCCGTGAGTATCTTAAAGCCTGATCGGCAGGCACCAAAAAGGGGCCGAGGCCCCTTTTTGGTTTTCACTCCTAAACCACCTACTTCAGTAGGTAGTTATCATTCGTGGTAGGGCTTGGCCCATATATATTAGTCAGCAAATAATGATGTATATAGATTGTTGTCGGAGTCGCCGACCGCGACCAGAGGGTGTTGTGCGACCCGGTGACCGTGAACCACTCTGGACTCCCCGCAGCCCTTATCAGTGAAAAACGTCATCGTCCCTTGGCAGAACAAACTAGACCGTCAATGACGGCACATCCATGTGTCGCATCGACTGAATCCTCATCCATGATGATTCTTCCAGTTTGTTATGTATGCCAGTGACAATGACAACACTGAAGAAGGGCACAATTTTTGTTCTTTCTTCGATTTAAATAGAGCCCCCCTTTTAGGGGGTTAGCGCAAAGCCACCTTCTTCAGAAGGTGGATTATTTACATTTGTTGTAAAGTTTAGTACTTACCGTTCAGGCGACTGACAGTGAGGTAACCTTGCTTGATGGTTTCGACCATATCATCGGTTTTGTCGCGCTCAACAAATTTATGTTCAATGCCCGAGAGTTCGCCGTTAGCAAAAATGTCGTCAAAGTTGATGGTGCCTTTACCCACGTCAGCAAATTCGCCCTGGGCGTCCATGTCTTTCACATGCCATAATTTGAAGCGGCCCGGATTGCGTTTAAAATAGTCTACCGGGTTCAGGCCGGCTTTTACGGTCCAGTATAAGTCCAGCTCCATGGCAAGCAGGTCGGCATCACATTCATCGAGCAGAACATCATAAGGGACCTGACCATTCATGTTTTCGAATTCGAAATCATGGTTGTGGTAGGCCAGCTGAATACCATTGGCTTTAAAGGTTTCGCCGAGTTTGTTGAGGCGTTCAGCGAGTCGCTGATAACCGGCTATATCTGTGCTGCGATCTTCAGGGAAGATATACGGCACTACCACGTATTTGTGGCCCATGGTTTTAGCGATTTCGATCTGTTTTTCAACGTCAGCGTCGGTAGACATAAATTTAAGTAATACGTGAGAGGACGGCGCGGTTAAACCCAGTTCGTCCATTAACGCTTTAACGTCTTTAGGGTCGTTGTCGTAGAAACCGGCAAACTCCAGCTCTTTGTAGCCTACGCTGGCAACCAGTTTTAAGGTGTCAGTTACGCTTTTTTCCATCATGCTGCGCAGCGTGTACAGTTGCAGGCCAACGCGATTGACTTTGGCGGCAGTGGTCACCGTGGATGCTCCCCCACAGGCTGCGGCACCAAAGAGTGCACCAACGCCGGTGGCCGACATTTGCATAAAACGGCGACGACTCAGCTTGCTGGCAGAGGCGGTGGTAATGATTGGGCTGTTTTTACGGTGTTGCGACATAGGTTTTCTCCCTTTTATTGGCATATTCACAGCCTTACCGGTTGCGCCGGGGCTGGCCCTGTGCTGTTTCGGATAATTAACTGGTACGGCAGAATGACTTTTACTGCACGTTTGGCTTTGCCCTTTAAAACATCAATGAGCAGGTTAATGGCGGTCTCACCAAATTCCTCTGCCGGCTGAGCGATAGTGGTTAATGGTGGATCGCTGAATTTTGCAAAGGCGATATTGTCGAAGCCGGACACTGAAATGTCTTCAGCAATGCGTAAACCAGCGGCTTTCAGGCGACTGATAGCGCCCAGCGCCATTTCATCGTTTTCGCAAAAAATGGCGCTTACCGGGTGTGACTGGCTAAGGATGCGGTCGGCTGCATCGTACCCGGATTGCAGCGTAAAGTCGCCGTCGAACATCAGCTCTTCGCAGTATTTGAGTCCGGCTGCCTGTAAGGCATCTTTAAAGCCCAGCATCCGCTCACGGGTTAACGGGCTGGACGCCGGGCCTTTGATCATAGCGATATGCTGATGGCCGAGTTCAACCAGGTGTTCGGTCATTGCGGCGGCGGCCAGACGGTTGTCCAGTGAGACTGTGGGGCACTGTGGCGTATCGAGAATTTCACAGGCGTTAACCATAGGCAATAAGCCCTGATCATCTGCGTCATTATCACTGAAGGGGTTAAAGGCCCGAAGTTGTACCACGCCATCAGCTTGTGATGTATGGATCATCCGGGCGTAATTTTGTTCGGTAGCACTATCACCCATGGTATTAACCAGCAGTAAAGAATACCCCTCAGCAGCAGCGGCTTCCTGCATGCCACGGATCACCCTGGCGAAAAACACGTTAGCCACGGTAGGCACCAGAACTACAATATTGTGGGTTTTGCCAGAGCGAAACTTCACCGCCATCAGATTGGGTTTATAGTTAAGCTGCTCAATGGCGCGGGTCACTTTGGCCCGGGTTTTTGGCGATACCAATTCTGGTTGCTGTAACGTTCGTGACACCGTGGCCACCGAAACGCCTGCTAGGTCAGCAACTTCTCTTATATTCGACAACTAATCGCCCCCACATAACCACAGTGAATAATGTAACCGATAACATTTATTGTTTTTTTATGTTAACAAAGTTTCTGTTTTCAGGTAGCTAAAAATGCGTGTTTTCCGCGCATTAACCAAAAACCACTCCATTTTATTAACATATTTGTCATAAATTTGGACTAGATCTGGTGAATAATCTTGTTATACTCCGATGTAATCCGTTACATTTTTACATCATTAACAAAAAGTACACAAGTGCGTTTTGGACGAAAACTGCAAATCGAGGTTTGAACGTGGCAAAAACTGAGAAAATTCGTTTAGGCATGGTCGGCGGCGGCCAGGGTGCCTTTATTGGCGCGGTGCACCGTCATGCAGCCGGGCTGGATGGACATTACGAACTGGTGTGTGGCGCGTTTAGTCGCAACCCGGAAAATAACCTTGAAACAGCTGAATCGCTGAGTATTTCGGCGGACCGTGCTTATGACAGCTGGCAGGCGCTTATTGAACAAGAGTCGAAGCTGCCAGAAGAACAGCGCGTGCAGGTACTGGCAGTCGTGACGCCTAACCACTTACACGTGGAAGTTACCAAGGCTGCACTCGAGGCAGGCATTCATGTGTTCTGCGAAAAGCCACTGGCGATTTCCCTGGACGAAGCCAAAACACTCAAGTCAGTGTTACAGGAAAAGCCGGTATTACTTGGTCTGGCGCATACCTATATTGGTTACCCCATGGTATGGCAGGCGCGGCATATGGTGGCTAACGGTGAGCTGGGGAAAATCCGCAAAGTCTTTGTGGAGTATCCGCAGGGCTGGTTAAGCGAAGGTATCGAACTACAGGATAACAAACAGGCTGGCTGGCGTACCGATCCGAGCAAATCCGGCGGCAGTGGCTGTATGGGCGATATTGGTACCCATGCGCTGAACATGGCTGAATTTGTGTCTGGCGACAAGGTAACCAAACTGTGCGCCGACATGCATACTCACGTGGAAGGACGCCGTCTGGATGATGATGGTGCGGCACTGCTGCGCTTTGAAAACGGCGCATCTGGTGTGCTGATGGCAAGCCAGGTGTGTGCAGGTGAAGAAAACGGCCTGAAAATCCGTGTTTACGGTGAAAAAGGCGGCCTGGAATGGATGCAGATGAATCCCAATTCACTGCTTGTGCGCTCGCTGAGCGGTCCGATGGTGACCCTGCGCGCAGGTGGCGGAATGCCTGGCCTTTGTGAAGAAGCTAACGAACGCTGTCGTATTCCTGGTGGTCATCCGGAAGGATACCTGGAAGCCATGGGGAATCTGTATACCTTGTTTGCTAAAGCGGTACGTAGTGGTCAAACCGGTAAAGCCGATGGTGTGCCAGGTCTGGAAGACGGTTTACGCGGTAACGCGTTCATCGAAACCATGCTGGCGAGTACGGCCAGTGATGCCAAGTGGACCGATTTTTTCGACGCTGAATAACACGCACCTAATTAACGTATTAAGCAGGAGAGTAAACTATGTCTGCGATTAAAGGCCCGGCTATCTTTTTAGCCCAGTTTGTCAGTGATAAAGCGCCATTTAATAAACTGGATACCATTGTTAAGTGGGCGGCTGAGAATGGCTATAAAGGCATTCAGATGCCGACCGGCAACGACGATATTTTTAATTTAGAACTGGCGGCTAAAAGTCAGGACTACTGTGATGAAGTGATGGGCATTTGTCGCGATGCTGGCATTGAAATCACCGAACTTTCAACGCATCTGCAAGGTCAACTGGTGGCGGTGCATCCGGCTTACGATGAGCTGTTTGATAACTTTGCACCCAAACACCTCCATGGTAAACCGCAGGAACGCACGGAATGGGCGATTGAGCAATTAAAGTTTGCCGCTAAGGCAAGCGAACGGTTGGGACTGAAAGCTCATGCAACCTTTTCCGGTGCGTTGCTGTGGCACCTTGTTTATCCATGGCCACAGCGCCCGGCCGGTCTGGTAGAGCAAGGCTTTGCTGAACTGGCTAAACGCTGGAAGCCAATTCTGGATGCATTTGACGAAGCGGGTGTGGATGTGTGCTACGAAATTCACCCGGGTGAAGACCTGCACGACGGCGCAACCTTTGAGCGTTTCCTGAAAGCCGTGGATAACCATCCGCGTGCCAACATTCTGTTTGACCCCAGCCACTTTGTGCTGCAGCAACTGGATTACCTGGACTTTATCGACCGTTATCACGATCGCATCAAAATGTTCCACGTTAAGGATGCTGAGTTTAACCCTACCGGTCGTTCCGGCGTGTACGGCGGCTATGAGGACTGGAAGGAACGTCCCGGACGTTTCCGTTCACTGGGCGATGGCCAGGTTGATTTCAAATCTATCTTCAGCAAGCTGACCCAGTACGGGTTTGATGGCTGGGCAGTGCTGGAATGGGAATGCTGCCTGAAAGACTCCGCGCAGGGCGCCGCCGAGGGCGCGCCGTTTATTGCCAGCCATATCATTGAACCCACCAAGCATGCGTTTGATGATTTTGCCGGCGCTGAGGCGAGCGAAGAACGTAACCGCCGGATCCTGGGTTTAAAAGATTAATAACAACACGTAACTGGTACAAAAAGTACGGTCAGTACAGACATTTGGCGAGGAGCCTATGAACACAATAACAATACGTCTGAGTATTATGATGTTTCTCCAGTTTTTTATCTGGGGTGGTTGGTTTGTAACGCTGGGAACCTTTCTCGGCGGCACGCTCGGTGCGTCGGGCAGTGAAATCGGTATGGCGTTCTCAACCCAGTCATGGGGCGCGATCATTGCACCGTTCATCATTGGTCTGATTGCTGACCGGTTCTTTAATGCCGAGCGTATTCTGGGCATTCTGCACCTGGCGGGCGCTGCACTAATGTACATGATGTATATGTCTACCGACTTTGCCGGGTTTTACCCTTATGTACTGGGTTACATGATTGCATACATGCCAACGCTGGCACTGGTTAACTCGGTATCGTTCGGGCAAATGTCAGACCCGTCTAAAGAGTTTGGTAAAATTCGGGTGTGGGGCACCATCGGCTGGATTGTTGCTGGTCTGGTTATCAGCTACGTGTTCTCGTGGGATTCGCAGCAAGGTATTGCTGACGGCATGCTGCGTAACACCTTTATGCTGTGTGCAATTGCCTCGCTGGCACTGGGTATTTACAGCTTTACGCTGCCAGCCACACCACCGGCTGCTAAAGGTTCAGAAGCGTCCAGCCTGGGTCAGTTACTGGGCCTCGACGCGCTGGCAATGCTTAAAGATCGTAACTTCTTTGTGTTCTTTGCCTCAAGTGTGCTTATTTGTATCCCACTGGCTTTCTACTATCAGAATGCGAATCCGTTCCTGACTGAGATTGGAGTTGAGAATGCCACCGGAAAAATGACGCTGGGCCAGGTGTCAGAAGTCCTGTTTATGCTGGCGCTGCCGGTATTCCTCAACCGCTTTGGCATCAAAATGACGTTGTTACTGGGCATGGCTGCCTGGGTATTACGTTATGCATTTTTTGCCTTTGGCGATGCAGAGTCTGGATTGTTCATGCTGATTATTGGTATTGCCCTGCACGGTATCTGTTATGACTTCTTCTTTGTGTCAGGCCAAATCTACACTAATGCCAAAGCCGGCGACAAAGTAAAAAGTGCCGCTCAGGGGCTCATTACCCTGGCAACCTACGGTGTAGGGATGCTGGTGGGATTCTGGGTAGCCGGTCAAATTACCGATAACTATGCCGGAGACGCAGGCCACGCGTGGCAACAAATCTGGCTGTTCCCTGCGGCGTTCGCGGCAGTAGTGCTGGTGCTGTTCCTGTTAATCTTCAAAAAGGAAGAGGTTAAGGCTGATGCCTGATAAGCCAATGAATTCTGCTTTGTCGGACGCGCTCATCGCGCGTCGCGACCTGCTTAAAAAGCTGGTGCTCGGGGTAACCGGCGCCAGTCTCAGTTCGTCCGCGCTGGCGACTTTGCCAGAAGACATTGCAGGGTTAAAGCTGAAAGGGAATATTCATCATTCCGTGGCCCGCTGGACTTACGGCGAATTAACTATTGAAGAGCTGTGTATTGCGGCGAAAGCCATTGGCTTTAGTGCCATCGACCTGATTGGGCCTGCGGATTGGACAACGCTCAAAAAGTACGGCATCGACAGCTCTATGTGTAACGGTGCCGAACTCAACCTCGAAGACGGTTGGGCCGATCCGAAGTTCCATGACGAGCTGACAGAGCGCTACTTGAAGCATATCGATTTAGTCGCTGATGCCGGCTACCGTAACCTGATTTGCTTTAGTGGTAACAAACGCGGCGTAAGTCCTGAAGAGGGCCTGAAGCATGCCGTAAACGGTCTTAAACGCGTTATCGGACACGCAGAAAAGCGTGGCGTTATCCTGCAAATGGAGCTGTTTAACAGCAAGGTAGATCACCCGGATTACTTTGCCGATAATTCGGCCTGGGGGATTGCCCTCTGCCAGCAGCTCGGTTCAGCTAATTTTAAGCTGCTTTATGATATTTATCATATGCAAATTAGTGAAGGTGACATTATCCGCACGATTCAGGATAACCACGAGTACTTTGGTCACTATCACACTGCCGGCGTACCCGGCAGGCATGAAATAAACGATACTCAGGAGCTTTTTTATCCGGCGATTATCAAAGCAATTAATGCGACAGGCTTTAGCGGATATGTGGCTCAGGAATTTATACCAACCCCAAAAACCATTCAGGGTCAGATTGAATCGCTGCGCGAAGCTATTCTGATTTGTGATGTGTGATTGGGCAACACATAAGAGCGGTTAGAGACACTACACGATTTAAGGGGAGAAGTAATGGCAGATAATGTCTATGATGCAATCGTAGTTGGTTCAGGTATCAGCGGCGGTTGGGCAGCGAAAGAGCTGGCTGAAAAAGGGCTTAAGGTTCTGATGCTGGAGCGCGGTCGTAATATTGAACATATTAAAGACTATGTGAACGCCCACAATGAGGCGTGGAATTACCCGCACCGTGATCTGGCTACGCAGGAAATGAAAGAGCTTGAGCCGGTTATTAAGCGCGATTACCCACTCAATGAGTCCACCTATGGAATGTGGGAAAGTCACCAGACATCTCCTTATGTCGAAAAGAAACGCTTTGACTGGTATCGCGGCTATCACGTGGGCGGACGCTCACTGCTGTGGGGTCGTCAGAGTTATCGTCTTAACGAAGCTGATTTTATGGCCAATGCCAAAGAAGGCGTTGGGGTTGACTGGCCGATTCGCTACAGCGATATGGCGTCTTGGTACGATTATGTTGAGCGTTTTGCGGGTATCAGTGGAAGCCGGGATGGTTTGGATGTGTTGCCAGATGGCCAGTACCAGCCGCCAATTCCATTAAACGTAGTAGAAAAAGATCTCGCCAAACGATTGCAGAAAGCGTTTAAAGGTACCCGTCATATTATTAATGGCCGCAGTGCCAACATGACTGAACCCAAGCCTGAGCAGAACCGGGTAAACTGTCAGTACCGCAATAAGTGCTGGCTGGGTTGTCCGTTTGGTGGCTATTTCTCTACGCAGTCATCAACGCTACCAGTGGCGATGGCTACCGGCAACCTCACTGTACGTCCGTTCTCTATCGTGACCCGTGTGCTCTACGACAAAGACAAAAAGCGTGCAACGGGCGTTGAAATTCTCGACTCTGAGAATAACCAGACTTATGAATTCAAGAGTAAGATTGTGTTCCTCAATGCGTCAGCGCTGAACTCGGTGTGGATGCTGATGAACTCAGCCACCGATGTATGGGACGGCGGTCTGGGCAGCAGCAGCGGTGAGCTGGGCCATAACATTATGGATCACCACTTCCGCGTAGGGGCGTCGGCCGATATTGAAGGTTTTGACGATAAGTATTATTACGGACGTCGGCCGTCTGGTTTCTATATTCCGCGTTTCCGGAACTGGGGCGATGATAAACGTGATTATCTGCGTGGCTTTGGTTATCAGGGCGCTGCCAGCCGTCAGGGCTGGAACCGCAACGTGGCTGAAATGGGCATTGGCGCCGATCTGAAAAATACCCTGAGCGAGCCGGGTGGCTGGTCGATTGGTATGACGGCCTTTGGTGAAATGTTGCCAAACCACGACAATAAGGTTTACCTCAACAAAGCACAAAAAGACAAGTGGGGCTTACCCGTGCTGGAAATGGACGTTGAGATCAAAGAAAACGAATATGCCATGCGTAAAGACATGATGAATGACGCGGTGGAGATGTTTGAAAAAATGGGCCTCAAGAATGTTCAGGGCTACGACGCAGATTATGCGCCGGGTATGGGGATTCACGAAATGGGTGGTGCGCGCATGGGCCGCGATCCTAAGTCTTCAGTGCTGAACGCTCACAATCAGGTGTGGGATGCGCCCAACGTATTTGTCACCGACGGTGCTGCGATGACTTCGGCGTCCTGTGTTAACCCATCGTTGACTTACATGGCATTAACCGCCAGGGCTGCTAACTTTGCTGTTGAAGAATTGAAAAAGGGGAACATCTAAGATGGACAGACGCGACCTTCTTAAAATGATTGCGGCCTCTACCGGTGCTGCCTTTGTTGGCGGTAATGCGAT
The DNA here is from genome assembly GCF_057547795.1 of Alteromonas sp. 4NH20-0104. Classification (NCBI taxonomy): domain Bacteria; kingdom Pseudomonadati; phylum Pseudomonadota; class Gammaproteobacteria; order Alteromonadales; family Alteromonadaceae; genus Alteromonas; species Alteromonas sp. 4NH20-0104. Next base: position 75,974 of record NZ_BAAJLP010000010.1, on the reverse strand, counting down.
GGCCTGGGGGTTAAAAGTGCCTGCCACCGACCCGGCAAAAGTGGGCCTGAGTAAAGATGATATCAGCCTGATGAGCGAAGTGGCGGAAACCATTATGCCACGAACTGACACCCCGGGCGCCAAAGATGCCCAGTGTGCACAAATGATGGCGGTGCTGGTAGCAGACTGCTATACGCCGGTTCAGCAACAGGCGTTCAAAGACGGCCTGCGTAAATTGAACCTGGTCAGTGATGAGCGTTTTGATATGCCGTTCCTGACCCTGAGCAATGCGCAGCGTTTTGAATTATTAAACGACCTCGACGCTCAGGCCAAAGAATATAATGCCGAGCGTAATTTGTGGGGCGCGGTAAATCAGCGTGCTAACAGTCGAGATGCGGACGATACCGATCCGTTACCGCACTACTTCACTATGTTTAAGCAGCTCACCCTGTTTACTTTCTTTACATCTGAAGTAGGTGCCACCAAGGTGCTGCGTTATGTGGGGATTCCGGGCAAATACGATGGCGATATGCCATACGAAAAAGGTGACAGAGCCTGGGCGACCTAATTGAAGGCCGTCGATATTTTGCCAAACAAGAGGACACAACTTATGCGTAAGAAAAGTATAGCAACCGTTGCTGGTCTGGCGCTGTTATCGCCAGCGTTGGCTGCCTGTGCTGCCCAGGAAGAAAAACTGGAGCCGTGGCAACAGGCACAGAAGACGGAAGTTTGGGAGCCCGTACCGGAAGTGGTTGAGACGCCGGTGGGTAAGGCCCCATCGGATGCCGTGGTATTATTTGACGGTACCGACCTGTCAGCCTGGGAGTCAGTGAAAGGCGGCGAGGCTGCCTGGACCCTTGGCGGCGATACCGTCACCGTGAAGCCTGGTCAGGGGAACATCCGAACCAAGCAGTCGTTCTGTGATGTGCAATTACACGTAGAATGGCGAGCGCCAAAACCTGAAGCGGGGATGGAAGGACAGTTACGCAATAACAGCGGTGTTTTTTTCCAGGAACGCTATGAAATTCAGGTGCTCGATTCTTACCAGAATAAAACCTATCCGAACGGACAGGCTGCATCGGTCTACAAGCAAACCATTCCACTGGCCAATGCCACCCGTCCACCAGGTGAATGGCAGGAGTACGACATAATCTTTACCGCACCAAAGTTCGACGGTGAAGCGCTTCAGTCGCCCGGCTATGTCACGGTTATTCATAATGGTGTAGTAGTACAAAACCATGTGGAAATTCAGGGCACGACTGAATGGATTGGCGCTCCCAAATATAAAGCCCATGGTTGTGCGCCTATCCAGTTACAGGATCACGATAACCTGGTGAGTTTCAGGAACATATGGCTGCGCGAACTCTAAGCTGTCAAACTAGCATTAAATAAAATACCCGGCTCTGCCGGGTATTTTTTTGCGGTAATTTATTGGAACTGATTATGATTGGCGAATTCGCCGCGTTGGCTGCGGCGCTCTGCTGGGCGGTGTCTGCCCGGTTATTTCAGATGCTGGGAAAGTCGTTTACCCCCCTGGCGCTCAATTTTTGGAAAGGGATGCTGTCTGCCGGATTGCTTCTGGCTGTGTCGGTGGTGTTTTTACCTCCCGTAGAAGCATCGGGTGCAGTTTGGGGCTGGTTGTTGCTAAGCGGCGTTATTGGTATTGGCCTGGGCGATACTTTTTTCTTTCAGGCGCTTAATAAAATCGGTGACGCTCAATCTATCCTGATTGCAGAAACACTGGCACCGGTATTAACCGCGTTACTGGCCATGGCATGGATTGACGAATGGCTGAGCTGGCAGCAGTGGCTGGCGGTGGCGCTGGTGATCATCTGCGTGGACGTAATTGTGAAAACCCACAAGCGCGCGGCGTTAACCTTATTTTCGCCAACCGGTTATGTTTATGCTGCGCTGGCAGCGCTTTGCCAGGCCGTCGGGGCTGTCATTAGTCGCGATGTGCTGACTTCCTTTGAGATTGATGCCTTTAACGCCAGTCTTATCCGGCTGCTGGGCGGCCTGCTGATTATTTGTTTGCTGATGGTGTTTACCAGACAGCGCTGGTTGCCTACAACCACTGATAAGGGCATAACCTGGCGACTGTTTACACTCGCAGTGTTTATCGGCACCTTTATGGCGCTGACCTTACAAATGCTGGCGTTCAGTTATACCAAAGCGGCCATTGCCCAAACCCTGCTGGCAGCCAGTGTGTTACTTTCTCTGGGCATTGGCTGGATGCTTGGCGACAGACTAAGCCGTAATGTTTCGGTCTGGTCTGCGCTGGCGGTTGCCGGGATTGCCATGTTGGTGTGGCTGGAGTAGCATATTCTTATTACTGTTAGGCCAGAGTACATCATGTTTGACGTTATCAATGTTATCCCGTTTATCTTCGCCTGCCTGTTACTAAACATTCTGCCCGGGCCGGATTCGTTATACATCATTGCTCGCAGCGCTACTCAGGGCGCTCGCGCCGGGGTGGTGGCCTTGCTGGGGATCATGTCGGGTGTCAGCGTGCATATTGTGGCAGCAGCGCTGGGGCTTAGTGCTTTGCTGGCCACTTCGGCCTGGGCATTTACGGTGATTAAGGTGGCGGGGTGCGCTTACCTGTTATACCTTGGCTTTTCTATGCTAATGGCAAAACGACCACAGCAAGACGGCGCTGAGGCAGAACAAAACCTGGAGTTACCTCGTACCGCCAGTTTGCAGCGAATATTTGCCGGTGGTTTTTTAACCAATGTGTTAAACCCCAAGGTGGCGCTTTTTTTTCTGGCTTTCGTACCACAGTTTATTCCTGCAGAGGTGGCCGATAAAACCGGTATGTTTCTGGCTCTGGGCGGCATATTTACGCTGACCGGGACGTCCTGGTGTTTGCTCCTGGTTATTGGAACGGTGTGGCTCCGTAAGCGTCTGTCGGGCGTTGGCCGCTTAAGCTTCTGGTTAAATAAGGCGGCGGGCGGCCTGTTTGTGTACTTTGCCGTGAAACTGGGACTGGCCAGTGCCTGATAACGCTGGCTAATCGAATCGTTTTGGTTGATCATAAACGCCGCCGGCGCTATGCTCTGGCTAAATAATGTACAATCAACATAACTAAATTATAACGTTTGATGGTTACTGCTGTTCGCTAGCGATTGGGTGTAACGTTATATAAGCCGGACGCTTATGACGCCATTCAAACGCAACCTTTCCAAGCTACTGTTTATCGCGCTGGTGCTGGCGCTCGGCACTATCATTTCCGGCGTCATTTATTATTTCAAAATGGATAGTAACGAGGATACCCTCAACACGTTGCTGTTTCGCGAACTCAAACAAATAGAAGGCACGCTCCACCGTAGTTTCGACAAGGTTAAAGTCACGTCTCAGTATATCCTTGCCGATGACAATGACCAGCAACAGTGTGATGTTAACCAGGATGTGTTGAAAACAGCCATCGAAAAACTCTCTGTTTCAGACGACCTGGCCGCCATTCAGGTGGAAGAAAAAGTCACGGTTTCCGCACCGCCGTCATCCTCCTATGCACTGTCGTTTGAGCCATTCGACCAGGCCAATTTTATTAGTTACAAAGCCTGTGAGGCCCCGAACACTAAGAGCGCTTATTTTAAACTTCATTTGTCGGGTAAAGTCAGTGATTCTTTAGGCCAGCGGGTCGCACGCTTTCAGACAGTCGCTCTGGTTGATGGAAATGGCAATGTGCTATCAGTGGTTAATCATGCATCGCAGTTAAGTGACGAAACCGAACTGCTGATCAAACGCATTACCCATTTACACCCATCCACACAGTCAGCTACAGCTGAGGCAACCCCGGCTAATATGGTGATTGAAGGGACGAATTTTATAGATACCCAGGTGAGCGATATCGACTTCAGAGTGTACGTGCACCCGGTAATGGAAACCGCCTTAACGGTGGCAGGGCAGGAGCTGTATCTGGTTGGGGTGATAGAAAAAAGCGCGATCAATCAACAGAAACTAAAGTTGTCTCCCACGCTGCTCATGTGGCTGATTTTAGGCCTGCTATTTTTAATCGCCATCACTCCCCTTATTAAACTGCGCTATATCAGTACTACCCATGCCATCGCCAGGGGCGACAAAAGCCAGATAATACTCGGTATGACGATAGCCATTGGTATTGTCACTATAGGGTTAATTCAGGAGTTGTTTTTTAATTATTTTGCGGAGGTAAAAGCCCGGCAACTGCATTTGATGCATCGCGAAATCAGTCATGACTTTGTGGAAGAAGTGAGCACTGTGCTAGACATTGTGGAACAGGCTACCGATGACAAGTGTACACGTCATCGCCCCGCCAATGGCGAGTCTGGTGTGTATGACAATCAAATTTGTGAGGGCCCCTTGACTGCTGAGAGTCATCCCTCACCAGGCGCTCTGGCACACAAGCGAATTGTAGAAACGGTGGCGGTAATCGATGCAAATGGCACGGTGAGTACCGACTATCCTGTGCTGTATAGCTCGGAGCATCTGGTCTTCGAGCAAACCATCAACCTGGCTAGGCGAAACTATGTGAAAGCCGGTCTGGCTGGTCAGTTCTGGCAGTTGTCTCACTCAGACGATGGCAGGATGTCGCGGTTTTTCATCCAGCGGGTGTTTAACATTGAAGACGGCCGTAAAAATGCCATGTTGTCGATCCCGTTTGCAGCAGGTAAATTTGATGATGAACCGGCGCCATACAGTGTGGAAGCGTACAGTCAGTTCCGGCTGGCCCAGACTTTTTCGAGCTATCAGAAAAAAGGCTTCCAAAAGCCGCTCCAGCAAAGTGCCAATGCTGAGCCAAAGTTAATTATTGCCGGCACCCGGTTGGGTAGTCTGGTTGACCGGGTGATGCCTAATAATTTTGGGTTTGCAGTGATAGACGAAGACGGCAACGTGTTGTTTCACAGTGATGATTCGCTGAGCCTGATTGAAAACTTTTTCACTGAGACGAACCGTAATCCGGAACTGCTGGTGGCGGCCGAACATAATCAAATACGCTCACCCACGTTAATGCAGCTCGATTATAAGGGTAGTCCTCACACGGTTCTGATTGGCGCAATGACAGCAACCGGTACTGAAGCCGCCACGGTTAATAGTATTCCCTGGCGACTGGCCGTTTTTTTTAACCCCGAGGCGCTGCAAACCAATAATATGATCCTGGTGTTTCTGGCGGTCTTCTTATTTCTGCTGGTTGTTATTCCGGCATTTATAGTGTTGCGTTACGGCATTGTTCAGCGCTTCTGGCAGGAGTTGGCCTATTTTGATGAAAAGCATATCAAGCGCTATAAAACCTATGCGCTGATTCTGTTTGCTACCGGGCTGGGTATTCAGTACCAGACCGGGGTTATTCTGCCCTTTACCAGCCGCATGGTTATGTGGGCTGGTAGTTGCACATTGGTGGCGATATTTTTAACCCGTATGTTTCGGGTGAACACCACACATTATGCTTTATGGAAACGCCCGATAACTGGCTTTGTTGCCATCACGGCATTACTGTTTATTGTTGATATGCTTAATCAGTCTGGTGTTCAGCGAGAGCTAATACCGGTTAATCAGGTATTTGCCTTAGCTGGACTGGTTTTAATTGCCGCCGCAGTGGAAGCCTTTCGGGTGTGGGGTAAGCCGCAGGACCTCATCCGTTGTCGCCGTCGCGATAGCCGATCGGTCGAGAAGCGCCGCTATACAACAGGTTATCTGTGGTACCTGAGTGGCTTGCTGTATTTAGCCGCGGTGGTTCCCGCGTCGTTAGTTGCTTATACCGCCCATGATTATTTGCTGCAGCGCCAGGCGAGTTTTGAAGCTAGTCATATTAAACAAAGTATGCTGACTCATCAGTTTGGCTACGAGGACTATTTAAGTTTCCTTAATGCCAGGCCGTGTTCGCCATCGGCTTCTGTGTTTCCGTGTTCAATGGCGGCAGGATATCGTCTGGCGGAACTCACCAGTAGTTTTTATCCTGACCTAATACAAACGTCTTCTGTGGCTGATTGCGAGCTGTTTTGTAATAAATGGGTGCTGATAAACCGCGATCCTGACGATATGCCCTCCAGGCCGGATAGCTTTTTTAACCAGATGTTCAGTATTACGCCCAGTCAAACCGAGTTTGTCAGTCATTTAACCTTTGCCGCCAAACAGGATCTTTCTAGTGTAACGGCAGCGTTGCATGGGACCGATTTGGGCTACCGGGCCGATCTGCTTATGCTTGCCGCGGTGCGAGAAGGCAGTGGGCCGTTAATTGCGCTGATTATGTTTTTGGCGGTGCCATTTGGCATTTATCTGGCGGCCAGACAATTGCTCGTGCAGCGCCTGATGGGAGAGCACTTGCAGGACCAGTTCAGGATATTGCCCGGCTGTTCGGCTCAGGCGAAGTTTGCCGAAACGTTTCCTTCGATCACTGCCGGCCAGGAGGGTTCACAAACGCCGTCTTATCTGGTACTCAACGCCACCCGTTTGCAGGCAGAAAAAGCACTGAACCAACAAACTGATGCGCTCTTTCAAAGGCGCGTATTCCGCTTACCGGAGTGCCTTAGCGGTAGCGATAATGGCCACTATTTTTTGGCGGAAGTCGAACAAGCCGTTAATTCTGCAATGCGTCAGCCACTTGTTGTGGCAATTTCGGCGGTTGAACAAGTGAGTGGCGATGAGACATTACGTAAGCAATCACTGGGCTTTCTCTACACTTTGCATAATCAGCGCGGCGTAACCTTGGTGATTGTGGCCGAAACGGCTCCGTTGTACCGGTTACTAAATCCCTCAGCCTATGACAATGAGGAAACTGAAAAAGCGTTGTTAAGCGATGAAAAGGCTGGCTGGAGTAAACTTTTCTCTGAACTGACAAAACGCTACGCGTGGTCACCGGTGCAAAAACGGCGCCTGAGTAATCCTTTCGATGTGAACTTACTGGTTGAGTTTGAATGCCAGGCATGGCCTGAAATCAACCCCCTGAAAGATTGTCTGGACCAGCAAACGGAGCGTTTCAGAATCATTGCCGGCGATGACTGCAGCCAGACACTGAGTAATCAGCGGGTAGATTTTTGGGAGCCGGAACAGGTCGTTGAATTTATGCTTGAACATGCCGGCGCCCTGTACCGACGAAAATGGGAGGAGTGTACTCGCCAGGAGAAGCTTATTTTATGGAAGCTGGCTAACGGTGCCAGTATTAATCCTGCCAATGCGGTTATTATTGAGCGTCTGGTAAGACGGGGATATCTGTTTAGGGATAAGGGCTGGAGCATCATTAATGATAGCTTCAGGCAATTTATTTTAAGTGCTGAAAATGAAGCAGTAATAGGTTACTGGTTAGACAACGCCAACAGCGGCGCCTGGAGCGTATTGCGTATTCCTGTCTTTGCACTGTTGCTGGTACTGCTGGTGATCTTTGTTTATTCCAGCGGCAGCTCCCTGAATACGTTGTTAAGCGTGGCAACTGCCGCATTAGGCCTTATACCATTATTACTCAAGAACCTCTCATTGCTTAAAGGCGGAGTAACTTCTGATATTGAATGAATCGGTCAGGATGTGGTGAGCAGACGTTGAACTGCGTCGTTCAGGTGTTCATCGCCGTCGGTAAGCTCGATGATCTGGCGGCGTATAGTGGGTTTGGCAATAAGCGCTGCCAGTGTATTTGCCACATTACCGCGTTTAACTGAGCCATAGGTGAGCGAATAGTCGAGACTCACTTTATCATCAGCCTCTTCATCGAGCAGCGTGCCCGGGCGCAGGATTATCCAATCCAGCGATGATTTTACCAGGCGGGCATCGGCTGCTTTTTTCACCTGCATGTAATGCTCAAAGCCTTCTCCCAAACCTTTAGTGCGGCCGGCTTCAGGGAATGCTGAGACCAGGTAGAAACGCTGAATGCCCAGCTCTTCAACAAGTTCAGCTAACAATGCCGGGGTGTCGCCGTCGATTTTGCTGGTGCGGTCTTTGCCGCTGCCCGCTGCGCCCGCTGAGAAGACTATGATTTCCTGATCCTTCAGAAGCGCTATGTAGTCGTCCCTGGAAAGCGTCATCATATCGCCTTCAATGGGAGTGGCGCCTTGTTGCCTGAGCGAATCGGCCTGTTCAGGCTTTCGGTGTAACGCCGTTACCTGATGCCCCTGTTCGACTAGCTGGGGAAGAAGTCGATGGCCAACACCACCGGTTGCACCAATAAAAAATACGCGACTAATAATACCTCCTTGGTTGGAAATTAATGCCACAGAATAAGTAGTGGGGATAGTCCTGAGCAATTTCTACCGCCTGAGTGTGAATTAGGATTAACAGGCAATTCTGACAGAGAATTGTTCAAGGCAAAGATAGTCGTTGAATAAAGCTTGTGCAGTGATGAGAAGCTCTATATAATGCGCGCCCTTACAGCCACCCAAATTAAGTTCCTTGTCTCCATGCAGAAGGCTGTACTGCGCGAGGCTACAACCGTAAGGAGCGTTTAAATGCGTCATTACGAAATCGTTTTTATGGTTCACCCTGATCAGAGTGAACAAGTTCCTGGTATGATCGAGCGTTATACCACAATCCTGAAAGCAGATGGCGGACAAATCCATCGCTTGGAAGATTGGGGCCGTCGTCAACTGGCTTACCCAATCGAAAAACTGCACAAAGCACATTATGTTCTTATCAACGCTGAAGCTACTGCTGAAGCTGTTGCTGAACTGGAAACTGCTTTCCGTTTCAACGATGTTATCCTGCGTAACATGGTTATGCGTACCAAAGGTGCGGTAACTGAAGCTTCTCCTATGATGAAGGAAGAGCGTCGCGAGCGTCGTGAAGATTCTGCCCCACGTGGTGAGCGTGCAGAAAAACCTGCAGCTGCATCAAGCGAAGAATAAGGAGAATTAATCATGGCTCGTTTTTTCAGACGTCGTAAATTCTGCCGTTTCTCTGCAGAAGGTGTTGTTGAAATTGATTACAAAGATATCGCTACGTTAAAGAACTACGTAACTGAAAGCGGTAAAATTGTACCTAGCCGTATTACCGGCACCAGCGCTAAATACCAGCGCCAACTGTCTAGTGCTATTAAGCGTGCACGTTTTCTTGCACTGCTTCCGTACACTGACTCTCATAAGTAATTTGGCGAAGAATAAGGGGTAGCATCGATGGAAATCATTCTACTGGATAAAATCGCCAACTTAGGCGGTCTGGGTGACACTGTCACTGTTAAAGCTGGTTTTGCACGTAACTTCCTTTTCCCACAAGGTAAAGCGGTTCCTGCAACGAAAGCAAACGTTGAAAAATTTGAAGCGCGCCGCGCAGAGCTGGAAGCGAAAATCGCTGAACAGCTGGCTGCTGCACAAGCGCGTGCCGACAAAGTTACTGAGCTGGGCGAAGTAACTATTGCTGCACCAGCGGGTGAAGAAGGCAAACTGTTCGGTTCTGTTGGTACTCAGGATATCGCTGATGCGATTACTGCAGCCGGCGTAGAAGTAGCGAAAGCAGAAGTTAAACTGCCTACCGGTACCCTGCGTGAAACTGGCGAGTACGACATCGACCTGCAATTACACTCTGACGTAATGGCTACTGCTAAAGTAGTTATCATCGCTCAGGCGTAAGCGCTAAGTGATTTAAAGAAAACCGCGCTCCGGCGCGGTTTTTTTATGTCTGCAATACCCCGCTGCTAGCGTCGTCCCAGTTTTCGGGGGCCAAACCGGCGCCGCGATATTACCTGTTGTTCATCTTCCTGCTGCATCTCGGCAATTTTAGCTTTCAAAGCCACGGTGCTTTGGTTGTTTTCTGCTTCCGCCGCGCCGTCTTCCTTAACATGAATGAGTGCGGCCTCGACCACGGGGTTTACCTGATTAGCCCGGGAGGTATCAAAATCTGACTGTTTGGCCACGCTATCGCCAAACACTTTATCGGGCTCATCGTTGTTCATCTCCAGCTTTCTGAATTCCGCTTTGGTTTCAATGAGTGCTTTCACCGCCTGGGCCTGGGTTTCGCTAAATTTAAACTGCTGACTTTTAAGCTGCATTCTGCCACCAAAGTAGAAGGCGATGATCACGCTCAGCAGGGTCCAGTAACCATCCGGAATAGAACTCAGTGCCAGCGTAATCTCGGCAAGGTGAGTGGGGGAAATATAAGCAATCACAAAAATAAACAGGATCAGCGACACTATCATTGGCCGGATAAGGCGGTTGAATGCGTCGGCAAGTGAGTCGGCCCAGGTCCGGTTTTGACGGGCGTTAAACTCTGCCTGATAGGTTTTTAATAACGCCATCTGTTCATCAGCCGAGCGCTGTGCCTCTTTTTCTTTATTGGTGGTAAAAACGCCGGCTACCGTTTCCACGCCTTTTGAAACGGAATCGGTAATCGCCGAGATAGGATTTTCAAAAAGTTTGCTCATAGGGGGTCTGCCTTATGCCACACGGTAATCGGGTAAGAAGCTTCTGGCTCTGGCCAGCCAGCCCTTAAGAAACACATTCTGGCTGGCATCGTTGGTGACAATGTCGGCATAAAACATTTGCCGCTCTTCCACTAACGCAACAATCATCCAGTCGCCAAGCTCCTGCAAACACGCGTGAGCCTGCGCTTTACTTTTTGGGCCCATGAGACCATCTACAACCAGCGGACCGTAGCCTGCATCATTACAAACTTCCTGCAGAAATTTAATCGCCCGGCGCGGACCATGATTGACGGCACTGTCGAATAAAAATGGCTGTAGTGGTGGCGGTAACTTATCGATGCGCGGGATGCGGTAATAATTAAGTTCATAGATATCCCTTGCGGTATCAACATCCAGGGCTTTCACCATATCGGCAGTCACTGCCACCTCGAGGTAGCGGGAAAGGGTCTTTTGGGTTATGCCATAGTTGGTGGGTCCGCCCCGATCGGCGGGATGGTTTACATAACCGCCTTCCTTTACCAGAATTTCGTCGATCATTGTTTCTACATCCATGTTACCTCCGCCCCTAAATACTGCGTTGTGGTTAATAATTAAACACATAAATCAGCTGATTTGCCACTTTTATGGTTAATTAATGTGCAGTTTGGTGTGGGCTAACCGGGACTTTAAAACAGGTGCCGATGTCTGCGCAGTACCAATCGGGCATTAGAATGTGTGGTTAACAAGTGCGGTGGGCAGGGGCGGCCTTTGCCATTGCGGCGGGAATAGACCCACACTGTCATGGCTTGGTGGCGGTTGCGGAAGACCACCTGTTCTCGCCGGTAGTAGGGAGTATCCTCCCATTCGTCGGCTTTTTTCAGCTGCTGAGGTGTTAACCTGATTAACTTGCCGTGCACGCTTTTGTGCGGTGATGGTTGGATAAACCGATAGCCATCGAAGCCCATACGCAGGCGCCAACCTGGTAAGACCGCATGGACGCACGGCAGTCGTGCACCAAACAGGCGCTGCTGGTATTGCGGCAGTAGTAAAGTGCCGTAACAGAAAACGGCCTCTTTACCAGCAAAACGCATTGGTAGGTTATCCGGCTTTAGTTATGGCTTTTTCACATTTGCCGCGCCATTCTTCATCGAGCACTTCCAGGTCCACGTACTGAGCAGCCTTCGCGAAGTGCTCAGGATTATAAACCGCGCGCATTAAGTCGCCCACGCTAACGCTTTGTGATGGACGGCTTTCAAGGCTAACGCTGTCGCCGGTATGAATAATACCGGTTTTTAATACCCGGTAATACCAGCCGGTAATGCCATGATTGCCAGTAAAACGATCGAGATTTGGCGTATTGAAACGGTGGTTTATTTTATTGCAGGGGGCTCGGGGGGCTGCTACCTGAACGACCACCTCGCCAAAGGCATACACGTCACCAATCATCACGTTCTCATCGGTCATCCCCTCAACCGTGATGTTTTCACCAATGGTACCGGCCATGGCAAGTTCAGCGAGAGCGGGATAGTGTTGCTTTATCAGCTCGTAACCTGCGAGACTGTATTGATGAAGCACTTTTTCCGGGCCACCATGCAAGCGTTTATTGGCCTGGGTGTCTTCGTCGGTTCTGTCCTGGTGAACGGTAAGAAAATAAGCCGGCTGTTTACAGATGGCAGAAAGGGCTTTTCTGGGTCCAAGCGGTGCAGGTTTTCCGGCATATAAAGCGGCTACTTTCATTGTATTTCCTTGCTACTGGCAGGTTAAAAGGGGGCATAGGTCAGTATAGCGAAAATGTCACCAGAACTTCAGCAAGCAAACCGGAGATTAAAAAAATAATGAGAAATTTACTCAGGTCATTTAAACCTTTGACCACCACCCGGCGACAAAGCTTTTGACAACACAAATTAAATGTAAGCAGACACACTCAGTATGACGGTAGAACAGGGAAAGGTAGTGAATGCCGAAGCGGCATTTACCCAACATCAGCTGCAACAGCAAATTGAAGCGGCACAGCAGGGCGATATGGTTGCTTACCGGCAACTGTACGACCGTTTTGTAGGGAAGGTGTACGCATTGAGTTATCGATTAACCGGCGATGCGGCGATGGCAGAGGATGCCACTCAGGAAGTGTTTGTTCAGGTGTGGCAGAAGCTGGGCAACTTTTCGGGGAAAAGTCAGTTTGCCACCTGGTTACACAGCGTCACTGCCAATATCACCATTAGTTACTTGCGTAAGCAGCGTGGGTGGCTAAAACGCATGTTTTCGATGGAGCCGGAAACCGAGCAACAGTTACTGGCAGAACCGGCAACGGATTTAACGCAACTCGATAAATGTATCGTTAAATTACCGGAAAGGGCGCGTTGGGTGTTCGTCCTACATGCTGTGGAAGGGTATCGCCACGAGGAAATTGGCCGCATGCTGAATATGGCTACCGGTACCAGCAAAGCCCAGTATCACCGGGCCAGAACATTATTAGAGGAATGGTTGGGAGAAGGCAGTGAATAATCAACCGGACAATTTAAAGCAACAACTCGACACGCTGCCCGATGATATAAAGCCATCACGGGATTTATGGCAAGGCATAGAACTGGCTATTACCAACGAGGCCGGGGCTAAACCTGCTCGTTCGCGCTGGCCGCTGGCGGTGGCTGCTGGTTTTATTGTACCTGCAGTGTTGGTCTGGCTGTTTATGAGTAGCAGTCAGGCGCCGGTAGGTTCTACTAATCCGACCGTAGTGGCCCAAATGAGTAAGCAGTTTGAATCGCAGAAAGCGTCGTTGCTGGTGGCCTTCAGTGAGCAAAAAGCGGTTACAGACAACTGGCAGGGGCAGTTGACTGAGCTTGAGTCTGCGGCCGATGCAATAAAAGCCGCATTGAAAAACGATCCGAATAACATGGCGCTTTTGCGAATGCTGCAAAGCGTTTATCAACAACAGATTGACCTGATTGAGCGAGTGCACGCGCCCAAATGGCAACAAATCTAATAGGTGAATTATGCAAACTTTAACGACTAGACATTTTACAAAGAGGCTTTTTATGCAGAGACTATGTTGGGGCGCAGCAGTAGCAGGCGTACTGCTTTCTGCAAATGCTTTTGCGCAGGAAAAAATTGACCGGGTGCTGGATACCGACAGCAAGCCCTTTGTGGAAATGGAACACGTGTATGGCAAGGCCGACATTAAAACCTGGGATAAAAATCAGGTCAGAATCACCGGTACCCTGGGTGAACTGACGGAGGAGTTTACCTTCGAAAAACGCGGTAACTCAGTGGTTATTGATGTAGAGGTTAAAAATAATCACTATCGCTGGGAAGATAAAGACGAAGCTAAGGATAATCTAACCGTATATGTACCGGTAGGCAGCCGCTTTGCCTATGAAACGGTTAATGCCAATGTGAAGATTGAAGGGCCGCAGGGCGGTACCTCAATTGAAGTTGTTAACGGCGATATTGAGGGCCGTAACCTGGGCGGTAAGGTTAATGTTGAATCTGTTAATGGTGACATAGAGCTCAAAGGGATTACCGGCATGCTGACCGTTGAAGCGGTTAATGGTGATATTGAAGTGGAGCATGATAGCGCCGAGTCACTCGAGGTGGTGAGTGTTAACGGTAAAATTGACTTGCAAAGCAACAGCCGGGAAGTGAGCGTGGAAACCGTGAATGGCGATTCATCACTTGAGCTGGTAGAAGTGGATGATCTGGAGATGACTTCGGTAAACGGTGATGCGCGGGTGTCGATGAGTCTGGCAGATAATGCTGACGTGGAGGTCGACACCGTCGGCGGCAGTATTACATTGAATTTCAGCGGTGATGTGTCAGCCCGCTTTGAACTGGAAGCTCACGCCGGTGGCAGCATTGTTAATAACATCAATAATGTCAAAGTAAGCAAGGCGAAATATGGTCCCGGTCAGTGGATTGATTTCACTGAAGGCAGTGGTAGCAGCCGGGTAAGAGTTTCCACGGTAAACGGCCGGGTTACAGTTAGTGACTGAATGAGTGACGGCGTCACTTATTCATCCCGGAGATTTCGTCAGAAATCATCCGGGATTTCTTTTGGCCGGTAGGACGGAAAGAAATGGTCCCACGCGATCTCCACGGCATTCTTTGTTACCCTACCGGTCCTGTTAACCACTGCACAACTTCATGGCAAAACCGAATAAAAAAGGCCCGGTAAAAACCGTCCAGATATCCTGTATACAATGTAAAGCGCCATTATATAAATACCGCAAAGGCGGCAAGGGGGCTTTGGTTAAGTGCTTTAAAGAGCGGATAGTGGAAGATCACACCACTACCCCTTGCCACTGCCCCGGCTGTGGGCAGGAATTTGCCCGCGAAACTATCATGCGGGGCGTGCCCGCCTATAAGATGATAGGCGGTAAAGTACATATGAAATGAAGGCCCACAAAACCTGTATAGGTTTAGCGGCCCTGTCACTTTTTGAGTTTCTCAATAGGCAAAGCTGGTGCTTTACCGTGAACCCCGCCACCTCTTCAGCCATCAGTAAACTGGTATACATAGCCTCTTAAGTAGCTTCAATGACCCACTTTCACGACCGTGAGGTCGGTGATGGCATTTAATGAGCCGGTAGGCAGAACGCCAGTGGGGGTGTTTAAGTGCCTGGCTCGAAGCTGTTCGCTACCTGCCATGGTGTAAACGCAGGGAAGGAATAAACTGGCGGCGACAATTTTAATACTCAGTGGTTGTTTCATCAAAGTACGCTTTGAGGGCATGCCAGGCTCGTGATTGCGTTGCTGACTACCACAGGCATGCCGTTGATTAACCCAATCAACCAGTAATGCTGCGCCAAAGCTAATTCGCTTTATCGTTAAGCTTGTCTTAAGCAAGGCGTGGCATAAATACCCTTATTCTCAGCGCAACTGACATTGGTTGCCGAATTGTGCGGTAAGGTTTATGCGAAGCTTCAAATACCACAAGCGGATGTGTGCAGCCTGCATTATTGTTAGCCTGGTTAATCATTATGCTGCCGCAGAAGAATCCACCGCTCAAACTGGCTGCAGTCCGGAAAGTCTTCACGAACATCCACAAAAGGTGGGTGAAATTGTTATTAACAGTCAGGATATTTTTGACGAGTCGAAAGAAGACACCGGCTTTATTCATCGTTTAGCCAACAGGCTGCATATTACCACCCAATCAGATGTGATTGCCGATCGGCTGCCGTTCAGAGAAGGTGAAGAAATTACACCGGAACAACTGGCCGAGGCGGAGCGGATCATTCGCCGGGAAATGTATATTCGCGATGCGCGTGTTTCTTACATAGATACCTGCAACATTGATGACATGGCGCGTATTCAGGTGGAAACCTGGGATAACTGGTCGTTGTTACCGTCTGTCAGCTTTGGTCGTAAAGGCGGCAAAAATCGTTTTGAAGTGGGATTTAAGGAAGATAATCTCTTTGGCCGCGGCATACACGCCAGTGTTGAATACAAAAGTGATGAACAACGCTCTGGCTATCGTTTTGTTACGCGTGCCCCCATCTCATTTATACCGCATAGCAACGTCTTGCTGGATGTTGAAGACAACGACGACGGCAGCATTGTGCAATTTCAGTTTGATAAGCCATTTTATCAGCTCTCTACCGAAAATCGCTTCCTGGCTAATTATTTGTCGTTCAAACGCGTGGATGAAATTTTCCAGAATGGCGGCACCCGTAATGTGTTTGAACATGAAGGTCATCAGTACGATCTGGCTTACGGATTTCTTTTAGAACGAGAAGGCGACGATTTGCATAGGCTGACTTTCGGCGCTACCGATCAGTTGGATGAATTTGCCGAACCAGAGGACGGTATTGAGACCTGGTTTAGTCAGGCCATTCCGGTGGAGCGTCGTTTTGTGTATCCCTGGGTGGAATACGAATATCTGCAAAATGATTTTAAGGTGCTGCAGGAGATTTATCTGACTAACCAGAATGAAGATATCAACCTGGGGTGGTCGGCAAAGGTAAAAGTGGGTTACGAAACCTATTCCCCGGGCAGTTCAATGGGTATTCATCTTAATAGCTCCGTGTCCCGGGGATACCTGTGGGATAGCAGTCTGTTGCTGTTGGGCGCTGATTTATCTGCCACGCTTGGCGTGCTGGAAGACGATTATTTTAGTGCAAGTATCCATGGCGAATACTTCAACCGCTTGAGCAGCAAGTTCGCGTTTTATACCTCAGGGTTGGTGTCGATAACCCGGCATCCGTTTTATGACCTGCCGGTTACCCTTGGTGGTGAGAGCGGGGTACGGGGTTATCCGCTGCAATATCAGCATGGTGATAACCGGGCAATGACATCGGTAGAACTACGCTATTACCCCAAAATTAATATTTACCGCGTGCTGGATATGGGCATGGTGGCATTTTTTGATGCCGGTAAAACCTGGTCAGGTGACAGTAGTGCGGATAACGAATATCAGAGCACGCTGGCCAGTACCGGTATCGGTGCCAGGTTTTATTCCAATCGCTCCAGTCACCGCAACGTTATTCATCTGGATATGGCGTTACCGCTTAATAAGGGCGACAACGTTGATAGCTGGCAATGGCGCCTGCAAGTTAAACAGTCTTTTTAGTCGGATAGTGTATTACTATGTTTAGCAGTTTTTTCTCTGTGATTCCCCGTTTTCCCCGCTTTTCGTGCCGGGGTATTCACTTGTTGTTGCTTACCAGCGTGGTGAGCGTTCTGGTGTTCAATCGCACTTTTCTTGGTCTGTTTTTTGCCGGGGTCAATATCGATTCGACACACAGTTTCATTTTTGCCGCCAGCGTTCCGCTGTTTATGATTATTGTTTACACGCTGCTGACATCACTCTTTTCATTACTGGTGGGCGTCAGGCTGGCAGTAATGATTAACTTTATGTTTGCTGCGCTGGTGAGTTATGCCACCGCCTCGTTTGGCATTGTGTTCGACAAGGAAATGTTGAGGAATATTTTTGAGACGAACTCCCTGGAAGCTCTGAGTTATCTTAATGTTACCGTAGTGGTATATGCTGCGTTGGCGGTGATATTGCCAGTAGTATTGATGAGCAGGATGCGATTTTCAGACACTTTTAAACAGCGACTGGTATCCCTGCTATCCGTTAACGCGGTAGGCATGCTGGGGGTTATTGTGATTGCTGCCGTGTTTTATAAGGACTACGCGTCGTTTTTTCGCAATCATAAAGAGCTCACTAAATACATCACTCCGGTTGCGGCGTATGACTCCACCTATAAGTATGTTCGCGATACCTATTTTACTAAGCCAACGCCGTTTCATATCCTCGATCCGGCACCGCGACTTAATAGCTATGTAGCAGGCTCCAGCACGTTAACCGTCATGGTGGTGGGTGAAACGGCCAGAGCCGATCACTTCCAGTTGCAGGGGTATCCCCGGGAAACCACGCCAAATCTAGACCGTGAACACGTGCTGTATTTTTCTGCGGTGACTTCCTGCGGTACGGCAACCGCCGTGTCAGTACCGTGTATGTTTTCACGATTAAACCGAGAGGAATATGATCACTTCACCGCCGACCATCAGGATAACGCGCTGGATATTATTCAGCGAGCCGGCGTTGAAGTAACATGGATTGACAATAATTCCAGCTGCAAAGGGGTATGTAAGCGGGTGCCGAGCTTTACCATAGAGCCAAATGGTGGAGCGGGGGAGTGTCAGCAAAGTACCTGTTTCGACAGTGTGCTGGTGACCGCAGTGAAACAATACATTGCGCAATCAACCCGCCGCAATAAGTTGCTCGTGCTGCACATGATTGGTTCCCATGGCCCGACTTACTACCAGCGTTACCCCAAAAATTTTCGACGTTTTACGCCGGATTGCCAGCAAAGTGATATCCAGAATTGCACCAATGAAGCGCTGATTAATACTTACGACAATACCATTGCCTATACCGATTATGTGCTGGGTGAAATTATTGAGACGCTAAAGCACAGCGGTATCGACAACACGCAAATGCTTTACGTTTCAGATCACGGAGAGTCGCTTGGCGAGTCGGGGCTGTACCTGCATGGCTTCCCTTATGCTATAGCGCCTGAGTCACAAACCCACGTGCCCATGCTTTACTGGCAGAATTTGCAATCAGACTACGCAGGTATTTCGCGGGGCTGTGACAGTGAGTTTGTGGCTCGAAAAATATCCCATGACAATATATTCGACATGCTCATGGGCATGACTGGCGTTGAAACGATTGCCTACCGACAGGAAAATAATGTGTTTAGTCAGTGCGATCAATCAGTGGCTGGGATTTCCAGTGACTACCCGGTTGCTGCGGCACCCTAGCATGCTACCGCAGATAGATTTTTTAACGTCTTTCAGAGTCTATTTGTGTCAGCTTTTTTTACAGTTTAAATTGAGGATAATACGGGGTGTCATTCCAAATCATTGATTTTTATGGTTTATTATTTAAGGAATGAATTTTGCTGGTGCTTGTGTGCGTGCATTATAGAGATGCAGTAAATTAGTTAAAATATGTTGAACATCCAGAGAACAATAAATATGAAGAAGTTACTAACGGGAACCATGTTAATGGTCGCCGCTTTTACGGCAGAAGCAGGTGTTATTCGTCATGATGTCGACGATCAGGCTTACCTTGATTATGCCCAGCAGTCTCAATTTGCTGCTGTGGGTGATTTACTTTCGGGCTGGGGCACTAGTTTTTATTCGCGCTGCTCAGGTACGTTGATTGATTCGAATATGATCCTTACTGCAGCACACTGTGTTGATAATACGCAGTTCGAATTTATGAACTTTGCTGTGGGAAGCGGCAATTACTGGGCGGAAAGCTGGGTAGCCCATGAAAACTGGGACGGCTCGCTGTTCAGTGGTTGGGATATCGCACTGGTCAAATTATTTGATGACGTTGACGATGTTGCTGCTGCCAACCTTTATACTGGCAACAGTGAAATTGGCCAGGTCGGTTCACACGTTGGTTTCGGGATGACGGGCAATGGTTTAACTGGTGCCACTGATTCTTCAGGCACCAAGCGGGCCGGGCAAAACGCTATTGATGCAACAAACCTTGCAGGAGAAGGTCACGACCGAATCTTGTATAACGACTTTGATGCCCCGGTAGGCACTGATTTAAGTACAGGCACCGACCTCATAGACCTACCTGAATTTACCTATAACCCTCTGGGTTATTTTGGCTATCCTTCCGGTAATGCGTTAGAACTGGAAATCTCAGTGGCCCCTGGTGACAGCGGCGGTGCATTATTCTTAGAAGAAAATGACGAATGGTATGTAGCTGGCGTGCATTCTTTTGGAACGACAGCTGGCGATCCGGTTAACTTTGGCTACGGTGAGTTTAATGGTTCAACCCGGGTAAGTGCGTTTACTGACTGGATTGCTTCCACTCAAGAGTTATTGGATCCGAGCGAAGTCTCTGCTCCGGCCACTTTACTGCTGACACTTTCTGGCATTGCGCTGGCATTCGGCTCACGTCGTCGTAAAGTCAGTAAATAAATCTTTTCGGTAACGAAAATATAAGAAGTGAGGAAATGTATTTTCCTCACTTTTTTATTATAAAGGCTTCGCTTTCAGTACCTCATAGGGATAATCGGTTAACCAGTAATCAACCGCTACACCCTGCTCTGTTTTAACCTCAAAGGTTTCCGTGCGCACCTGATGTTCCACAATCGGGGAGAGGGTTTTACCTTGCTCAGCGGATGATAGCCTGACGTCTTTTACTTCTCCTTGTTTACCTACATGGATATCCATAAGCATTATCAGCGATTGTTCCGCTACTGGCGTGTCCCGCTCTAATTTTCGCGTAATTTCACGTTCAGGTTTACTGAGTTGATTAATAGCTGGGTCAGCCTCTGTTGGCTGCTGACAGCCAGCACCCAGCAATACCAGTCCAGTCATCATAAAAATAGGCAATTTACGGCTATTCAAGGCGCTTCTCTTTGGTTGTTTATCTAATGATGTGTCGCGGTTAGTACTAACTTGCTGGCTTAACCAGAACGAGCTTTTGTACCCGACGCCCGGTAGACACCTCTGAGGTATAAAGGTTCCCTTTACTATCGGCTACCACACTGTGTAACCAGGTAAACTGACCAGGGTAGCGACCGGGACGGCCAAAGCTGCCGAGCACTTCATAAGTATCGTGCCACAGCACCCAGATTCGGCCGTTCATCATATCGGCTATGTACATGTACTGGTTATCAGGCGAGAACGCAACATCAGTAGCCGTTCCCAGCCCCATAGTGTCGCCGGCAATCACTAAATCGCGCACGAAGGTCGCCTTGCCTTTGGCATCATTTTTAAATACCTGCAGGCGGTTATTACGCCGGTCGCAGACATAAATCAGACCGTTATCTGACTTGGTTATGCAGTGAACTATGTCACCAAAGTTGGGCGCATCGGTATTAATATTTGCAGCGCCCGCGGTGGCTTGTGAGACATCAAAGTCGCCTGCCCGGGTACCGCCACCCGGAATCGATGCATAAGCGCCCCAGTATTGCGAGAATA
This sequence comes from Alteromonas sp. 4NH20-0104, assembly GCF_057547795.1. Classification (NCBI taxonomy): domain Bacteria; kingdom Pseudomonadati; phylum Pseudomonadota; class Gammaproteobacteria; order Alteromonadales; family Alteromonadaceae; genus Alteromonas; species Alteromonas sp. 4NH20-0104. Next base: position 55,244 of record NZ_BAAJLP010000010.1, on the reverse strand, counting down.
CGTTGTCGTTGGTGTTGAAACCAATTATCCGCTTATTGATATAACCGTCGGCGATAACGACTTCATTGGTATGCGTGTCGTGATAGATATCAGCGGGATTGCCCAGTGACTGCTTACTCTGATTACCTTCTGTGCTGTTGCGTCTGCCAAACTGACGAATAAACTGGCCGTCGGCGGTAAAGTTCAGGACCACATGATCGCCTTTACCGTTGCCGCCAAGCCAAACGGTGTTGTTATCGTCAACGAATAAGCCGTGTACCGTTTGTGGCCATTGGTTAACTCCGTCAATCTTTGGTGCAATGGCTTCGCCACCCCAGCTATTCATTACCTGCCCAGCCGGCGAGATTTGCACCACATGAGGAGCGGCCTTACAGCAAACGCCGGTGGGAGGCGTTTGTTCAAGGGCTAAATCAAGCGGACTCAACGAGTTCGGACGGTGCAGTAACCACAGATTATCGGTTTTATCGACAGCCAGGCCAGGTACCTGCCCGATAAGCCAGGTATCCGGCAAATCGGGCCAGCTGGCATCTACTTTAAACTCTGGCATCGGGCGGGACGCACCCGGTTCAGGATAACTTTCCAACGCAACTAACGCCTCGCTGGCACTCACGCTGATTGAAATTAGTCCGGAAATGAGCAGCAATAACGACGTTTTTTTCATAACATTCCTGTTTGGCGTATGGCCTTTGTTTTGAACTTAAGTATATAGACTTCGCCGTCATAAAGGATCATTTTCCCCCAACAAACGATGCAACCGGACGCTAAATATCGCATAATAACCCCCTTGCAAATTATTCAGGTAAATCGTCAGGTGAAAGTTGTTCCGGCCAGTTCCGATAAAAGCGTAGAAAAACTGAAGGTGCCGCCGCACAGCATAGAAGCTGAGCAGGCTGTACTAGGCAGTATGCTAATCGATCCGGAATCCTGGGATAAGGTGTCTGAGCTGGTGACGGATGCGGAGTTTTATAACCGCTCTCACCAAATCGTGTTTAAGGCTATTCTCGATTTGCTGGCGCAAAGTCAGCCAGTCGACCTGATTACCGTGTCTGAATTACTCGAAAATAACGATCAGCTCGAAGATGCGGGTGGCTTTGCCTATTTGGGGGAGTTGGCCCGCAACACGCCAAGTTCTGCCAACGTTACGGCTTATGCGAAAATTATTCGGGAACGGGCTATTACCCGTGAGCTGATTGGCGTGGCCAACGAAATTGCCGAAGTGGGCTACAATCCGGAAGGCCGCGACAGCGCCGATATTCTGGATATGGCCGAGAGCAAGGTGTTTGAGATTGCTGAACGGCGCACCGGCGCTTCCGAAGGGCCGCAGAGTATAGAGTCGGTACTGGGCAAAACCATTGACCGTCTTGAAGCGCTCATTAAAGACAACCGGGAAGTCACCGGGGTTACCACCGGGTTTTCCGATCTGGATAAAAAAACCAGTGGTATGCAGCCTTCCGATCTAATTATTGTTGCTGCGCGTCCGTCTATGGGGAAAACCACTTTCGCGATGAACCTGGCCGAAAACGCCATGCTGGCGGAAGATAAACCGGTACTGGTATTCAGTCTGGAGATGCCTTCTGAACAGATCATGATGCGTATGCTGGCCTCACTCAGTCGGGTGGATCAAACCAAAATCCGTACCGCACAGCTCGACGACGAAGACTGGGCGCGTATTTCTAACACCATGGCGATGCTCAAAGAGAAAGACAATATCTACGTGGATGACTCATCCGGCCTGACACCCATGGATGTGCGCAGCCGTGCCAGAAAGCTGGCCCGGGAGCGGGGCGGACTGAGCATGATCATGGTGGATTACCTGCAGCTAATGCGGGTGCCTTCCTTAAGCGATAACCGGACGCTGGAAATTGCCGAGATTTCCCGCTCACTTAAAGCGCTGGCTAAAGAGCTCAACATCCCGGTAATTGCGCTTTCACAGCTTAACCGGAGCCTGGAACAACGGGCCGATAAACGCCCGGTAAACTCCGACCTGCGGGAATCCGGCTCGATTGAGCAGGACGCCGACTTGATCATGTTTATTTACCGTGACGAGGTTTATCACGAGAACAGTGAAGATAAAGGCGTTGCTGAAATCATTATTGGTAAGCAGCGTAACGGCCCCATCGGAACCTGTCGCTTAACCTTCCAGGGGCAGTTTTCGCGCTTTGATAATTATGCCGGCCCTGCGGTGCCTGATGAGTACTAGGGCCAGAAAATACAGTGTGGTTTAAGCGCTAAGTAACCCGTACATCAGCGCCCCACCGGTAATAATACCTACCATTAGGGTGAACAGAATACTCAGTGTTTGCTTACCGATGTTAATAGACTGCCAGGAGGACGAGTCTGCTTCTGGTATTATCTGTAAAGACTGCTGCGGCACTTCAAATACCGCACTCAGACTCATCACCGTTTCTGTTGCCGCATTACCTTCTTTTTCTACCCGCTGGATGGTGCGTAAACTCACGCCGCACATCTCTGCGAGCTGTTGCTGAGTCCATTGGTGTTGTTGCCGTAGCGCTTTTATCTGCAGCGCGTCGATTTCCACAGCACTGCTCCCTATGCAACCAGATACTTGATTAGCGCTACCGCCGATAAACCAAAGATAAAGCCGACAACAAACATTTTTAGGATATTGAACCAGCTACGCTTAGAGGATGAGAGAAAGGCTTTTGATTGAGACGCCAGTAACGCACCGTCTTTAAACACTTTGCACTCAAGATCGCCGCGCATCAGGCTGGTAATATGGTAACGCACCTGATACTGATGGCCGTTGTGAACAAATTGATGATTGCTTTGCGTTTTCAATAGCTCGCGTTTGCTCGACACCGGGTTGTCGTTCACATATACGGTTTCTTTTCCCGACCAGGCGGAGCCGTGTACGGCTATATCGGTATCGCCATCGTTAAAATAAAACCAATAACCATCGATAAAATTAGGTGATGACATTGCTGCGCTTTGTTTATGTTTAGAAGAACTTAAGTGTGCCATATTCCGGACTCCATACCTATAAAATAACCTGTCATTTCAGTTCGCCGTATCAAAACGGGGTGTAATGATTCGACGCCGCTATTGCAGCAGATTTGGGCCATCAGGTGTGACGACACCAGGGTGACCCGATGCCGACTGGCATATGACAAGAGATATGACACCCTATTTATTTTGATTTTTTGTTGAGTGTGTGTACTTACTAACTTGTTGCGGCTTAAAATGGAGTTAAGCGGCTTATTGCACCGGTTTTCAATAGCCGTTACTCTGATGACCCGCTTAATTCCAGCACAGCAGGAGTTATAGTGCGTCTATGAATCAGAGTAGAAGAGTAACCCATGATAAGAATAATTAGCCTCCTGGCCGTATTGGTCGTTCTCCAGGCATGTCAGTCTGCACCCGATAAGACGGCAGCACGTGACGCTAAGAATGTCGCGTACAATGAAGTTCTCAGCCAGCGTTATCAGATTGCAGCATCCAATATTGCCTATTCAGACAGCACGTTGCAGCGTATTTACTATTGGCCCGCCCAGGATAAACCAGTGAGCACGTTAATTTTTATTCACGGTGGTTGCTGGCTTAACGCATTTGATTACACCCATGCCCGTGGCATGTTCACTGCGCTGGCTAAACAGGGCGTGGCTACCTTTGCCATTGAATACCGCCGCACAGGAGATTCTGGTGGTGGCTGGCCCGGCACGTTATCGGATATACAACAGGCGTTGCCTGAAGTAAAACAATGGCTGGATGAACAATCACTCGGCGATGTGCCGGTTTATCTGGCAGGGCACTCAGCTGGCGGGCACTTAGCTTTGCTGGCTGCGCAGTCTTTGTCTTTTTCAGTTGACGGCGTAATTGGGTTGGCAGCTATTACCGATCCGGCTGCCTATGCCAAAGGCACTAATAGTTGTCAGACCGCCACGCCGCAGTTCTTTAACGGTGCACCAGATGAATACCCAGAAGCCTACAAGGCGGCAACGCCGAACACGCTCAGTATTACCGCACCGGTAATTTTGCTCCAGGGCGATGCCGATAGCATTGTACCGGTAACACAAAGTGAGCTGGCCGGGAGCGAAGTGATTATCAGCGAAGGCGCTGGTCATTTCGACTGGCTGCACAGCGAAACGCCTGCGTATCAGCTGTTTCTCAATCAGTTGCTGAAAGGAGCTGAATAATGTTGTCCACAGCGCAAACACTCGATAAGCAGGATAGCCTTGCCGGACTTCGCCAGCAGTTTTTGCTACCGCAAAACACGGTTTATCTGGATGGTAACTCACTGGGGCCATTACCTGTTGCGGCTAAGGAACGGGCTGTTGAGGTCGTTAATCAGCAGTGGGGGCAAGACCTTATCACCAGTTGGAACCAGCACGCCTGGATTGATTTGCCTCAGCAATGCGGTGAATTGATTGCACCGGTTATTGGTGCTGCGCCAGGCCAGGTGATTTGCTGTGACTCTATCTCGGTGAACCTCTTTAAAGTATTAAGCGGCGCACTGAAGATGCAGCAAGGGCGCCAAAAAGTTGTGACCACAAAGGATAATTTCCCCACCGATATTTATGTGATTGAAGGGCTTAAGCAACAATTGGGAGCAGCGTCCTGTGAACTGGTGCTGAGCGATGAAAGTGATATTGAGGCGCAACTGGATGAGAGTGTAGCTATGCTGTTACTGACCCAGGTCAATTTCCGCAGTGGACGGTTGCTGGATATGCAGCGCATCACCGAAGCAGCTCATGCCAGGGGCATTCTGGTGATATGGGACCTGGCGCATTCTGCCGGCGCATTGCCGGTAAAGCTTGATGAGTGTAAGGCGGACTTTGCCGTAGGTTGTACTTACAAATACCTTAATGGTGGCCCCGGTGCGCCAGCATTTATTTATGTCGCTCATCGTCATCAGACCGCCTTTAAGCAGCCGTTAAGCGGCTGGATGGGACACGCTGCCCCCTTTAGTTTCGATTCAGACTACGCACCAGTGCAAGGGGTAAAACAAAACCTATCCGGTACGCCAGCAGTGATAGCCATGAGTGTGTTAGAGGCTGCCCTTTCTATCTGGTCACAAGTCGATATGTTGCAAGTCAGACAGAAATCCCTGGCCATGGGGGAATTCTTCCTTGAGTGTCTTAAGGCCTGTGAGCTGGATAAAGAATTGGTTTGTGTATCGCCTGACTCCGCTTTAGAAAGGGGCAGCCAGCTGGCTTTTCAGCATGAGCAGGCTTATGCGATTTGTCAGGCCTGGATAGATGCCGGCGTTATTGCCGACTTCAGAGCGCCCGACTTACTCAGAATCGGCTTTACACCGCTTTATGTCAGTTTTGAAGAACTTTGGATTGCTGTGAATAAGCTTAAGTTAATTATTGAAAACAAAGACTATTTAAGCGAAGCCTATCAATCATTGCAAACGGTTACTTAGACTAAAGTTGCCTGATTTATACGGATCAACTGTTGCGGTACCTGAGAATAGCGAATAGTTGTTTCATGTTGAACTGCTTCAATGTGCCAAGTAAGCCTTTAGAAGGCGTCAGGCTTTCATAGTCGATCAGTTCGCCCTGCTCGGCCAGCACTCTGGCCGAAATACTATGCTCACACATTATTGCGGTCAGCTTTAAACGTAATAAGTTTTTATCAAAAGTGTCAAAACTACTGCTGTTATACCATCCACCAGAGAATAGCCAGCCGCCTACATAGTACGCGCCTGATTCATTATAAAATTGCTTCAACAGTGAAAATGAATCAGCTTGCTTTATGGAGACATTTTGCCATTCGTTAAATACTCTCTGGCATTGGTCAACAAGTAAGTTTGCCGCTTTGGCGTTGACCATAAATATTGCCGTGGCAACAAATGACGGAAGCTTCAATCCCAATACATTGCATTCACGCTGGGACATTTTGTGGAGACTACCGCATATTGCTGGTGTGGTGTGTTGATGAACATGCGGGGCAGACCTCAGGTATCGCAGTATTGAAGAGAGATACAATGGGTAATGACTAAACACGGTATCATTTAACAGTATAAAAGAAGTGGAGTCATCGATTTTTTTGTTTTCTCTTAAATAGCTTAATCCTTCTATCCATCCGGAAAACTCGGCATTTTGATTGGTTCCGGCAATAACCTCAGCTGTTGAATCTGCGAAGAATGCGTCGATTGCCGCAGCGTCATTCCCTGCTGCATTATTGACAATCACAACGCCCTCAGCCCCAAATGATCTGAAAAGCTCAAATAATGCTGAAAAGCGTTGATGTTTTTCGGCCAGTCGAGAAGACGAATAAACAACAAATACGATCCAGTAGTTTGCTAATGTTACAGGGTTATTTCTCATTGCTATACTCAGCTATTACTAATCAACTGTTTAAATTTTCTGCGCTCCCCGATCGACAAGGAGTAATATAATTTTGAAACTGGTCGGCTAGCCTGAGGTATGATTTTTTCAAACAGAAGCTTGCCCCACCGTTCAATGATACTGTCGACAGAGAACTCTTTAGCCCGGGATATACCATTACTTATCATTTTTTGATAAACATCCGGGTTATTAATCAAGTGATCCACCGCCACCATTAACGGTTTTAAATCGTTAACTTCAATATAATCCAGTTCACTTCTTCTCAGTTCCTGATATGCGATTTCCGGACCAAGTATGCAAGGCACCTGAGCAGTCCAGCCATTAATTAATTTGGAGGCGGGTTTATCCGGATAATTGCGAGCTAAATCCTGCCTCAAGGCAACAATGAGGTCGGTTTCACTATAGTCATTCCAGTTAATTAAATCGTACCGGGCATCCAGGCTATCCCATTGTTGACCATCAGCTATCCATTCAATGTTTCGTTGGGCTAAAAACTGCTTCCATTCATCAGACTCAAGTATTGGATGTAAATTGCTTAGGAAGCCTTTGAATGCAATGTTCTTGATCGTTGTGCCTCTGGCGTTATTACGCTGAATAATATTCGGTTGTGGCCAGTGGGGTATGAAAAAGAGTTTCTTCTCATCTGCAAAATGTTGATTTTGAAGGACCTCAAAGTCTGAAAATTTATTTTCAATCCGGTCCGCTCTCACCACAACAGTTACAATGCCTCTTGTTGAAGGGGCGCTGTTCCAAAATGTCGTGAATTGCTCATAATGCAGAACCACTACTCCTGTCTTTGGCGGTTCTGAGATAGCGATTACCGGATATCCCGCTTTTTTTAATCTGATGTAAGTTTGAACAATCCAAACTTTTGGTCCGGTTGCGAAATAACGCCAATCTTCTTCCAATGCTAGTATTTGATCTTCTGTATAATTGGAAAAGTCGGGGTGATAAAAGTAAACCTCCACACAGTGCTCCATTAATAAAGTGCGTTAAAAAAATAGCGGAAATAAATGGCAATCATGAGTTTCTGAATCGAAAATCCTAGATCTAGCGCATTGCGGGACACATAGCGAAACGAACCTTTCCAGGCCTGGTAATAAGCGGGATGCTGCTGAATATAGCTGAGCAGAGGACGAAGGGTTTTTATATCGCTGATACGCAGAGTGCTCTGGCCCTGAGTCGCCACAAAAAACCAAAAGCGTTCAAATGCCTGCGGGTCTATTTCGCCGACCAGCCGGGTAACATGCTGGTAAGAGCCAGCTTGCGCTGTGGATAATTGCTTGCCTCGGTTTTTGCGAGTGATACTTTCGGTATTGATTCGGTAGTCAACCAGAGGCTCGTCAATCCCGCCGAACTTAAAGCCGGCTTTAAGCGATTTAAGGTATAACAAATAATCCTGGGCACTTTTTGTTACCGGATAACCACCGTTATCGCGGATTTCTTTGGTCCGAAACATCAGGCTTGGATGACACAACCTGCTATTTAGCAGTAGCTCTGCTTCGAGTAAGTCGCTGTCGGTGCTTACCGGATAGCCGCCAATGTTTTGGCCCTGCATATCGATATGATTTACCGTGGTACAACTTAATACAATGGAGGGATGGGCTTCCATGTAAGCAAACTGTTTGGCAAGGCGTTCGGGATGAGCCACGTCGTCGGCGTCATGCCTGGCGACGTAGCGTCCTGACGCTTGTTCAAGCCCCTTATTCAAAGAGTTACCCACACCAATGTTGGTTGGGTTAGTGATAATGATGATGCGTGCATCTTTTGCTGCATAGTCGGCCAGAAATTCTTTGGTCTCCTGGTTACTGCCATCATCCACAATTAAGAACTCAAAGTCCCCGAATGATTGTCTGAGAATGCTGTTGATTGCTTCAGATAAGTGGGTGAAATCGCCATTTAATACCGGCATTAATACAGAAATGGCACAGGACATAAAACATTCTCAACAAATATTGCGTAACGCCAAAGCGCTGTTTTAAAACAAAACTGATAAGGGCTTTTGGCAATCCCTGCCAGTCTTATGATGGGGGCTGAACCGCGGCACAAACATTCTCTCTGCCCGCTTACAGACTTTATCGAGAATAATAATTAAGCGGTGAATATGCAAGCACCAGCCACAGAGGCGATGTCATGTTTTGTGTTCCGGCCAGGAGGCTTATGCTGATTTATGAGCCGCATACTCATCGCGGGCACTTAAGATCGGGTTTATATTCACCTCAATCCAATTCACCAGCTCTTCTACCCGTGCGGCCACTTCGCGACCAGAACTGGTCAGGCTGTACTCCACGTGAGGAGGAATTACCGGGTGAGCGGTGCGCAGTACGAAACCATCCGCTTCCAGCGCGTGTAAGGTTTGAGAAAGCATTTTCTCACTCACACCCGTAATGGTCTTGCGTAATTCACTAAAACGATGCGTACCCTGCAACAATGCAAATAACACCAAGACACCCCATCGACTGGTGACATCCTGCAATATGCCTCGAGAAGGGCAGCTATTTGCCAGCACATTTCCCCGTTGAAATTTATCCGTCAGGGTGGGATCTGTGCCGGCAGTGGCACTGTTATTCATCGTTTAAACTCCGTTGCTGGTGGTGGAAATCATACTTACCAAAAGGTGCGTACTTTCTTTTAGTTAGTTTAAGCGCAAAATAGTTATCAGTCCAGACAACAAACAACCAAGGAGCAAAGAATGATTGCAGTGACTGGTGCGACGGGCCAATTGGGCCGATTAGTTATCAAACATTTACTTAAAGAACGCACAGCAAGCCATATTGTGGCTGTGGTTCGCAACCCGGAAAAGGCTTCAGAGCTCAGCGAGCTGGGGGTGGAAGTGCGTACTGCCGATTACTCTGAGCCTGAGGCTCTCAAAGGCGCTCTGCGCGGAGTTGAGAAGTTACTTTTAATCTCTTCCAGTGAAGTGGGGCAGCGTGTGCCTCAGCATCAAAATGTGATTGATGCGGCCAGCCAGACTGGCGTTAAGCTTATTGCTTATACCAGCTTACTAAACGTTGATAACTCCCCCTTGATGCTTGCGGCAGAGCACCAGGCGACGGAGTCATATTTGGCGCAAAGCGGAGTCGGGTTCGTGTTATTACGCAATGGATGGTATACCGAAAATTACCTGGCCAGTATTGGCCCGGCGCTTGAAAACGGTGGCTTTATCGGCAGTGCTAAAGAAGGAAAAATTAGTTCTGCTGCCCGTGAAGATTATGCTGAAGCGGCGGCCAAAGTACTCTTGAGTGAGTTGCCTCAACAGGGCAACGTTTACGAGCTGGCTGGTGATGAAAGTTACACTCTGGCTCAGTTGTGTGCCATTCTTAGCGAAGCGTCAGGTAATCAAATTCCTTATATCGATTTACCGCCGGCAGAATTCAGCGCTGCCCTGGTGCAAGCCGGTTTACCGTTACCCCTGGCTGACATGCTTGCCGATTCAGATGCAGGTGCCGCTCAGGGAGCGTTATTTAATGACAGCAAGGTCCTGAGTCAGTTACTTGGTCATCCCACCCGGTCGTTGCGAGAGCAGATTAAAGCAAGTCTCTAAATAGTCGGAAAACTTTACACTAACAAAAACGCCTGCGAAAGCAGGCGTTTTATATCGTGACTAGTTCAGTTATTGATTACTGAGCTGGTACTTCAATGATCTCACTGACTTTTACTTCGATGCGACGATTCAGATGATGCGCTTCTTTAGTGTTGGCACTATCTAACAGACGTTCTTCACCGTAACCTACGGTATTTAAACGGCTGGCATCGATATCGTACTGGTTAACCAGTACTGATTTCAGTGCTTTAGCGCGACGCAGAGACAAGTCTTTGTTGTACGGCGCAGCGCCAGGTGCTGAAGAGTGGCCTTCAATCGTTGCTGAAGTGCTGCCGTAACGGCTCAGGAACTCTGCAAGGTCGACGATTTGTGGATCGTTGGCATCTTCGATATCCGCACTGTTATTGGCAAACAGGATACGCACTTCAATAGACACTTCTTTGTCGGTGAACACTGTACAACCGTTAGGGTGTACTTTGTCGCCTTTCGGCGTGTCCGGGCAGGCATCCTGGCTGTCGATAACGCCGTCATTATCGCTATCAGGCTCAATTGCACAGCCTACGCCGTCAACTGCTACACCTGCACGCGTGTTAGGGCACTGGTCCTTGCTATTAATGACGCCGTCGCCGTCTTTATCTGCGTTACAACCCATGCTGTCTACCACGGTGCCCGAAGGCGTACCCGGACACTTGTCCAGTGTATCTACCACACCATCGTAGTCTGAGTCAGTCGGTGCTGCGGTAGTCATAGGTGCTGGCGTTGGCTCTGAGTATGTGGAAGTGTTGCCAAACGTGTACGAAACGCCCAGCTTCACGCTGTAGTCATACAAGTTGTCGCTCAGATCGCGGTAAGCGGCAATTTCACTGATGACAGCTACGTCGTCATTAACTGCCCAGTGTTTACCCATACCGTAACCCAGCATTTGGTAATCATCGTCCAGATCCTGATGGTATAAACCACCAAAAACATAAAAAAGGTCGTCCTGGAAGAAGTACATAGCATCAACACCAAACATTGGGCCGCTTTCGTCGCTGCCGCCATTGGTGCCGTCTATATCAAGGTAAGAAGCTGAAACTCTGGCTGCCCAGCTTTCATCGAAGCGGAAACCGTATTCAGCACCCAGACCAAAACCGTCGTCCAGCTGGCCGGTTGGCTCTGGTTTGCCTTCGTCCGTGCTGTGATAAAGGCCGTAGATACCCGCCCAGTTTTTCGCTTCTGTTTCCTGAGCGAATGAAGGGGCTGAAACTAAGCCAGCGGCAATGAGTGCGAGAGTAATCGTTGATTTTTTCATTATTGACTTCCTGTGTTGGCAATAAAGTGTGTCCTGTAGCTCTATGCTAAAGCTGTGCCAGCATTGAACTGAAGTGTAACAATTATATGCCTGAGTTGCCCTGAAGAGTAGCGATAATTGAGCGCGAGCCGCCGCTATCGCGGTGTTCGCCGAGGATAATGCCCTGCCAGGTGCCAAGCGCGAGTCTTCCCTGTTGGATGGGGATAGTTAACTGACATCCCATCAGACTGCTTTTGATATGAGCGGGCATATCGTCAGGCCCCTCGTAGGTATGAATAAAATACGGTGTGTTTTCTTTAACTGTATGATTAAAAAAAGATTCCAGGTCTTTTCTAACCGATGGATCGGCATTTTCGTTAATCGTTAAACTGGCGCTGGTATGCTGGAGCATGAGGTGCAGTAAACCGACTTCGATATTGCGAATTTGCGGTAAGGCACTGATGATGGTGTCGGTGATTAAATGAAAGCCTCTGGGATAAGCGGACAGGGTAATTTTTTCAGAGTGCCAGTAATTATTTATCAAAGCAGATTTCCAGATAAGCTTTACCGAGTTCATGATTAAACGGCAATATTATCTTCGGACCATCCACCTGATGGCTGATACTGTGTTGCTTTCCTGAGACAACAACCGGCGTTGCCATCCCAAACTCATACCCTTTCTCGGCCAGATCACGTTTGGCGTTGCCACAAATCATATTGGTAATTTCACCCACCATGTCGGCAACTTCGGCATCAATTTCACTGGACGCTTCACCGAGCATGTTTTGCATAATGGCCAGTATTAACGCTTCATCGAAGGTGATAGACATTGAGCCTTTTACATTAGGCCCCAGCATACCAATCAGGCCAGAGACGTCGCCGTGGGCAACATCATCGCTTTTTTTCTTGGGTTTACCGGGGGTTAGCGTTGTCTGTGCCATGGTTTCCAGAACGTTAAGCAGGCCGCCGATAAAAGGGTTTACGAACTCAGCATTCATGTTGTTCTTCTCCCAGTGTAGTGGACTCGCTCTCCTGACAGTCCGCGCAAAGGCCATGAGCTTCAATGGTTTGCTTTGAAATTTTAAAACCGTGCTGCCTGGCCTGGTTGTCGAGGGTGTCTTTTAGTCCTTCAGACTGTATCTCTGAGACGTCACCACAACTGTCGCAAATTAGAAACTGCACCGGGTGGTGGCAACCAAAATGGTAGCAGGCAACGAAGGCATTTGTAGACTCGAGGCGATGAATCAGACCAAAATCGAGCAGAAAATCCAGTGCCCGGTAAACGGTCGCCGGCTTGGCGCTGGATTCGGTTTCTTTGAGGCCGTCGAGCAACTCATAAGCGCCCATAGGCCCGTGCTTTTCCAGCATGAGTTCATACACTTTTTCCCTGAGAGGGGTAAATCGTGCTCCCCTTTGCTCGCAGTAGGCTCTTGCTTTACTTATTATAGTGGTGTTTTTCATGCTGTATTTTGATAAATTTGATACGAATTAGTGGCATAGAAATAATGATAACCCTTTCCTGACCGGGACGCTAACCGGTAACAGAGTCGTTAACAAGGCCGTGCATTCTTTGAATTAAACGATCTTCCAACTCAAAGCGGTCGTCGAGGGCTTCGCCTAATTGAGTGATAGCCAGCTCAAAATCACGTGTGTTCTCTGCTGTATAGCCTTCGGCAAACTGGTCGTTGAAATCCAACGCCTGATCAGTGGTGGCGCTGAGTTTTGGAAATAACTCCTGTTTCAGCGCCTGGACATCTTCATCATCGCTGACTAACATTTCGTATACTTCGAAATGGCCAACTGATAAATAGTCCATCAGCAACGCACAAAATTCATTCACCTCGGCTTCGTCAGGCAGCGTACTGGCTGATTGGTAATTAACGCCGGCCAAATGGCAATATTGAATGAGCAATTGTCTTCGCTCATCCAGCCAGTTATCGATGGTTTTACTTGCGCCGCCCCAGCGTTGCCGGGCTATCTCTACCTGATTTAACACTCTGAACTTCCTCATGAGGTTGTCATCAATCTCATTTGAGTATAACACTGCCTCAGAGTCTCACAAATGACAGTCGGAAATAAATCACGTTAACCTTCTAAAGGATAATAGAAAATAGCCATTAAGCAGGTAAAAGGTAGCTGCGTTTAGCTCAATTAAATGACACTGTGTTAGGATACGAGCAACGTCTTTATGGTAGCTGTTATGTTAAAGTTTACAGGAAACTCCATGGTGCAGCCGGGTCACTGGCTGATCTTCAACCGCGATCAGTTGCTGGTACCTGAAGAAGGTGATCTCTTGCCATTATTGAGTTGGTCAGATTTGCCTTTTTTGCATCACTATCAGGATCAGGTGCATCATCTGCATGCCGCTGATTTACCGCTTTCTCACCCCTTATACATTATTGACCTCGGGGCGGAGAACCTAACCGCCACTGGCTGGCGAAACGCTGGTTTGCGTGAATTAATGACCAGTGAGCCACCGGTTACCTATGAAACCCTGTCCCGGGCCTGGCAATATGTTCATTTTCAACGCACCCATCGCTTTTGTGGTCGCTGTGGTTCGCCAACACAGGCTGTCGATTGGGAAATGGCCGTTCAATGTCACCAATGCGGGCATCGCTGTTATCCGCGAGTGTCACCATGCACCATCGTAGCGGTTTACCGAGGCCAGGAAATTCTTTTAGCCAGGGGCGTGCGTCATAGTAATCCTAAGATGTACTCGGTGATTGCAGGTTTTGTCGAAAGCGGCGAAAGTGTAGAGCAGGCTACTCACCGAGAAGTGGGTGAAGAGGTCGGTGTCAGAATTAAGAATCTGGAATATTTCGGCAGCCAGGCATGGCCTTTCCCTCATTCATTAATGATGGGGTATTTTGCCGAATACGACAGCGGTGACATCGTGATAGATGAGAAAGAAATTGTTGATGCCGCCTGGTACCCTATCGACAATCTGCCATTACTTCCGCCAAAACTGTCTATTGCCGGCAAAATGCTGGAAGCATTAATTGAGCGGCTGAGTAAGGCGCCGTAACCCGATACAAGCGCAATAAAAAACCCCGCAAAATGCGGGGTTTGAGTATGTTTAGCTAAGGGCCCGTTAGCGAGCTTCTGTATTTATGCTTAATAGTAGTAGCAGAGCATTTGCGATAAATCAAGTAAATCGGTGCAATTTTCATCAGACTCTTCATTTTTACGCAACATTCGCCAATTCTTGCTATACTCGCCGCCAATTTTTTGTAGTGTAATTAATTCGGGGAACCCCATGGCAGAAACCAATGGCAGCATTGAGCGCCCAGCTTTAAAAAATGACCGCTATCTGCGAGCGTTGCTCAAGCAACCTGTAGACGTAACGCCGGTGTGGATGATGCGCCAGGCTGGCCGTTATTTACCAGAATATAAAGCCACCAGAGCGGTTGCCGGCGACTTTATGTCACTGTGCAAAAATGCCGAGCTGGCTTGTGAAGTCACCTTACAGCCTCTGCGTCGCTTTGAGCTGGACGCGGCAATTCTGTTCTCCGACATTCTGACGATTCCTGATGCTATGGGACTGGGTTTATATTTTGAAACCGGTGAAGGCCCGCGCTTCGAACGCCCCATTACCTGTAAAGCCGATGTGGACCGTATTGGTGTGCCCGATCCAGAGGGTGAACTGCAGTATGTAATGAACGCTGTGCGGACTATTCGTCGTGAGCTCAAAGGCGATGTACCACTGATTGGTTTTTCTGGCAGTCCCTGGACGCTGGCCACCTACATGATTGAAGGTGGTTCAAGCAAAGCGTTTACTAAAATTAAGAAAATGGCTTTTGCTGAGCCGCAGGTATTGCATGCCTTGCTGGCCAAGCTGGCGGATTCTGTAACCAGCTATTTGAATGCGCAGATTGCGGCTGGTGCGCAATCTGTCATGGTATTTGATACCTGGGGTGGTGTGTTATCGCCACGGGATTACAAAGAGTTTTCCTTGCAATATATGCAGCGAATTGTAGAAGGTTTAACCCGCGAAAGTGAAGGTCGCCGGGTGCCAGTGACTCTGTTTACTAAAAACGGCGGTATGTGGCTGGAAGCTATTGCAGCTACCGGCTGCGATGCGGTGGGGCTGGACTGGACCATTGATATCGCGGATGCCAAAGCCCGGGTGGGCGATAAAGTGGCTCTGCAGGGGAATATGGATCCCTCCATGTTGTACGCGCCGCCAGCTCGCATTGAACAGGAAGTCGGCGATATCCTGGCTGGCTTCGGTGAAGGGAGCGGCCACGTATTCAACCTCGGTCATGGCATTCATCTGGATGTGCCACCCGAGCATGCCGGTGTGTTTGTTGAGTCAGTTCACCGTTTAAGCGCTCAGTACCACAAGTAATTGCTTTGTGCAGGCCGCGTGACCTCAGGCGTCGCGCGGCAATCCTTTCTCGATAGTCCGGGTTAACCTGGCCAACTGTCGGTTCTCTTCATTACTGACTTGCTGCTTATTGCACTGTTGTGTAAGCGCCCACTCTAAATGCGGCAAAACCAGCTCACCTGCGCTTTCTTTTGCTGCGTTCAGCGCCGCAATATACTCTGGCGAGTAAGGTGCATTGCCGATGGCTACGCACAGATTACGCTGCCATTTTGCATAACCGATACGGCGAATGGGCGAGCCTTCAGTATTTTGCAGGAAGGTCGGCTCATCCCAGTTGAACAGGGTCAGTAACGACTGACCGTGGAGCACCTGGCGGGGGTGAAAATCACTTTCCGATGTGACAGGCGCGAATCGATTCCATGGACAAACCAACTGACAATCGTCGCAACCGTATATGCGATTACCCATGGCCGGGCGCAATGCCTCGGGGATAACGCCGTTATATTCTATGGTCAGGTAGGAAATACAGCGTCTGGCATCTACCTGATAAGGCGCGACAATAGCCTGGGTGGGGCACATGGTCATACAAGCGGTGCAGGTACCACAGTTTTCTTCTACCGGCTCATCCACCGGTAACGGCAGGTTAATAAATAACTCGCCGAGGAAAAACCACGAACCTGCTTGTTTATTGAGAGTGAGAGAGTGTTTGCCGGTCCAGCCCAGTCCGGCTTTTTCGGCAATCGCGTGTTCCAGTACCGGTGCAGAATCTACAAACGGGCGGAACTGAGTATCTGCCAGCCGCT
This sequence comes from Alteromonas sp. 4NH20-0104, assembly GCF_057547795.1. NCBI lineage: Bacteria > Pseudomonadati > Pseudomonadota > Gammaproteobacteria > Alteromonadales > Alteromonadaceae > Alteromonas > Alteromonas sp. 4NH20-0104. Next base: position 38,986 of record NZ_BAAJLP010000010.1, on the reverse strand, counting down.
CGCTGATCTGCTCGCCAAGTTGCCTGAGCTTTTTACGCAAGACCTTGTGGTAATCACGGCCCAGTGCATAGCGGGAAATATAGGCCATGTCGCCGTCTTTGAGATGGCGGGCAAAGGAGGCATCAGGAGGAAGGTAATCCATCCTTACGGATATCACCCTTAAGGTGCCAGGCACTAATTCAGCCGGGCGGGCCCGCTTCATACCATGGCTGGCCATGTAGTCCATGTCGCCGTGATACTGCTTGTCCAGCCATTGTTGCAGGGCATATTCATGCTGACTAAGATCAATATCACTGATACCAACCTGCTGAAAGCCTAGCGCAACGGCCCAAGCCTTGATATCGTCTACCAAATTGACCAGATCTATCGATTGTAAAGTGGACATGTACACATGCTAGATACTCAACTGCTCGACAGCTTACCATATAAACTCTATCGCGCCGACCAGGTTCGGGAAAATGAACGCACCGCAGCAGAAAAGTCTGGTGTGGAAATGTTTGAGCTGATGCAGCGGGCCGGCAAAGCGGTTTTCAAGCAGTGCCAGTTGCTGCTGCCCAACACCGATGTGTTTTTAGTGCTGGTGGGGCAGGGGAATAATGCCGGCGATGGTTACATTGCCGCTTTGCATGCCAAAGAGGCGGGTAAACAGGTGTTACTGTGCGCCGTTGAGCCTCATCGGATCCTGGAAGGCGACGCCGGTACAGCACAACAAAAATGGCTCGATGCGGGCGGTAAAATTGAGCCATTCAAGGCCGCCCATATCGATAAGTGTGAATTGATCGTTGATGCGCTGCTAGGCACGGGGATTAACAGTTATATTCGCAATGAATTTGCCGACATTATTGATGCGGTGAATCAGGCCGATAAACCTGTGGTTAGTATTGATGTACCGTCCGGCCTGGACTCTAACACCGGGCAGTCATTAGGGCGTTGCATAGAAGCCGATGTGACGGTCACCTTTGTGGGGATCAAACCCGGTTTAACCACCGGCGCCGGTAAACAATCCTGCGGTCGGTTGGTTTTCGATGATCTGGGCATTGGTAAGGCCTTCGTTGAATTGGCCCGTTCATCGGCAACATTACTGACTATCGAGCAGTTTCAGGGGATGGCACCACGGGAAATTCACAGCCATAAAGGCACGTACGGCAGATTGCTCTGTATTGGCGGTAATCGCGGCACTGCCGGCGCAATTCGTCTGGCCAGCGAAGCCGCATTGCGTTGTGGTACTGGTTTAGTAAAGGTGTTCTGTCATGAGGCGTCCACTATTCAGGTCAGCGCCGGCCGGCCTGAGCTGATGGTATCCCATGAGAATCTGCAGGACGCGCTTAACTGGGCATCCTGTGTGGTAATTGGTCCGGGTCTTGGCCAGGACGACTGGGCACTGGCGGCGTTTGAACAGGCGATGAAGCATTGTCAGACTCATCCTAAGCCTATGGTTATTGATGCGGATGCGCTTAATCTGCTGAGCAAGCACGCGCTGTCTTACACCATTACCGATTGCATTATTACCCCCCATGCCGGCGAAGCCGCACGGTTGCTCAATACCAGCGTAGATGAAGTGGAAGCCGACCGGTTCAACAGCACTAAGCAATGTGCACAAAAGTTTCATGCAACCTGTGTGCTAAAAGGCGCCGGTTCAATTATCGATAACGAAACGCAAACCTGGGTTTGTCAGCACGGCAATCCGGGTATGGCCACGGCTGGTATGGGCGATGTATTAAGTGGTATTCTTGGCTCGTTGCTGGCGCAGGGGCTCAGCAAAGATATCGCAACCAAATACGGCGTCTCCATTCATGCCAAAGCCGGCGATGAGGTAGCGCGCCTTTATGGTCAGCGCGGGATGCTTGCCAGTGATTTGTTTGAGTCACTGCGAGCGTTGGTCAATCAGTAATCATTGAGTAGCAGTAATCGAAATGGCATTAGCGCAAGGTGCGTTTTACGCGGCAACTGAGCAGGATACGGCCAAACTGGCAATCGATTTAGCCCAGGCTGTCAGGCAGCAGTTACCACTGGGAATTGTGGTTTATCTGCAGGGCGATTTGGGCGCTGGGAAAACCACTTTCAGCCGTCACTTTATTCAGGCCCTCGGCCATTCAGGCAACGTTAAGAGTCCAACTTATACTCTGGTAGAGCCGTATTCGCTGGGCGGTATTGAAGTCTTTCATTTTGATTTATACCGGCTTTCTGATCCTGAAGAGCTCGAGTTTATGGGGATCCGGGATTATTTTGGCGATAATCGCGTTTGCCTTATTGAGTGGCCGCAAAATGGCGGGCAAAACTTGGCACCAGCGGATTTAGTGATTAGTATAGAACCAGATAAGTCTGGAAGACGATTTAACATTGCGGCGATTTCGCTGACAGGACGAGCCACTTTGCAGCAATGTAAGCGGATATAGCCAGGGGCTGGATCCATTCGTCATTCGGGGGAGTTTACGGCCTGATAAATATAATTTAAGACCAGGGCTAAGTATGTTGCGCGACAAGTTACTACTCATTATAAGTTTGTGCTTACTTACCTTTAACGTGAGTGCCGCAAACGATATAAACAATATGCGTGTATGGCCTTCGGAAGGCAGTACGCGGGTGGTTTTTGATCTTAAAAGCGCCCCTGAGTTCACCTATTTTACGTTGAGAAACCCGGATAGGCTGGTGATTGACCTGGCCACCACGCAAAGCGATACTCCGCTGGATATTGATAAACAAGGGTCATTACTTAAAAGGGTTCGCTACTCCACACCCAAAGATGACGGATCCACCCGCATTGTTCTGGAACTCAATCGTAAAGCCGAAACTGCACTGTTTGCCATTCCCCCTGCCGAAGATAAAGGCCATCGCTTAGTGGTGGATTTGGTCGATTCTGCCCCTTCCGGAGAGCCCGGAGTGGTGCTCGACATGAATCAGTCCAGTCGCGATCGTGACATTATTGTGGCGATTGATGCAGGGCACGGCGGTAAGGACCCGGGTTCAATTGGCCCCGCTGGCAGTTTTGAAAAAAATATTACGCTGAGCATTGCCAAAATGCTCGAAAGCCGGATTAACGCCGAGGTGGGCATGCGTGCGGTGATGACTCGTAGCGGCGATTATTACATTTCGCCCAATGGTCGTCCGGAAGTCGCCCGCAAACACAAGGCCGATTTGCTGATCTCAATTCATGCTGACGCTTTCAGTCAACCCCAGCCGCGTGGTGCTTCGGTGTGGGTATTGTCGATGCGACGTGCCGACAGTGAGCTGGGACGCTGGCTGGAAAAAAGTGAGCGGCATTCAGAATTACTGGGCGGTGCCGCAGAGGTCATTTCCGATAATGCGTCAGAGCGATATCTGGCTGAGACCATTCTTGGGTTGTCGATGGACCACTCCATGTCTACCAGCTACGACCTGAGTAAAAAGGTGATTAGCGAATTAAAGGGCATAACCCGACTTCATAAGCGTGCGCCACAGGCAGCCAGTTTTGCGGTGCTCACCGCGCCCGATATCCCGTCTATTTTGGTTGAGGTGGGGTTTATTTCGAATCCTCAGGAAGAGAAAAACCTCAACTGGTCGAAGTACCGTCAACAGCTTGCTGATGCTTTGCTAGGCGCAACCAAACGCTATTTCCGGCAAACGCCGCCGGATGGTACATTATGGGCTTCTATTAAATCGGAAACCCGCACTCATAAAGTACGCAGTGGCGAGTCTTTATCGCTGCTTGCACAACGGTATAATGTGAAAGTCAGCAGCATTAAAGCGGCTAACAACCTCAATAGTGACATGGTCCGCATAGGTCAGGTACTCACTATTCCCAGCACCTAAGCAAAACGTTAACAGGAATTTCTTTGCCGATTAAACTCTTGCCGCCCAGACTGGCAAACCAAATTGCTGCCGGTGAAGTGGTGGAACGCCCCGCTTCAGTCGTTAAGGAGCTGGTTGAAAACAGTCTGGACGCCGGTGCCACCCGCATTGAGCTCGATATTGAGAAAGGCGGTCATAAGCGTATTAAATTACGGGACAATGGCTCAGGTATTGCCAAAGATGAGCTGGAGCTGGCACTGTCCCGGCACGCGACCAGTAAAATCGCTACGCTGGACGACCTTGAACAAATATTGTCACTGGGGTTTCGCGGTGAGGCGCTGGCCAGTATTTCCTCGGTCAGCCGTTTGTCGCTAACCTCAAAACCGGCCGGCCAGGAGCAGGCCTGGCAGGCAAACTGTGAGGGCCGCGATATGGCGGTTACGCTCCAGCCAGCGGCACATCCCGACGGTACCACCATTGATGTGGCAGACATTTTTTATAATACCCCGGCACGGCGCAAATTTTTGCGCACCGAAAAAACCGAATATCAGCATATTGAAGACGTAATCAAACGGATCGCGCTGAGTCGCCCGGACGTTGCCTTTGTGCTTCGTCACAACGGTAAGATTACCAAACGCTTTGCGGCAGTCGGTGATGACCAGCTAGCCTTAAGAGTGGGGCAGGTTTGCGGACAGGCGTTCTTGCAGCATGCTATTCACACACAGTGTGAGTACGGTGCCATCACTCTGCAAGCCTGGTTGGGAGACGCCAGCCAGATGCGAAGCAGCAATGACTGCCAGTACAGCTTTGTTAACGGCCGCGGCATGCGCGATAAACTTATTCTGCATGCGCTGCGTCAGGCCTATGAGTCGGTACTGGCTTTGCCTGAGCAGCCGGCTTTCGTGGTTTATCTGACTATTGACCCAAAGGAAGTTGATGTCAATGTACACCCGGCAAAACACGAAGTTCGGTTTCAACAGAGCCGCCTGGTACACGACTTCATCTGCAAGGCTATCTGTGATGCGCTAAGCAGTAGTGAAGACGTTCAGGACGTCATGCACACGGAGTCGCCGTTACAACCCAATCATGATTACATCCGCCCGCTGGTGCAGCGAAACGACGAGCAGCATACCTCTGGGGCAGAGCCGTCCCATCAGGTTAGGGCGTCGGGTACTGCTACAGGGCGAGGTGCGCCTTACTCCCCTTCCGGTAGCAGGGTAAGCGGACAGTATCAGGCGCATTATCAGCAACTGATGACGCCAACCGCAGAGTATTCAGAAAGCCATGACGGTGCGCCACGTTTCGTGCAATTAACCGATGCACGGCTGTATGTGCAGAATGAGTATTGTGTGTTGCTGGAGCACCGCCAGTTAATTACCCCCTGGTTAGCGCATAAGCTTCAGCAAGCAAGTGTAGCCCAGCCTTTACTGATGCCTGTGGCGGTGAGTCAGTCGCTGATAGCAGACAGTGCGGCTTTTTTGGCGGAACAAGGCTTTGATATCAGTGCCGCCGGAGGCAAGTCACGTTTGCTTAAAGTGCCTGGTGGCCTGCGTCAGTTACCCTGGGCGGGCTTGTTTCCTGCGCTGGTAGAGTCTTCTCCACAACAGGCCGATGCTCTGCATGAAAGCCTGGCACTGGCCTTGCAGAATCAGGACACTAAAGCGTTACCATTGTGGCAGTGGTTTGATCAGCTGGCGGTTTCGGCACAAGCTGACATACTTGAACAAAACGGCTTCGATGTGGCGCAGCAAAAGCTTATTCACTGGATTAAAACAAGCAATGAGTAATCAAACAGGCCCTGTGGTATCAATAATGGGTCCCACTGCATCCGGCAAGACCGGATTGGCGCTGGCGTTGGCCAGTCAGGTACCGGCTGAGATAATCAGTGTCGACTCGGCACTGGTGTATAAACATATGAATATTGGTACGGCCAAACCGACGCCAGAGGAAATGGCCGTTGCGCCGCACTGGCTGGTCGATATTATCGAACCCACCGAGGCATACTCGGTGGCGGATTTTGTGGCCGATACCACACGCCTGATCAGCGAAATTCACGCCAGGGGAAACCTTCCCATATTAGTTGGCGGAACAATTATGTATTTTAATGCCTTGATAAATGGTATTTCGCCCCTACCTAAGTCTGACCCTGTGATTCGCGAAGCGATTATGGGTGAAGCCGAAGACCGGGGCTGGCAGGCTTTACATGCCGATCTGGAAAAGGTGGATCCGGTCAGTGCCGGGCGTATTCATCCTAATGATCCGCAGCGGCTGACCAGGGCACTGGAAGTGTATCGCAGTTCGGGGAAATCACTAACCCACTGGCAGGAAAAGGCAATTTACCGTTGTCCGTACAAGATTGACCAGTTTGCGATTGCACCACAGGAGCGAGCCGTGTTACATGATCGGATAGCACAAAGGTTTGATTTGATGTTAGCGCAAGGATTGGTGGACGAAGTTAAAGCGTTGTACGAGCGCGGCGACCTTCACGAGGACATGCCAGCAATCAGGGCAGTGGGGTACCGTCAGGTATGGCAGTACCTTAAAGGTGAGTTAAGCTATGCAGAAATGCGGGATAAAGGTATCATTGCAACCAGGCAGTTAGCGAAAAGGCAGTTGACCTGGTTACGAGGGTGGTCAGATTTAACCTGGCTTGACACATTTGCTAAAGATAATTTGACTAAAATTACTGCAAAAGTCACACTTTAGTTTGAACAAGTGTGATATAAATTTAATTAGCGCTGGGACAATTTTTTTGAGTTGTCGGTTTAATAATAAAAATTAAGGATCTGAGATGGCTAAAGGGCAATCATTACAAGACCCGTTTTTAAACGCATTACGGAAGGAGCGGATTCCGGTCTCTATTTATTTAGTGAACGGTATTAAACTCCAGGGGCAGGTAGAGTCATTCGACCAGTTTGTTATCCTGTTAAAGAACACAGTGAGTCAGATGGTTTACAAGCATGCTATCTCAACGGTCGTGCCTTCACGAGCTATTACGATGCCAAGCGCGCAAGGGGATTCTGAGAACAAAAGTGAGTAATTGCAAAGGTAACCTGCTTGTTTGACCGTTATGAAGCCGGTGAACAGGCTATACTTGTTCATGTAAATTTTGCCGATGAAGACAGTCGCGAAGACTTGGCTGAGCTGGAATTACTGGTTTCATCGGCGGGCGTTAGTGCTGTTGATGTACTGACCACGTCCAGAGGAGCCCCACATCCAAAGTATTTTGTTGGATCGGGTAAAGCTGAGGAGATCGCTGCTGCAGTGAAAGCCCACGAGGCCAATGTGGTGATCTTTAATCATGCGCTGTCTCCTTCTCAGGAAAGAAATCTTGAAGCCATTTGCAAATGCCGGGTGATTGATCGCACTGGTCTTATCCTGGATATTTTTGCGCAGCGGGCTCGTACGCATGAAGGTAAGCTTCAGGTGGAACTCGCACAGCTCAGACATATTTCTACCCGCTTGATCCGAGGCTGGACACACCTCGAGCGTCAAAAAGGCGGGATCGGTTTACGCGGACCGGGTGAGACCCAGCTTGAAACTGACCGTCGCTTATTGCGCGGCAGGATCAAAACTATTCTTCGTCGCCTTGAAAAAGTCGCTAAACAGCGCGAGCAGGGCAGACGGTCCCGTAAACGGGCAGAAATTCCAACGATGTCACTGGTTGGCTATACCAACGCCGGTAAGTCTACCCTCTTCAATCACATCACCGATGCGAATGTTTACGCCGCAGATCAGCTGTTCGCTACGTTGGATCCAACGCTTCGCAAGCTGGATCTCAAGGAAGTGGGGCCAGTAATTCTGGCTGACACGGTTGGTTTTATTCGTCATCTCCCCCATGATCTGGTAGCAGCTTTTAAAGCAACGTTGCAAGAAACCCAGGAAGCCGACTTGTTGCTACATGTGGTGGATTATTCTGCCAATAATTATCTGGAAACCATGGATGAAGTTAATACGGTACTCGATGAAATTGATGCCGGTGACATTCAACAACTGATTGTTTGCAATAAAATAGACCAGTTGGAAGAAGTTGAGCCTAAAATTGACAGGGATGAACAGGGCACACCAATCCGGGTTTGGCTGTCGGCAAAAACCGGCCAGGGGACGGAGTTGTTGTTTGAGGCAATCAATGATTGCCTGGCTCAGAGCATGGTGAGTTACACTCTCAAAATCCCGCCTGCGCAGAGTCGTTTGCGTGGCGTATTGTATGAATTGGATTGTATTTCAGAGCAATCCTACGACGCACAGGGCGACTGGGTGGTCGATGTGCGAATGCCGGCCGCTGATTGGAACCGGTTAGAAAAACGCTTAGATCATGGTTTATCAGAGTTTGTCGTTAAGCACTGATAGCGTGTTTTATATATTTTGAAATCTAAAAACAATAGAATTCAGTATTAAATAATTAAATTTTCGGAGTACTAGCATGGCTTGGAATGAGCCGGGTGATAAAAATAATGACCCGTGGAAAAATCGCGGAGGACGAGACCAAGGTCCTCCGGATTTGGATGATGTGTTTAAGAACCTGTTCGGTAAGCTCGGTAAAATGGGCGGCGGCGGTGATGGCGGCGGCTCAGGTAAGAAGCTGGGCGGTATTGGCGCGGCATTCCTGATTGGCTTACTGGCAATCGTGTATTTCGTCAGTGGCTTCTACACCATTCGTGAGGCAGAGTCCGGCGTGGTACTGCGTTTCGGCGAATACAATTCACTGGTTGAGCCGGGTCTGCGCTGGAAGCCGACCTTTGTTGACTCAGTCATTCCGGTTGATGTGCAGTCTATCCGCTATCAGTCTTCATCAGGTTCAATGCTAACCGAAGATGAAAACCTGGTAAGCGTGCAGATGGAAGTTCAGTACCGGGTGGTTGACCCGTATCGCTGGACGTTTGCGGTAACCAGCCCTGAAACCAGCCTGAGCCAGGCACTTGATAGTGCAATTCGCTATGTGGTGGGTCACTCGGCGATGGATGATGTGCTGACCGACGGCCGTGAAGTGACTCGTCAGCGTGTATGGGAAGAACTGGAAGGTATCCTGGAGCCCTACAACATTGGCGTGGCTATTGTTGATATGAACTTTAAAGACGCTCGTCCGCCGGAGCAGGTAAAAGATGCGTTTGATGACGCTATTGCTGCTCAGGAAGATGAACAGCGTTTTATCCGCGAAGCAGAAGCCTACGCACGTGAGATTGAGCCACGCGCCCGTGGACAGGTTAACCGTATGAATGAAGAAGCCCAGGCATATAAAGAGCGTGTTACGCTTGAAGCACAGGGTGAAGTGGCCCGTTTTGAAGAGCTGTTGCCACAATACGAAAAAGCCCCGGAAGTGACTCGTCAACGTATTTATCTGGAAACCATGGAGCAGGTATTCTCAAGCACCAGTAAGATTATGGTTGATAGCGGTGACGGTGGTAACAACATTATGTACTTACCGCTGGATAAGATGATGCAAAATCAGGGCACCAATAGTTCTACGTTGGATCGTATGCGTAACACCCTGGAAGGGTTGCAGAACAATGTTGCAAACTCCGGTGGCAACAACTCGCGTAGCTCGACTTCATCAACTTCCGGTCTGCGCAGTGACAGCGGTCGTGGTGGGAGATAAGAACTGATGAAAAATTTTATAATCGCAATCTTAATCACTTTATTGGTGCTGGCGACTGGCTCACTGTTTGTCGTTCGCGAAGGGCAGCGTGCTATTGTCATCCAATTTGGTAAAGTTCAGCGTGATGCTGAGACCGGCGACACCAAAGTATTTGAACCAGGCTTACACTTTAAACTGCCGTTTATTGATTCGGTACGTCAACTTGATGCCCGTATTCAAACGCTTGATGATTCTCCGGATCGTTTCGTAACATCAGAGAAAAAAGACTTAATTGTTGATTCTTATGTTAAATGGCGGATTAAAGACTTTGCACGTTATTACCTTTCGACTAACGGCGGTAATAAATTGCAGGCTGAAGCGCTGTTAAAACAGAAGGTAAATAACGGTCTGCGTACTGAGTTCGGTAGCCGTACCATTGCCCAGATTGTGTCTGGCGAACGTACTGAGTTAATGGAACAGGCAATGGAGCAGGCCTCAAGTTCATCTGATGAGCTGGGTATCGAAATCGTAGATGTGCGGGTGAAGCAAATCAATCTGCCTACCGAGGTCAGCAACTCCATCTTCCAGCGTATGCGGGCTGAGCGCGCGGCAGTGGCTCGTGAACACCGTTCAGAGGGTCAGGAACAGGCTGAAGTTATCAAAGCGAATATAGAGGCCAAGGTAACCGTTATGCTGGCCGATGCTGAACGTAATGCTCGTCAGCTTCGCGGTGAAGGTGATGCAACGGCAGCGCAAATTTACGCTGAAACATACTCGAAAAACCCGGAATTTTACGGCTTCCTGCGCAGTATGGATGCCTATCGTGCCAGCTTTAACAGCAAAGACGATATTCTGGTAGTAGAGCCTGACAGCGACTTCTTCCGTTACATGAATAAGCGCTCTGGTCAGTAATGCTTTCGACCTTAGTTAAAAACCGGCTTTTATAGCCGGTTTTTTTATGCGCAAATTTTGCCGCTAAAAGTGGCCAACTCTGCCAAAGAGTATCGATTTAAGGTAAACTGCCGCTATAAAAAACGGCCGGAGTAATGCTCAAAGGCCAGTAAGATAATACTATCACCGGCCAGGGACAGCCGGACTGCATTGACCAAATCTGTTCAGCGAAACAGAACGGTGAATGCAGCCATAATAAAAAGACTGAGGAATTGTTTTGACAGAAAATAATATAACGGCAACAGCTGACAATAATAAGGGATGGTTTTCCCGGTTTTTAGCAACGGTAGAGTGGTTAGGTAATCTGTTACCTCACCCGGTGACTCTGTTTGCCATTCTTACCGTGTTTATTGTACTACTGAGTGGTTTTTTAAGCTGGCTCGGTGTTTCTGTTGCCGACCCCAGACCCGAAGATGCCCAGACCGCATCCGGCACTATCGAGGTCGTCTCGTTAATGAGCGTGGAAGGTCTGCACTGGATCATCACCCATGTAGTGACAAACTTTACTGGTTTTGCGCCGCTGGGAACCGTACTGGTAGCTCTGCTGGGGGTCTCGGTGGCCGAACATTCCGGGTTGTTATCCACGGCGATGCGGGCATTAGTGCTTAATGCGCCCCGTCGACTGGTTACTTTTATCGTTGTATTAAGCGGTATTTTGTCCAATACGGCCTCCGAACTCGGCTATGTAGTACTGATTCCGCTGGCGGCGATGATCTTCCATTCTCTGGGACGCCATCCTCTGGCGGGTCTTGCCGCGGCATTTGCAGGGGTATCCGCCGGTTACAGCGCCAACCTGTTCCTAGGCACAATCGATCCGTTACTGGCCGGGATTACCACGCCGGCAGCGCAGATGATTGATCCAAACTATGTGGTTGGTGCTGCGTCCAATCAATTCTTTATGATTGCCAGTACCTTTGTTATCGCTGCGCTGGGTTTCTTTGTTACGGATCGGATAGTAGAGCCGCGACTGGGCAAGTTTGATGAGTCGAAGTCAACCATGGTGCTCGACGAAAAAGCCATGGCATTGCCCAGCGCCCAGGAAATGAAAGCCATGAAAATGGCCGGGCTGGCGTTTTTGGCCCTGTGCATCTTAGTGGCACTGGCAGTGGTCCCGGACGACGGACTATTGCGTAACCCTGAAACAGGCGGATTAAAGGGCTCGCCGTTTTTAAAAGGGATTGTTGTGTTGATTTTTGTCATGTTTGCCATCCCGGGTTTTGTGTACGGTAAAGTGGCAGGTACGATGAAAAATGACCGCGATGTCATTGAGGGCATGGCACGCAGTATGAGCAGCATGGGACTGTATATTGCGCTGGTCTTTTTCGCTGCTCAGTTTGTTGCGTTCTTCAAATACACCAACCTGGGGACGGTACTGGCAGTAGAAGGGGCGGCTCTACTTATTCAACTGGATTTGAAGGGGCCGGAAGTTTTTCTGTTATTCATTCTGATGTGCGGCCTCGTTAACCTGTCTCTTGGCAGCGCCTCGGCGCAATGGGCGGTCACGGCACCCGTCTTTGTGCCAATGCTAATGTTACTGGGTTATGCGCCTGAAGTGATTCAGGCGGCTTACCGTATTGGAGACTCGGTAACTAACGTTATCTCACCAATGATGAGCTATTTTGGTTTGATTATGGCGATGGCCGCCAAGTATAAGAAAGATGTCGGGATGGGGACGCTAATCGCGATGATGTTGCCTTATTCCATGGTATTCATTGTGGGCTGGACATTGCTGTTTTATCTGTGGGTCTTTGTCCTGGGTCTGCCTGTGGGGTGGGAAACACCTACTTACTATCAACCCTAGCAGTCCAATTTGGCTGTTAAGCCGTATTATTAGCAGTTAACTATTTTACTATTGAGATTTGATATTTATGAAGTACACCAGTAACGCGGGATTCAGCCATGGTCAGGCAGATAAAATTGGTGTTGTGATTACCAATCTTGGTACGCCGCAAGCACCTACTAAGGATGCGCTTAAGCCGTACCTGAAAGAGTTTTTATCTGATCCAAGAGTGGTTGAGGTACCGCGTCTGATCTGGTGGTTTATTCTGAATGGGGTTATTTTAAATATTCGTCCCAAACGGTCGGCTAAAGCTTACGAGACCGTCTGGTCAGAGCAGGGTTCACCGCTGATGGTACATACCAAGGCACAGGCCGAAGCCCTGGCGAAACGATGCGAACGCGAGTTTGGCGATGACGTAGTGGTAGACTTTGCAATGCGTTATGGCGAGCCTGCGGTGTCAAAAGTCGTCGAGCGTATGCTAAGTAATGGCGTCAGAAAGCTGCTGGTGCTGCCGCTTTATCCGCAGTACAGCGCCTCGACCGTGGGATCTACTTTCGATGCCATTGCGGCCGACTTTCAAAAACGCCGGTGGTTGCCCGATTTTCGTTTTGTCAGCCATTATCATGACCGCCCCGGGTACATCAAAGCCGTAGCCGAAACGATTCGCCAGCACTGGGAAATCAATGGGCAGGCCGAAAAGCTTATTATGTCCTATCACGGTGTGCCCCGTCGGTATCTTGATAACGGCGATCCGTACCACTGTGAGTGCCTTAAAACATCCCGCCTTGTAGCCGAAGAACTTGGCCTGGACAACACCCGCTATATGACCACATTTCAGTCGCGGTTTGGTCGCGAGGAATGGTTGAAACCTTACACGGATGAAACGCTTAAAGCGCTGCCCGCTGAGGGCATCAAATCAGTGCAGGTGGTGTGTCCGGGCTTCTCATCGGATTGTCTGGAAACCATTGAAGAGATTGGTGAAGAGAATCGCGATTACTTCATGGAAGCCGGCGGTGAGCGCTATGAATACATCCCGGCACTTAACAGCGAGCCGGCTCACATTTCAATGCTGTTCGAACTCGTAAAGGAAAACCTGCACGGCTGGCAGGCAGACTCTGACGTGGAATTGCGTGCACAACTGGCCAAAAAACACGGATGTCCAAGATGAATGACTACCCGGGCTCTGCGCCCAAACCGTTACTGAAAGCACAGAAGCTAGCTAACCTGCTGGATACGTCGGTTAAAATTCCACTGATTAATTTTCGTATCGGCCTGGATGCACTGGTGGGATTAATTCCCGGGGTGGGTGACGTGCTAATGTTGCTGGTGTCTTTTCGGATAGTGCAACTCGGTAAGCAAATGGGACTGCCTAAAGGCCTTATTAAAGTCATGGTTCGCAATTGTTTACTCGATTTCGGGTTGGGGTTTATTCCGCTGGTAGGTGATATTGCCGATTTTTTCTACAAGGCCAACCAGGCGAACGTGCGGATCATGGAAAAATACTGGGTGAGCAATAATAAAGACGCTATTGATAAACGCACCCAGGACGCTCTGGAAAACTGGAAATCCGCCCAGTAAATCGTGCTAATTGATTGTTGAACTAAACTATTTATCGCCGTCTGCGTAGCAATTACTATTGTGAGCCAATAAGCAGAAGGAATATGAAAGCAGCAGATTTATTTGTGCAAGCCCTGGAAGCCGAGGGCGTCGAGTATATCTTCGGCATACCGGGTGAAGAGAATCTGGATTTACTCGAATCCTTACGCCACTCATCGATTAAACTGGTCCTCACCCGACACGAACAGGGCGCGGGGTTCATGGCTGCTACCTATGGACGGCTTACCGGCAAAGTTGGCGTTTGTTTATCCACCCTCGGGCCCGGCGCTACCAATCTGGTAACGCCAGCAGCCTATGCCCAGCTCGGTGCGATGCCGATGCTCATGATTACTGGGCAGAAACCGATTAAAACCAGCAAACAAGGGCGTTTTCAGGTTGTGGATGTCGTCGATATGATGCGCCCGATAACCAAGTACACTACGCAAATTGTGAGCGGTGAACGTATCCCTTCGGTCATCCGTGAAGCATTCAGACTTGCCGCTGAAGAACGGCCCGGAGCGGCTCATATTGAGATCCCTGAAGATATCGCCCGAGAATCCACTACGGCCCCACTATTAAAGCAAAGTCAGTCTCGCCGGCCGGTGGCCGAAGAGAAAGCCGTAGAGCGGGCCAAAGCAATGATAGAACAAGCTTCTGCTCCTTTGCTGCTCATTGGTGCCGGCGCCAACCGTAAACTCACGGCAAAGATGCTACGCCGGTTCGTGGACCATACCGGTATTCCATTTGTAACTACTCAAATGGGTAAAGGGGTGCTGAATGAATCCGATCCATTGTTTGTCGGCAATACCGCGCTGTCAGACGGTGATTTTGTTCATAAAGCCATCGAGCGGGCTGACCTTATTATTAATGTTGGCCATGATGTGGTCGAGAAACCCCCTTTCTTTATGCATCACAATGGCAAACAGGTTATCCATATAAACTTCGAACCAGCGGCTGTGGATCCGGTGTATTTTCCCCAGTTAGAAGTGGTTGGCGACATCGCTAACAGTGTCTGGCAGATCAATGAGCGACTAACGCCTCAACCCCACTGGAAGCGGGATCTCTATCAGGATGTGCATGATGCCTACGTACAGCATCGTCAGGAATCAGACAGCGATAACCGCTTTCCGGTACTGCCAGAGCGATTAGTCAGCGAAGTGCGGGCCGTCATGCCCGATAATGGTGTGGTCGCACTGGATAACGGTATCTATAAAATCTGGTTTGCACGTAATTATCCGGCTTATGCACCCAACACTCTGCTGTTGGATAATGCGCTGGCATCCATGGGAGCCGGTCTTCCTTCCGCGATGGCGGCTAAATTGGTTAATCCCGAACAGCCTGTGATGGCAGTTTGTGGTGACGGCGGCTTTATGATGAACAGTCAGGAAATCGAAACGGCCGTGCGCCTTAATTTAGACCTGGTAGTACTGATTCTGCGAGACGACGCCTATGGCATGATCAAGTGGAAACAGGCGCATATGGAATTTGATAATTTTGGACTCGATTACGGCAATCCGGACTTTGTTACTTACGCACAAAGCTATGGCGCCAAAGGTCACCGGGTGACAGCGACAGAAGAACTCGGGGCACTTATGCGTCAGTGTATTGCTGAGCCAGGGGTTCATATTATTGATTGCCCGGTCGATTATAGCCAGAATGATCGTAAACTGAACCAGGATATTCGCCGCCTGAGCGAACAGTTATAAGTGAATTCTTGCTATGCTGGATAAAAGCAAAGTCACTGGCACCGTGGGCGCCGAAAACGTATCACACGAAGAGGTTGCGCGATTTAACGCCCTGGCGGAAGAGTGGTGGGACCCCAATGGCAAATACAAAACCGCCCTGGCGTTTAATGCGGCGCGAACGGAGTATATTGTTCGCCAACTGGCACATTGTCACGGGCGGGATCCGAATACTGAGCATTGCCTGAAAGGACTCAGTATTCTCGATGTGGGCTGCGGCGGAGGTCTCATCAGCGAAGCGTTGGCCAGCAAAGGAGCGGTAGTCACCGGAATCGATGCCAGTGCAATGAGTATCGAGGTGGCCAGGCGTCATGCGCAACAATCTGGTCTGACGGTGGCGTACCGCCATTGTCTGGCCGGGGAGTTGCTAGCGCAAGATGAGCGGTTTGACGCTGTTATTAATGCCGAGGTGGTTGAACATGTCCCGGACCAATCGGCGCTTATCAGCGAATGTTCGAAGCTGGTTAAATCTTCCGGCACGCTGGTACTGGCAACCCTGAACCGCACAATGAAGTCGTGGATAATTGCCATTCTTGGTGCTGAGTATGTGATGCGCTATTTACCGGTGGGAACCCATGACTGGCAGATGTTTGTTAAACCCGAAGAGCTTCAGGCATGGGTTATACCGGAGCAGTTTGAACTGGTCAGTGAAACCGGTATGAAGCTAAACCCATTGACCGGCACCTGGCGATTATCATCGTCTCTGGCAGTTAACTATATCCAGATTTATCAGCGTTGAAACAACGTCAGGTAACCGTTCTGTCCAGACAGGACCTGATTCAGTAAAGGCATTGTAATGCCAATCTATCTGATTCTTATTGCGAATTCGCAGGATTCTGTTGACAAAAAACAGAGGTGCGTATATTGATTGCATTTCCCAGTCTTTTCATCGGGATCAGTTATTTTAAACCAGAGTGAACCATGACGGATAACGTAATTGCTTGCAAGGTAGCAAAACCCGACATCGCTATGCGACTGCGGCGAGAAACCCGGGACGCACACTGTCAAATTGAAGCTGTAATGAGTGATCTTCTCTTTACTACGCCTATCGATCTACAAGCCTATAAGCGTATGCTCAGTCGCCATCGCGATTATTATGCACAAATTGAAGCCAGCCTTTCAGAATTTAACAGTACCGCTGTGATGATTAGAGAGCGTTCCAAAATCAGCTGGTTAAACAGTGATATCGATTACCTGGAAGACGGTAGTGAACAACACCGCAAAGAACAGCCGTTGGATTATGCACTGACAACTAAACTGCCGGTTAATGAGGCGCAGGCCTGGGGCTTTTTGTATGTCTTTGAGGGGGCGACACTGGGCGGCGCTCATATTCTTGATAAGCTGCGCCACGAACCCTGTTTCGACGCGGAGCAGGGGTTGCGGTTCTTTCACAGTTACGGACGGAAGACGCCCGCAATGTGGCGGGCGTTTCAGTCAGCCCTGCAGCAATTTGTTGCCTCAACCCCTGGCAGTGAAGAGCAAGTCATCCAAGGGGCCAACCAGTCATTTTCGAATATGAATGACCTCATGAAAGGAGTTCAGGTTGACTAATCAATTTGAAGTAACCCTGGATAACTGCCACGAAGAACCCATTCATATCCCTGGTTCTATCCAGCCTCATGGCTATTTGCTGGTCGTTGACCCGGCTACCATGACGTTATCCTGTGTTAGTGAAAATATCACTGACGTGTGTGGTGTGGCGCTGGATGAGTGTATTGGTAAAGGGTTGGATGAGCTGGTTGACGATGAGTATTGCGCTATTATCAACCAGCACTGGCACACTGAAACCTTACAACTTTTCAACCCTACGTCGATTGCGCTTAAGCATTCTAACGGGCAAAGCCACAGGATGTCAGCCATTGCTACTTATAATGGCTCGGTGCTCCTGATTGCGCTGGAGCCGGATTCTAAAGTGAATGACAAAGCTTATGAATCTGTGCTCAAAATGCTCAAGAATTCCGTGCAGTCATTGATGGGCGTTCACAAACTGGATTTAATTTATCAGAGCGTTGTGGAAGAGGTAAAACGCTTCTCTGGTTTCGATCGCGTGATGCTCTACCAGTTCGACCATGAATATAATGGTGAGGTAATAGCCGAGGCGAAAGAGCCTCACCTGAATGCGTTTTTAAAACAGCATTTCCCTGAGTCTGACATCCCCAAGCAAGCCCGTGAACTCTATATCAAGAATCCCATTCGACTATTGTGCGATGTGGATGGGGCCGTCGCCAGGTTGTATCCGGCCACTCCCCATGTTGATTTAAGTTACTGTTCATTACGAAGCGTCTCACCGATCCATATTCAGTATTTACGCAATATGGGCGTTAAGGCCTCGATGTCTATCAGTATTATTATCAATGGCAAGTTGTGGGGGCTGATTGCCTGTCATCATTATTCCAGCAATTTCGTTCCCTTTGAAATACGCGAAATTGCCCAGTATATCTCGGTCATGTTGTCACAACTCATTGCCGTCAAAATTCAGGAAGAAGACACCCAGCGTAATGCCCGTCAGCTAGCGATGCTGGGGCAAATTTCAGCGGCCATGGCCGAACAACAGGACTATCAGGATGCGCTGCAGATTAAAGCTGAGCAGTTGTTGTCGCTGGTGGATGCTACGGGGGCGGTCTGGTGTCTTGACGGTTCGGTGCACACCAGCGGGGATGTGCCAGATCCGGCCACTATAGAGCAGTTGCATGAGTGGCTGGCTGTGCAAATGACAGAGCCGGAAGAAGCATACTTCACCCACCAACTGGGAATTGATAATCCGCACTTTGCTCACCTTGCTGATATTGCCAGTGGTGTCATGATGGTGTCACTTTCGGCTGATAACAGTTTATATATTCTGTGGTTTCGTAAAGAGATTATTCAGGCAAAAAACTGGGGCGGTAAACCCGAGAAAGTCATCGAATTTACCGATGACGGCAGTCATCGCTTAATGCCCAGAAGTTCTTTCGAACTGTGGAAACAAAATGTATATAAGAAGTCTGCGCCCTGGCAGGAGGCGGAGCTGGAAGGTGCATTGAAGTTGCGCAGTATGATCCAGAGTAAAATCATTATTGAGTCTGAGAAAGTACTCAAAATGAATAACATGCTCGAAGAGTTGGTGACATACCGCACTGCCGAGCTCAACCAGGAAATCAAACAACGTAAAACGGCAGAGTTACATTTGCTGGAAGCATTGGAGAATGCGGAAACATCAAACCGTGAATTGGAGCGCTTTGCATTTATCGCCTCCCATGATCTGCAGGAGCCGCTGCGAAAAATTCAGACTTTCGGTGACCGAATTCAGCGTTCTGGTGACACTTTCTCAGAAAAGAACCAGTCTTATTTGAAACGGATGCGGTCATCAGCAGAGCGTATGCAGACATTGATTAAAAATACCCTGAGCTTTTCACTGCTAAGCAGCGATGCCATGAAATTCAGGGTCATCAATGCCAACAGTGCTTTGCAAACTGTGCTCGACGATATTTCATTGCTGGTAAATGATAAACAGGCCGATATCAGAGTGGCAGACATTGGCAACATTCTTGCTGATAAAGGTCATATAATGCGGGTTTTCCAGAATTTACTGCAAAACTCGCTTAAATTTGTCGCCACAGAGCGACACCCTGTTATCGAAATAACGGTGGTGGAGCGAACAGAGGAGCATATAACCCTGGCTTTCAGGGATAATGGCATTGGTTTTGATAATCAGTATGCCACGAGAATTTTCAATCTATTTGAACGCTTGCATGGCAAGAGTGAGTTCGAAGGAACAGGAATGGGCCTCGCAATTTGTAGAAAAATTGTAGAAAAACACAACGGAAGTATCTGGGCCGAAGGCCGCGAGAACGAAGGTAGCGTTTTTTACATGCAACTACCGGTGAAATAAGCCGTCAGTGAGGTTGTTAAGATAAAATGTTATAATGTACGAGCTATGAATAATTTAGAAATTAACCAAAAAAAGATCAGTGAGTTAAACTTTATCTTCATTGTTGATGATGATGAAGACGACCGCGAACTGATTACCGATGCTTTAATCGACAGTAATTTACTACAGAACCAGATCAGAACCGCCGTCGATGGTGTTGATCTGATGGAGCAGTTATCACCGGCTGGTCCGCTGCCTTCATTCATCCTGCTTGATTTGAACATGCCGAGAATGGGCGGCCGGGAAGTCTTAACGGCGATCCGTGAAAATACCGCTCTGAAACACATCCCGGTTATCATGTTCTCCACGTCAGATACCGATGTGGATGTCAAAGACTGTTACGATTTAGGCTGCAATACCTATATGACCAAACCTTGTGATTACCTGAGTCTGACTGACGCAATGCAGGTAATTCTGCTGTACTGGACTGGCAACTCTACGATGTTGACGGTTCAGTAGTCGTTACTTCACCTGTCTTATGGGCTGTTTTAGCCCGTAAGGTCCGGCCGATTATCAGGCTGTTCAGGGAACTGAACAGAATTGAGAGTTGATTTGGCCACGAAATCCATTAGTCTGATCCTTCCTCACCGATCAGGAGCTTGCGATGAAAATTTACGATACGCAAACTGCACCCAATCCTCGCCGGGTAAGAATGTTTCTTGCTGAAAAAGGCGTTAGTGCACAATACATACAGGTTGATTTAAAGGGCGGTCAGAACCTCACGCCAGAAATGCTGAGTAAAAATCCAATGGGGAAGTTGCCCATTCTGGAACTCGATGATGGGACCTGCATCAGCGAAAGTGATGCAATTTGCGCCTACATTGAGGCGGCTTATCCTAATCCGCCCCTGCTCGGAAAGACTGCTCTTGAAAAAGGGCTGGTCGCCATGTGGCAACGACGGGTGGATTTGTGTCTGATGCTGCCGGTCGTTCACTGTTTCCAGCATACAACTGGCTACTTTAGTGATCGTATGACACCCGTTGCCGATTATGGCGTGGTGGCAGGAAAAGACGCGATAAAGTTTTTGGACGTGCTGGATACGCATCTGGCGGAAAGCCCCTACATTGGAGGAGAGCAATTTTCGATAGCAGATATCATTGCCCTGTGCGCCATCGACTTTGCCCGGGTGGTAAAAATTCGT
The DNA here is from genome assembly GCF_057547795.1 of Alteromonas sp. 4NH20-0104. Taxonomy (NCBI): domain Bacteria; kingdom Pseudomonadati; phylum Pseudomonadota; class Gammaproteobacteria; order Alteromonadales; family Alteromonadaceae; genus Alteromonas; species Alteromonas sp. 4NH20-0104. Next base: position 18,526 of record NZ_BAAJLP010000010.1, on the reverse strand, counting down.
ATCGGCGAACAGCACACCCATTTGCAACGCTGGTATGAGCAGGTGAGTGAGCGACCAAGCGCCAAAGCGTAATGCCAATCAACAGGCCCCTTCTCTGCAGGGGCTTTGTGGCTATTTTTGCTTGTGCTTAAGCCGGCGCTTAGCCTGAAATGTAATCATAAATTCCACGCCTTCCCCGCAATCGCTGCGACATTCTATTGAACCGCCCAGGGCACTGGTAATGATATTGTAGGTCACATTTAAGCCCAGTCCAGTACCACCATTTGCGCGGTTGGTGGTAAAAAAAGGATTAAAAATTTGTGGCAGGTGCTCGGCGCTGATGCCTGAGCCATTATCGCGATAATTAAGTGAGAACAGCGTATCACTGGTATCCTCGACATCAATCAGAATATGTCCTTCAGGCTTGTCTCTGAAGCCGTGGTTTATCGAATTCATAATCAGGTTACTCAGTACCTGATAGAGTAGCCCCGGGTTCATGATCACCAGAATATTATCCGGGCAGGTGAAAGTAACGCTAGCCTGCGATTTTTTTAACACCGAATTTAAGCTGGCCACAACCTCTGAAATGTAGTGGTAAAGGTTGACCTCTCTGTCTTCCTCACTGGTTTGGTCAACGGCAATCTGCTTGAAGCCTTTTACTAATTGCGCCGTTCGATCCAGGTTTGCTCTGACCAATTCACAAAGCTCGTTGGCATCGGTCAGGAAATCTTCAAAATCGTCCGGGGTTAGCTCACGGTTGTTGTATCGTTTGGTAACCGCATCGATGTCTTCTTTAAACTGTGTTATGCCCATCAGGCCGACGCCTACCGGTGTATTGATTTCGTGGGCAACACCGGCTACCAGAGAACCCAGGCTGGCCATTTTTTCTGACTCGATGAGTTTTTCCTGAGCCTCTTTTAAACTTACCAGCATTTGCTCAAGCTCGGCATTAGAGGCGTTCAGAGCGTGGTTACGTTCCTGTAACTTCATGGCTAACTCTCTTTTTTCCGAGATATCACGAGTGATGGCGTAGCGCACGTGTCTGCCATTGAGCATGATTCGACTTAAAATGATTTCTGCCCAGAATTTTGTGCCGTCGACTTTTTTGTGTTGCCATTCAAATCTGACACTTTCCTGGCTGTCGGTTGCGCCAAGTCGAAGGGGGACGAGGTCTTTGGACGGTACGCCCTGCTCCTGGAACTCAACGGAGAGATCGAGTGGAGTGAGACCAATTACCTGCTCTTTCGACTCGAAACCGAAGAGTGTCAGAAAGGCTTTATTACAGTCGATGTATCGATCGCCCTCCAGCCAGCACAAGCCGTCAACGGATTCATTAAACAGGGTTTCAAAACTCTCTTTTTGTTGCGACAGCTTTATTTCGAGTTCTTTTTTCTCGGAAATGTCACGGGTACTAATGTAACGGACTTTCTTACCATTCAAAATCGTGGTGGTTATCAGCACTTCGGCCCAGAACTCTGAATCGTCTACCCGCTTGTGTTTCCATTCGAATCTGACACTTTCGTTATCTTCTGCTTCTTTTAGTCTGGCCGGTACCGACTCGCTAAGCGGTTTGCCATCGGCTTGAATAGCAGAGGAAATATCGGCTGGGTGGAGGCCTATAACCTGTTCTTTTCGGGTAAAACCGACAGGTTTAAAAAGGCTCTGTTGCAGTCAGTGTAACGCTCATTCTCTAACAGGCAGAGTCCGTCTACGGAGTCATTAAATAAGGTCTCAAAGCTCTCTTTTTGTTCTGCGAGCTTAAGCTCCAGCCCCTTCTTTTCTGATATGTCGCGCCAATTGGTATAAATAACCACTTCACCTTCTACCACCATCTTGGTGATAAGCACTTCGGCCCAGAAGGGCTCTGCGTTAACGGTTTGGTGTACCCACTCGAACCTCACGCTGCCTTCAGTAAAACAACGGTTAATATACTCCAGCCCTTTTTCTTCCGAGGTTCGTCCATCGGGCTGGCGGGCCGGCGAAAAGTCGAAAGGGGTTTTACCTACCAGTTCTTCTTTATGGGACAGGCCTACCATGCGCAACATCGAAGGGTTACAGTCTACAAATACGCCCTGCTTGAAAATGGCCAGCCCGTCCTGGGAATTTTGAAAAACGGTTTCAAAGCCATTTTGGCTGGTTGCTTGGTGGATCATTCGAAGGCCTGTTTGAGTGGTAAACCATTTATCCTTTATTCAAACTAGCAAAGATACCTGAAAGTGCCACTCTGCCGCGCCAAAGCTAAGTGATGATCAGCGCTTTGGCGTTCGTTAGCGTATCGGCCTCGCTGGCCGGTTTATCCCAGCGGATCCGGTGAAAGCGGGGAAAGCGCAGGGCAACACCGGATTTGTGCCGTGAGGAGGGATGGATAGCGTCAAAGGCGACTTCTACTACCAACTCCTTTTTCACTTCACGCACTGGTCCGAAGCGGCCCACTGCGTTACGTCTCACCCAGTTATCGAGCTTTTTTAACTCTTCATCGGTAAAGCCCGAGTAGGCTTTGCCGATGGGTAACAGGGTGTTGTCATGCCATACGCCAAAGGTAAAGTCGGAATAGAAGCTTGAGCGTTTACCATGACCACGCTGAGCGTACATGATAACTGCATCAAGATGCTGCGCTTCACGTTTCCATTTAAACCATTGTCCGGACGGGCGGCCTGGCTGGTAACTGCTGTCCTTGCGCTTAAGCATCAACCCCTCTACGCCGGGATCCGCTGCCGCATCGGTATAGGCTTGCTGTAACTGTTTATTGTTACTCACCGGCAGCAAAGGCGATAATTGCAGATGCCTGGCCTCAGCACGGGAAAGCCAGTATTCAAGGCGTTGGCGTCGCTCAGTCAGTGAAAGCGCAGTAATGTCCTGGTTGCCGTCGGTGAGGAGGTCATACACAACCATGCCAGCCGGTTTTTGTGTGATGAGTTTCTTCGCGGGTTTTTTGCGGTTCAGCCGTTGCTGCAGCGCATTGAAGGAATCAATTTCACCGTCATGAATAATCAACAGCTCGCCATCAATAACACCGCATTCGTCAACGCCGCTGAGGACATCCGGGAAAGACTCGCTAATGTCGTCCCCGGTTCGGCTGTAAAGGGCTTTTCCCTGCTCTGTGACAACTAACTGGACACGAATGCCGTCGTACTTGTATTCAACCTGCCAGTCACTAACCGTCAGCCGCTCCGCACTATTATCTGGCAGCGGGTGCGACAACATGACCGGATGAAAAGTGACGGCTCCGGTAATATCGGGCTTATCAGCCCGGCCTTCCAGCCAGTCGAAGAGTTCTCTGTAGGGGGGAGACAGGGCATGCCACAGGGTTTCAATTTCACTTACCGGCACCTGGCCATATTCGGCCAGGATGCGTTTAACGCTGCGGGCCGATAATCCGACCCTGAGGCCGCGAGTCCCCAGTTTAAGCAGCGACCAGCGCTGTTCTGCTGTCATGCCGGATAAATAATGCACCAGCAGTGCTTTTACCTGCTCACGGTTGGCCTGGCGAAACTGGTCAATGAGATCTGCCAGGCCCGGAAGTTCAATGTTACTGGTGGTGTCGGGCCATAAGTGGGCGACTGTCTCGCTCATTTCACCAACGTAATCATAACTCATGGCAAAAAGGTCAGGATCTACCCGTTCCAGCATCAGGTTTTTTACCGCATTACGTTTAAAAAACTCAAACTTTAAGGTGCCGGCGAGTGCTGCTATCGCCCAGCCACGATCCGGGTCGGCCGTATTGGCCAGATAATAACGAAGCAGACGGCTCTTCTCATTATTACTGCTGGTAAAATACAGTTGTTGCAGGAGTTGAGAAAAAGCGTCCATTAGTCTGTGGCGTCCTCGTCATAGCCAATCAGCGATAATGCCCGGGCTTTTACGCCCTGAGTCGTAAGCTGATGTAGCAAAGCGTCCTCCCGGCCATGGGTTATCCACACCTCGCCCGGATTGATTTCGTTGATGGTAGTCAGCAGTGCCTGCCAGTCGCAGTGATCAGAGACCACCAGAGGCAACTCAACCTGCCGTTGATGAGCCCGAGCACGAATCTGCATCCAGCCGGATGCCATAGCCTTGCGAACCTCCGGTAACGAGCGTGACCAGCGGTCACTCAACGCTGAGGGCGGAGCCAGCACTATCTGGCCGGCCAGTTCAGACTTGTCGGACACATCCGCCACATCCGTTAGCTGTCCAAGGTCGATACCGTGGTCCTGATACAGATCACAGAGCCGTCGTTGGGCACCATGCAGGTAAATAGGCTGGTGATAGCCCAGTGAGCGTAACCCCAGGATCATGCGCTGACATTTACCCAGCGCATACACGCCGACCAGATGACAACGCTCCGGAAACAGGGCAAGTGAGTGCAGCAGTTTTTCGCATTCCTGCTCAATGGGCGGATGCTTAAATACCGGCAGGGCAAAGGTTGCCTCGGTAATAAAAACGTCGCAATCAATGGCTTCAAAGGGCGAGCAGGTGGGGTCGGGCTGGCGCTTATAGTCGCCGGAAATCACCACCCGTGTGCCGCGATAGCTAAGCAGAATTTGTGCCGACCCCAGGATATGCCCAGCCGGATAAAATGTGCAGCTGACCGGGTCGTCGGGATCACCCAGTTTAATGGAGGCGCCATAGTCCAGAGCCTGAACTGTTTGTGCCATCTCCTCACCATAGCGGGTCTGCATAATCGCGATGGTGGGGACGGTTGCCACAACGTTGTGGTGCCCGCCCATGGCATGATCGGCGTGACCGTGGGTGATCAGGGCGTTGGCAACCTCAGAAGTAGGATCGATGTAGTAATCAGCGGCAATGCAATAAAGGCCGTTATCCCGCGGTTGTAACCACTTATCTGCTTGCAAAAACACTCCGTTAATAAAGCCATTTGGCTTCTTTTACGCAGGGTTAATCAGAAAAGCTCAATAGCCGCCTTTAACGATGTAATATTCACCATCAGAGGTGAGTGAAACGTGCAGACTGGCTACCTCTTCAATGGTTTTACGGCCGATTTTTTTCCCCTCTGTCAGACAAGTGGTTTGCTGATACGCCATTCCGTCAGCAAACGGGGCTTCAAAAGATACATTTTCTAAAAAACGGTAGCATTTCTGCTGCGTATCGAAGGTAATCAGACGGCTCATAGGCACGTCGCCATGAGTACGGCCGATGGTTGGCAGGGAACCCTCACTGCAGGCACTGAGCCCGCCAATACCGGTTATTAAGCAAAGTCGTACGGCAAATCGTTTCATGTAGAGGAGTAAGCAGAAAAAGTGAATGGCCAGTATAGCGAATGTTGTGGTCACGATTAAACCGCTTTGTGTTACTAAACGTATATCCTTACCATTCTACCAACCGGATTTACCGTTTCATTGAATTTGCCTTTACCCGCTGAATTTGTTGCCTGGTTTAGCCAGCAAGGCTGGTCTTTGAGACCTTACCAGCAAGAGATGCTCAACCGTGGTGTTGCAGAACAGGCCACCCTGCTTATTGCGCCTACCGGTGCCGGTAAAACGCTGTCTGGGTTTTTACCGTCACTAGTAGATCTTCAACATGAAACGTCTGAGTATTTGCACACACTTTATATCTCGCCGCTTAAAGCGTTAACTCAGGATATTCATCGTAATTTACTCCGCCCCATAGAAGAAATGGACTTGCCGGTCACTGTCGAGACGCGCACTGGCGATACGCCGTCACATAAGCGCCAACGTCAGCGCAGGCGTCCTCCGCATATTCTTCTGACCACCCCTGAATCGTTGATGCTAATGCTGTCCTACGCCGATGCGCCAGCAATTTTTGGTAAATTAAAAACGGTGATTATCGACGAAGTTCATAGCTTAATTGGCAATAAACGTGGTGATTTCACCACACTGGCATTAGCCCGTTTACAGCACTTAGCACCTGGTTACAAGCGTATTGGACTCTCTGCGACGGTGGCTAAACCGGTTTTAGTGGCTGACTGGCTGGGGCCTACCGGCGAACCGGCCGCCTTGCTGGAGGTGGAAGATACCGCCAGGCCGGCGATTAATATTCTGCGCTCCGAGCAGCGAATGCCCTTTGGTGGCTTTATGGCTAAGTATGCCATTGGGGATATCTACCAGGCCATTGTTAAAGCAGATACCACGCTGGTATTTGTCAATACGCGGGCGCAGGCAGAGCTGCTGTTTCAGTTGTTATGGTCTGAAAACTCTCAGGTGTTGCCCATTGCGCTCTATCATGGCTCGCTGAGTAAGGATCAGCGTCGTAAAACCGAAGAAATGATGGCTGCCGGTAAGCTGCGAGCCATTGTGACTACATCGGCACTGGAACTGGGGATCGATTGGGGCGATGTGGATCTGGTGATTCAGGTAGGGGCGCCGAAAGGGGTTAGTCGCCTGTTGCAACGTATTGGCCGGGCGAACCATCGGTTTGAGGAGCCCAGTGAAGCACTATTAGTTCCGGCAAACCGGTTTGAAGCGCTGGAGTGTCAGGCCGCCATTGAAGCAATTAATCAGGGTGCACGTGATGGCGCGTTGGTGCAACCCGGTGCGATGGATATCATCCCGCAGTTTATCATCAACTGTGCATGTTCCGCAGCGGTATCGCCACACATGGTGTATCAGCAAATTCTTAATGCCTCGCCTTATCAGGGTCTAACGCCGGACGAGTTCCACCAGTTGTGGCAGTTTAGTGTGGATGGCGGTTATGCGCTCAAAGGCTATGAGCGCTATCAGCGTTTAACGCAACAGCCCGATGGCACGTTTAAACCGGCCAGTCAGCGGGTAACTCAGCGGCACCGGCAGAATATAGGTACCATTGTTGAGGCGGGTAAGCTCAAGGTAAAGCGGATCCGCCGGGGCAATCAGGGGAAGATCATTGGCGAAGTGGAAGAGTACTTTGCCCAGCAGCTCACTCCGGGCGATACTTTTTTATTTGCCGGCGAAATGCTGCGTTTTGAAGCCATTCGGGACATGCAGTTACACGCCAGGCCAGCGAAGGGGAAAGAGCCGAAAATTCCGAGTTATGTGGGTGGCCAGTTACCCCTTTCCACGTATCTGGCTGATGGTGTGCGGGCATTATTGAATGCGCCCGAGCAGTGGCAGGCTCTACCCGCACAGGTGCGTGAGTGGCTCAATCTGCAACAGGCTTTTTCACGCATACCGGCGCAGGATAAAGTGCTTATTGAGCAGTTTCCCTATCGTCGTGCGTTCTATTCGTTGTATTACACCTTTGAAGGGCGCAAGGCCAACCAGACACTTGGGATGTTGCTTACCCGGCGAATGGAAAAGCTGGGTCTGAAGCCGCTCAGTTTCAGCGTAACGGATTATGGTTTGTCGGTCTGCGCACTCAAGCCCATCGATGAAAGCCATATTGCCACCCTGTTTCAGCCAGACATTCTTGGCGATGAGCTGGAAGACTGGATGCTGAACGCCCCCATGCTTAAACGTTCGTTTCGCCAGGTTGCCATTGTTAGCGGACTGACCGAACAGCGCTATCACAGCACACGCAAAACCATGAAGCAGGTCACCTTTTCTACTGATCTGATTTACGATACGCTGCGAGAATACGAACCCGATCATATTCTGCTTAAGGTTGCGCGAGACGATGCGGAGCGAGAACTACTCGATCTGCGGCGACTGGCAGATACTTTGATACGATTTGTTGGGAAAACGCAGTTTATTGATTTACCCAAGGTCTCCCCCATGGCTATTCCTATTGTGCTGGATGTCAGAAGCGAACAGGTGAAGGGCGCCGGCGAACAGGCGCTGCTTGATCAGGCCGCGCTCTATGCGGAAGCGGAATCTATGCTCGATGAGGTCAGGGCCTTGCTGTCGGGTGACGACTGACTATGTTGTCTACCGGGCAGTTACAACAGTTTATCGACACTAAGCAGGTTTTGCCTTTACGGTTTGGCGGTAGTTTGTGGCTGCTCGATAGCCGCGCTGCGGTTTACTGGCCTGAGCAGGACAGCCTGTTGCTGGCCGACCTGCATTTTGAAAAAGGCAGTTATCTTTCGCAGTATGCCTCGCCGGTGCCTCGTTATGATTCCCGAGCCACGTTAAGGACGATAGCTTCGCTGCTGGATAATTATCAACCCGAGCGGGTCATATGTCTGGGCGATAGCTTCCATGATATCGGCGCATTTGACCGACTTTTAGCCGAAGATGTACAACAATTGCAGGCTTTAGTGGCAGGTGTAAAAGAATGGATATGGCTGGAGGGGAACCATGATCCGCAGGTGCCTGAAGCGCTTCCCGGGGAGCGGGGGGACTCTTATCCGCTGCTTACGCAACATGGCACAGTCATTCATTGCCGGCATATTCCTGAGCGCGACAGTGGCTTGCAGATTGTCGGTCATTTTCATCCCAAAGCCGGGTTTGTTTCGGGAAAACGGCGTTTTCGGGGTAAAAGTCTGGTGACCACCGATAAGCTGATGCTAATGCCTGCACTTGGTCAGTATACCGGTGGTTTAATGATCGATGATGAAGTGCTAACGGCACTCGCGCCCAAGCTGCAACGTCAGTGCTATATGTTGTGCGAGCAGCGCGTAATCACACTGCCCGCCGGGAGCTAGTTGTTAATCGCGCCAGCGTTTTACCAGATCGTCGTAGGCATCAATGCGGCGGTCGCGAAAGTAAGGCCAGATACGCTTAACCTGTTCGGTGCGGGTCATATCAATGTCGACCAGTAAGGTTTCTTCCTGGTCGCTACTGGCCTGAGCCAGAATTTCACCCTGCGGGCCCGCTATAAAGCTCTGCCCCCAGAATTGAATGCCCGGATCGCCTTCAGTGGGCGAGCTTTCAAAACCGGTGCGGTTGGCTACAACCACCGGCACCGAGTTGGCGACGGCATGGGCACGTTGAATGGTGTGCCAGGCATCATGCTGACGTTTACGCTCATCACTGGTGTCGGTCATATCCCAGCCGATAGCGGTGGGGTAAAACAGAATCTCAGCGCCGGCCATGGCCATCAGGCGGGCGGCTTCCGGGTACCACTGATCCCAGCATACCAATACACCGAGCTTGCCGACACTGGTTTGAATCGGCTCAAACCCCATATCGCCGGGTGTAAAGTAAAACTTCTCATAAAAACCGGGATCATCCGGAATGTGCATCTTGCGGTATTTACCGGCAATCTCGCGGCTACGATCGAACACCACAGCGGTATTGTGATACAGGCCCGAACCCCGCTTTTCAAACAGTGAGGTCACCAGCACAATGTTGTGCTGTTCAGCAATTTCGCCAAAAAATGCCGTGGCAGGGCCGGGGATAGGTTCGGCGAGGTCGAAGGCATCGGTATCTTCGTTCTGACAAAAATACAGCGTACTGTGCAGCTCCTGAAGCAGGATCAGCTCAGCGCCTTGTTCTGCCAGTTCAGCAATTTTCGCAGCGCTTTTATTCCAGTTGGTGGCTTTGTCGTTATCCGCAACAGACTGTTGAACCAGCCCAACTTTTAAGGTGCGCTCAGACATATCGGGTCACTCCTGAGTTTAATTGGTGGATGACGTCAGTTTTCAAAGTATTACAGGGGACCTGCATGGAAATGCAATGCAGGCTGCCAAACTGCTGAACCAGCGTGGCACAATTTACTGGCACGATTTCATGGTGCGGGAATGCCTGCTGCATCACGGCAACCGCCTCGCTGTCCTCTGGCTGACCGTAAACCGGTAATAAAACCGTATGATTACAAATAAGATAGTTGGCGTAAGAGGCGGGCAATCTGTCGCCATCATCGTTAAACATAGCCGGTAAGGGCAGTAAATAACGAGAATGGTCTGGCAGAGCCTTCGCACATTCCTGCACTAATGCGGCCAGGCCCGGGTAGTGACTGTCGTCGGGACGGTTATCGGCCGCCTGAATCACCAGCCCGTTGGTTGGTGTGAATCGTACCAGGGTATCGATATGGCCATCGGTGTCATCACCTTCAAGATGCCCATGCTCGAAAATCGACAACCGGGCACAACCAAGGTAAGAGGTAAATTCATCGTGATAGGAGGCAGCGCTCATCTGACCGTTGCGGGCCGGATTATACAGACAGGATGCGGTGGACAGCAGATGACTGTTATCGTCTATTTCCAGCGCGCCACCTTCGGCAACAATTGGTGATGTACGCAGCTTTTCGCGACATAACGGCGCAAGGTAACGTTGGTTGACCAGATTGTCTTTACTGGCATTAAATTTGTTGCCCCAGCCATTAAAGGTAAACTCTACCGGAAAGGGCGCATCCAGGCTGCCGCAGCTTAAAAAGGCAAAATCCCGTGCCCACGTATCATTGTAATCGGCTTTGATAAGCATTACCCGTGCGTCGGACGCCAGTCGGCTCTCCACATCATCCAGGTCTTCTTCGCGACACAGTAGCAACACGCCGGCCTGATTGGCATTAATAATACGGATGATAGACAGATAGGTCTGACGGGCATCCTCCAGCCAAGGCGCCCAGTCAGTATCCTGATGAGGCCAGGCCAGAATAACGGCTTCGCTGGCTTTCCATTCTGGAATAAGTGAGGTGGTCACAGTGTTTCCTGATTAAGTATTTGACCCTGCGATTATACGCTGCCAGCCCAGGCGGGCCAACAACTTAGGTCGCTGATATGGGTTATTTTAAGTTTCTGCCGCCATTTAAATGGAGTGTCTGACCGGTTACATAGTCGGCATTGAGCAGGTAATTAACCGCTTTAACTGCTTCCTGGGCGCCGGGAACGATACCGAGCAGGTTTTTGTTGAGCGCCTTTTCCCGGTATTCCTGTGTGTCATCTTCATTGAACATCACCAGCGACGGGGCAATACTGTTAACTTTTACCTGGGGAGCATAAACGCGGGCAAACGACAGCGTCAGGTTGTGCAGAGCCGCTTTGCTGGCTGCATAGGCAATGTGGTTTTCACTACCGGTTTCCTGTACATAATCAGTCATGTGAATAATGTCGGTCAGAGTACCGTCGTCGGATTGCAAAGCGGCCTTGAGTGCCAGATTGAGTTGATAGGGCGCGTTGGAATGAACCATCATCATATTATGCATCAGATCACCGGGCGCAGACTCCGGATTTTCAGGTACCCAGTCTGACGCGTTATGGATGATTCCTCTTAACTTCGGCGCTGTGCGTTTTATTTGCTCTATTGCTCGCGAAATACCCGCCTGAGTGCTAAAATCCGCCTCCAACACAATTGCACCGGCTTTCTTAAGCGCGTCAACAGACGGCTTATGTCGTCGGTATGTGATGATAACCGGTTGATCGTTGGCAAGCAGGTCCTGAGCAATAGCGAGTCCGAGACGCTGACTTCCACCGGTAATGAGTATAGGTAAAGACAAAAAATACCTCCGATAATTTTGGTACTAATTACGACTTTACACGGATTGCAGATCGTTTTAATAACAAATTAACAGGTTATTTTAATCCTAATCTGCAGTATCACTAGTATAAGCAGGGTTAGTCGTTGTTACGGAATGAGTGAATGTTAGCAAAAGAAGCGGTAGTTGTGCGCGATGCTGTAAAACTGGGAATTTCCAAAGAGGCGCTGTTAGTGCATGAAGCACTGGTGGAGAAAGGCCTGGAAACGCCTATGCTGGAAAATGGTCTGAGCGACGAAGCGAAGCGCCAGCGGATAGAGCACGCCATGCGGGACGTGATGGAAACGCTTGGCCTCGATTTGTCAGATGACAGCCTGTCTGAGACGCCAGAGCGCATCGCTAAAATGTATGTCGATGAAATTTTCTCCGGGTTGGATTATCGCAAGTTTCCCAAAATAACCCAGATTGAAAATAAAATGCAGGTAGGGCAGCCGGTACAGGTGAGTGATATCAGCCTTACCAGCACCTGTGAACACCATTTTGTCACCATCGATGGGACTGCCACGGTGGCTTATATCCCTAAGGATACCGTGATTGGTTTGTCTAAAATTAATCGTCTGGTGGGTTTCTTTGCTCAGCGCCCTCAGGTGCAGGAACGCCTTACTCAGCAAGTGCTGGTGGCATTGCAGGCATTAACCGGTACCGAAGACGTGGCGGTGGTGATTAACGCCACGCATTATTGTGTAAAGGCGAGAGGCATACGCGATAGCCTTTCCTATACCAAGACATCGGCACTGGGAGGGCAGTTTCTGGCTGACACACAGTTGCGCCGGGAGTTTTTTGGCGGGTAGTTATTGCTAACTGCTCAGCTAGCAAAAAGGGGATACCATAACGGCATCCCCTTTTTTAATGTCTGTCGGTTATTTAGCGCCATCTTCCTGTTCTGAAACTATCAGGTTGATTTGATCGTTAATGCCATTGGCGGCAATGATCTCCAGTTTTTGCTGACAGTGATGACACGCGTCGAACTGTTCTTTGTACATGTCTAATACCACTTCTTTAGCTATAGCATTAATATAGCCACAACGAGGACAGCGATATTCTAAATAGGCCTGACTTAGCATTTTCCGTTTGCTCCTTGGTTTTCCGAAACAGCGATCCCTTCTTTGACAATCAAAAGCTGATTGCCCTGTTTCTTTTGTCCTGGGTATATAAGTGATACCCCACGCCTCATTATCTCAGTAATGAGGTCAATTATGTGAAGAACTCAACACTTTTTAATTATAGCAGCTCTCAGCGAAGTCTCCTGCGAATCGGATAATTAATATGCTGATAGTGACTTTTTTGAGGAAGGGCGGTAGCAGGCGGAAGTTGAGGAGGCGACTGTCTCACCTCCTTTAGGCTTTATTCAACCAAGCAGCCAGCATTGCTGATAGGGGGATAAGTGGATATCGGACGGTGAATCAATGCGGGTGTCGCTGAGCAAATCTTTTGCAGGTTGACCATCAAAAACACTAAGTACACTGGCTTCAAGTGTTTGTGGGTGCTCACAGAAGTTACATAAAACCAGTAACTTCTGGCCATTATCGGCTACCCGGCAATAGACAAAGCAATGCTGATTGCTGGTCTGCAAAATGTGTGTACGGGCGTGGCCAAAAACGGCATTATTCTTACGCAGAGAGATAAGGTTTTTAATGCCGCTGAAAATCACTTTTTGCGTCTGACGCTGCAGTGAATCAGTTGACTCGACAGGCGTTTCAATGCCGTTAATATGTTCCGGGGTAACTGCAATACGGTTGACCCAGCGATCGTCATGGGCTTTGGCCGGGTCGTCACGGTAGCTATAATCGTTGAGCAAGCCCATCTCATCGCCAGAATAAATTAATGGGATCCCGCCAATACTCATAATGACACCGTGTACCAGCATTATCCGACGAATAGCCGTCTCAATGGCCTGTTCATCTTTAGCCTGCAACGCGCCTTCCAATCCACATAAAGATGCCAGTGAGCCGCAGACGCGACAATCGCCGTTTGATGGGTTTTCCGCAAACGGCACGCCATCGGCATATGAGCCCTCAAACCGACCAGTAAAGAACTGGTTGAGGAAATATCGGTGATCATAGGGGTTAATACCCAGTTGATGTGCCACGGCATCATCGAATGTCCAGCCTATATCATCGTGGCAGCGCACATAGTTTACCCAGGTACAGTCCTGCTCAATGGCAAAGCTCTTTTGCATGGAGCTGGTTAATAACCGGGTTTTACGCGTTGCCAGGCTGTTCCAGATGAGTGCCATCAGCAACGGGTTGTAGGATATCTGACATTCGTCTTTATGAATGTACTTAAGCACTTCATCAGGGTGAACGATGGCTTCAGATTTAAACACAACCGCGGGTGCCGTAATTTGCAGGCAGCAATTAAACGCCTGAATAAGTTTGTGGGCATTGGGCTGGTTTTCACAATTGGTGCCCATTTCTTTCCAGATAAAGGCCAGAGCATCCAAACGTAAGGCTGCGCAGCCAATATTGGCCAGAAATAGCATTTCTTCGGTAATGGCGTTAAACACAGCCGGGTTGCTGTAATTCAGGTCCCACTGGAAACTATTGAAGGTGGTCCATACCCACTTTTGCATCGACTCGTTCCAGGTAAAACTGCCTCGTCGAACCTGAGGGAAAATTTCTCTCAGGCTTTGCTCATACTGATCCGGGATAGTGCGGTCATCAAACAGGTAATAGTAATTCTGGTAATGTTTATCACCGGCAAGGGCGGCTTCCGCCCAGCGGTGTTCGTCGGCGGTGTGGTTAAACACAAAATCCAGAACCAGGTTAATGCCGGCATCGCGCAGGGCCTTTGATAAGGCGTCCAGTTCTTTCATGTTGCCAAGCACGGGATTGACCTTGCGATAATCAGACACCGCATAACCACCGTCACTGTCACCCTCGGGCGCAGCATAAAGTGGCATGAGGTGCAGGTAAGTGAGCCCCAGCGACTTAAAATAGGGGATTTTTTCCTGCAGGTCTTTAAGGGTTGGCCCCATCAGGTCGACATAGCAAGCCATACCCACCTGATTTTCTTCCTTATACCATAGCGCGTCACCGTCGCTTCTGGCTTTATCCAGGCGTTTGAGATCGGCTTTTCGGTTTTTGAGTCCCTGCGCCAGTGACAAAACCAACTGGGACAAATGATAGTAGCAATCATACTGATGGCCGTAGACATCGATATAGCGTGAAAACAATTCGTGAAAATGGCTGTTCAGGCGCTGGGTGAAGAGTTTATAGTCGCGCTGTGACAAAAACGATAAGTCTGACCCTGCCAGTATTCTGCTCAGGCATTGTTCACTCGACGCCGCGTAATTCATCAGTATTCTCCGGCCAACTTTAACTTCAAAGATGGTTTTACAAAAGTTTCACAAATTTGTTTACAGCAATTCTAAGCTTTGCTAGCTTTAATCTTAAACGATTAAGTTAATTTATCAAGAAATTTACAACTAAATGTCCATCAAAAGTACTTGGTTACCAATAAGAACTTTATTTGGTTACTATTTTCTTAAATTAAGTTAAATGATTAAGTTTTTCTGTTTGTATAATTTTTGTTAAATGGTGGCCGTGAGAATTGTCAGCTCCGTGCTACAACTTATAAACAGGCAAATACTCTTGTGAATTAACAGAACCCGACGTATTGATAACCCGCAGCAGACTGTCGGCGTTATTAAACCAGGCTCCAGAACATTGAGGCAATAGCATATGGCGTTAACTGATCCTTACTATGCGGTGATCGAAGCCGGTGGTACCAAATTTAACTGTGCTGTGGTTACAGCAGAGCGCGAGATTGTGGCGGAAATACGCATTCCAACCACGACGCCAGAAGAGACATTGGCGAAAACGGCAGACTTTTTTCAGCAGCAGCGTCAGGCGGGATTGGCGTTTAATCGGATGGGTATTGCCAGTTTTGGGCCGCTTGATCTTAATCCGGCGTCGGCTACTTATGGCTATATTACCAAAACACCGAAGCCCGTCTGGAGTGATACCGATTTGGCCGGATACCTGGCCAGGCAACTCGATTGTGAAATAACCATCGATACCGACGTGAATGGCGCGGCACTTGGCGAGTATCGCTGGGGCGCAGCGCAGGGCACTGCGGTAGCGGTGTATGTTACGGTCGGCACCGGTGTTGGCGGAGGTTTGGTGATTAACGGCAAGCCGCTGCACGGACTGGTACACCCGGAAATCGGCCATATGCTGGTACAGCCTCCGGCCGGGGTTACCGGTGTATGTCCTTTCCATCAAAACTGCGTAGAAGGACTGGCTTCAGGGACTGCTTTGGGCAAAATCTGGTCACAGCCATCCCATACTTTTACTGACGACCATCCTGCCTGGGACGGATTGAGTGAAGTGCTGGGGGATATGTGCCATAACCTGATGGTTACACTGAGTGCCGAAAAAATCATTTTAGGCGGCGGTGTGATGCAAAAGCATGGCCTGGTTGAAAAAGTGATCGCTGTCACCACAGCCAGACTCAACGATTACATTGTGATGCCAGCGGGAGTTGGCCTGGACGATATCATTTGTTTACCAGGCTTAGGCACCCGCTCGGGATTATTCGGTGCCCTGGCGTTACTGGATAGCTAAACTTCGTAGAGCTCTAGTGGTAAGCCATCGGGATCGTTAAAGAAAGTGAAGCGACTTTGGGTATAGGGGTCAACCCGTACCGGCTCACACTCCACCTGATGACTATTCAGGTGCGCAATCGCTGCATCAATATCCGTGACCTTAAACGCAAGGTGCCGAAGCCCTTGCGCTTCAGGTCGACTGGGCCTGGCCGGCGCTCCGGGAAAAGAGAACAACTCAATTTGAGTGCCATCCGCTAATGCCAGATCGCATTTATAGGAATCACGCTCAGCACGGTAGTTTTCAGCAACCACGTTAAACCCCATCACCTGCGTGTAAAACGTTTTTGATGTGGGGTAGTCGTTGCAAATAATGGCAACATGATGGATGGCATTAAACATGGCTAGGGCACTTCCTGTCCACGGGCTGACTCAAACAACTGGTACCAGTGTTCGCGAGACAGCGTGAGTGATTCGGCTTCGGCACAGGCCGCGATACGAGCCGGGTTGGTGGTACCAATGACCGGCTGAATACCGGCAGGGTGGCGCATTAACCAGCCCAGTACAATTGCTTCACGACTCACCCCGTAGCTGGCAGCTAATTCGTTAACCCGTTGGCTGGTGGGGCACGCGGCATCACCGTTTCCGGAATACTTACCCTGAGCCAGCGGTGCCCAGGCCTGAAGCTGAACTCCCTGCTGCTGACAGTATTCCAATGTACCAGCGGTATAACCATTTTGGCTGTTGTGCGGGCTGTTGGTACAAATACCTTCTTCGACCCAGTCACGATAGCCCAGACTCATTTCCAACTGATTTGCAATGACCGGGAATGGCAGAAGTTTGTTGAGAGCATCAATTTGATACCAGTGCATATTGGAAACCCCCAGGTAACCAAACTTACCTTCCTGATGCAATCGAGTCAGGCACTCTGCCACGGCGGGTAAATCGGCCAGTGGATCCGGACGGTGCAGTAATAACACGTCGAGATGCTCGATATTAAGCCTGCTTAGAATCCCTTCCACCGATGCGGAGATCCACTCTGGTGAGAAGTCATACCGCTTTGGTCCTCTGTTATCTTCAAATCGGATCCCACACTTAGATTGAATAATCATATTCTCGCGCCAGTCGGGCTGATTCCCAAGCACTTCTGCAAAGACCTTTTCTGCATTGCCGTGAGTGTAAATGTCGGCGTGATCGAAAACAGTTATGTTCGAGGCTAACGCTTGCTCTATGGCTTGGGTTGCAAGGTTAAGATCCGCTTTAGTATAGGGTTGATGAGACCAGTTCCCGCCCAGTCCCATACAACCGAAAATTAGTTTGGAGGCATGTGGAAATTGTGTTTTTAGCATAGTGTTTTACGATTTTTTATGTTGATCACACCCTATCTTAAACCTTTAAGTGATACAAACATAGTTGACCACCGTATTGACGGCTGACAACCGTTTTCATTACAAGGAATGACTATGCAACGTTTTTTAATTGTCCTTTCGTCAGTGTGGCTCATTTGGGGCTGCACGTCGGTACCTGAAGGGGTGAAGCCTGTACAGGGATTTGAAGCCGACCGTTATCTGGGCACCTGGTATGAGATAGCCCGCTTTGATCACAGTTTCGAACGTGGGCTTTCGCAAATAACGGCGAACTACTCCATGCGTGACGATGGCGGAATTCGCGTACTGAACCGGGGGTATAATGCCGAGGAGGGTGAATGGAACGAAGCCGAGGGCAAGGCTTATTTTGTGGAGGATAAGCAAACCGGTCATTTAAAAGTCTCGTTTTTTGGCCCGTTTTATGCCAGTTATGTGGTGGCCGAACTGGATAAAGAAAATTACCATTATTCGCTGGTAACCGGGCCGGACAAGACTTATCTGTGGATACTTTCCCGGACACCCGAGTTACCGCAAACAGTGCTGGATGGACTGATCAAAAAAGCCAAATCACTGGGCTTTGACACCTCTAAACTGATCTGGGTTGAGCACAAGGATAGTCAAAGTTAAATGTAGGTATTGTTTATTATAAAATAGCGGGCCTGTGCTATACTCGCGGTTTTTTACTTTCGGGCTAAAACAATGGCAAATGAACAAACAGTATTTAAGCGCGCTAATGAGGCATGCGAGTTATGTGGTAACAGTGAGGGATTGAGCCTTTACATGGTGCCTGAATCCCCCAACGATTCTGATAACTGTGCCGTAGCAGTTTGTTCCACTTGTTTGCCGCAGTTAAACGATGCCGGCGCAATCGACGTTAATCACTGGCGTTGTTTAAATGATGCCATGTGGTCGCAGGTACCGGCAGTACAGGTGGTTTCATGGCGGATGTTAAAACAGCTTGAAAGCGAGACCTGGGCCCAGGATTTGCTCGATATGCTGTACCTGGATGACGATACGCTGGAATGGGCCAAAGCCGGCATTGACGATCGTGAACCAACACTGGACAGCAATGGTGACGTGCTTAAAGCCGGGGATTCAGTTCACCTGATTAAAGATCTCACGGTTAAAGGCGCGAACTTCACAGCTAAACGCGGCACCCCGGTACGTAACATTCGCCTGACGAATAACCCCTTGCATATCGAAGGCAAAGTAAACGGCCAAACCATAGTCATCATAGCGGCATACACCAAGAAGTAAAAACAGGCATAGCCTGTTTTTACCCCGGAAACACCGAAAGGTGTTATCCGGGGTCTCCCAGGCAATCTATCGAAGTTGAACGTAGCCT
>NZ_BAAJLP010000009.1:0-161545 GCF_057547795.1 Alteromonas sp. 4NH20-0104 | reverse complement strand
GAAAGAACCGTCATCCCGGAAAGCACGCAGTACTTATCCGGGACCCCCATCGTGCAACCGTAGAGTTAAAAAACGCACCGAATACAGCGCTAATAAAACAAAGAACCGTCATCCCGGAAAGCACGCAGTACTTATCCGGGATCCCCTTCGTACAACCGTAGAGTTAAAAAACGCATCTTACGAATCGCTGATAAAACATAGAACCGTCATCCCGGAAAGCACGCAGTGCTTATCCGGGACCTCCCTCGTACAACTGTAGAGTTAAAAAACGCACCGTACTCATCGCTAATAAAACAAAGAACCGTCATCCCGGAAAGTACGCGTTACTTATCCGGGGTCTCCATTCGTACAACGGTAGAGTTAAACAGCGCACCGTACCCATCGCTAATCAAACAAAGAACCGTCATCCCGGAAAGCACGCAGTGCCCCCATCGTATAACCGTAGAGTTAAGAAGCGGATCGTACGCATTGCAGAAGCGTAGAATCAAAAAAGCACGGTAATGAGCATAGAATAAGCACAGGAAGGATTTACTAAAAAGCCTATTGGAGCCCTGCCTGAATCGATTCAAGACGGTAATGAGCGTTACCAATGTTATAACGGGTTTTCAACATAGCGATTAAGCCAGGGTTATTGGTAATAAACTCATTCAATTCCAACAATAACTCAGGTTTTCTCACGGTAGATAAGCAAAACTCCACAACAGTAACCGGTAAATCAGGATCGAGCTTGAATTCATCGACGTCATCCAGTTTGTCCATCAGATACCTGGCTACGTAATAGTCCATGTCAAAAGCATCCGCTCTGTCCCATTGCGCCATATAAATGGCTGATTTGTTATCGGCCACAGAGATAAGCTTGGTTTGCCCGCTCTCAATACGGTCTTGCCAGTACAGTGGTGAAAAACCCAGTACAATTGATACTTTGCGGATAGAAGAAATGCCCTGACCGTAACGTTCTGGTTTTACAAAGGTACCTACAAGACTTTCGGTCAGTGGAACACTAAAATGCTTGGTAGCATTATCATTAACCGGGTTGGTCCAGGTTGGATGATCCGGATAAACAAAGTCCACATTGCCTTTCTCTAGCTCTATTTGCAGGCGTAGTACCGGCATACTTACATACTCAAACGTAATCCCACGCTCAGCTGCAAAAGCCTCCAGCAACGCCCAGGCATAACCTCTGTCCTTAACTGCTGAAAATTCATAGTGTGGGTAGTAAGCGATATTTTGTGAGGCAACGACATAGGTCTCAGCGCAGGCCGAGTTAGAGGATAATGCTGCCGATAACAGCAACGAAGCCGAACTTAGCAGTTTGGGAAAGAAAGAGAGTTTCATCATTACTTAATACCGTGAGTAATATGCTTACTATAGTACATTGTGAAATGAAGATACCAATGACATTTGTTATAGTCAGGTGTGCCAATGAATAATCAATGCAAAGGGCTAGTATTCATAGGCGTTCTTACCGGTATTGTTGCTTCGGCGCTCTACGCTGTCACAAACCAGCAGAGCGCCATCAACTGCAACTAACCTAAAAGTGAGCGATATAAGCGAGGTTGAGGAAATCCAGCCCAGGATTGTCATTATTCAGTCCGCCATTTGAATAATGGATGAGTCTTACCGCAATTTGCTGAGTCAGCTTCTCACTCTCATCGAGATCGACAATCAGGCCCAGCTTATCTTCAAACTGGTAATGCGAACCAATGTCCTTACCGGCAAAATGTTGATCGCTCACCACACTCAGGCCAATACCCGCTTCCAGGTACACGGGATAGCGGTCGTTAATTGCGCCCAGACGCTTGATAATCACAGGAGTGAGAGCAACTGTAAAATTGCTGTCCGTTTCACGATCGCCGTTTTGTGAATAGCGCCAGAAGTTAACACTCCCTTCTAAGTAAACATTAACGTCGCCGAGCCATGTGGTATCAATATCCAGAGTTGTCGGACGCCAGGCGACCCTCAATCCTTGAATATCATCGAAGCCATTTAGGTATCCAACAGACACAGCCTGATCGTCAGCACGAGAAAAACACGAAAAACAAAACAAGAAAATACAAAGAAAATACGATTTTGGCATAACATTTACTCCTTTGAAAACTACCAAAGCAAATAGTTAGCCAATTGTAAGATTTTGATTTTTATGTGTTTTATGAGGGGTTGTGTAACGAAGAGTGGTAAGTTTTTAAGCCCGAAGGAAAATATTACACGAACACGTTAGTAGTATTTCGCCTTCAAGGAGTTGAGAATATCCTCTGGCGGGCGAATTTTATACTGGGCATGAAGCTGCTTAATCAATTCCTGATGTGAGGCCAGAAAGGCATTAAATTCGGCGAGTAATGGTGTATGTCGGATTGTTGCTAAACTGAATGCTACGCCGTCGTGGGGCAACATTGGGTCCAGTGTAAAATTGCCAAGTCCGGGCTGTTGTGACGCAATATGTTGAGCAACATGAAATTCGAGATTGGCTGCATCGGCTCTGTTCATAGCAATGAGTTCCAGCGCATTCAGTGTATCGGTTACCCGGATAAGATGTGTGAGTTGTTGATCAACTCTTTCCTGCCAGTTAACCGGAGTGAATCCCAACGGCATCGCCAGGCGGCGGATTGTTGAGATGCCTCCGCCTAGTTTATCCGGGCGCATAATAGTGCCACCTAATGCCCGGGTCACCGGTTGGCTGAAGCTTTTACGGCTATTACTGATAATCGGGTTGTACCATTTGGGGTTATCCGGATAGATAAAATCAACACTGCCCTTGGCCAACTCTTTTTGCAGGCGTAGTACCGGCATGGAAATGTAAACGAACTCGTGCTCAGTGGTGGCTTTAAACGCCTCAAAGATTGCCCAGGCAAGCCCTTTATCGGTGTCTGACGTAAAGTCGTAGTGAGGGAAATAATGAAAGTTCTGGGTCCCAATAACAATTGTTTCGGCACGGCAATAACTTCCCGCCGTGAGAAAAAGAAATACTGCCAGGCGGCATACAACAGAAGCTATACCTTTCAGACTATACATAACAAAGAGTGAATGTGTGCATCCATAGCCTTAGATTACGGCAAAGTTTGTGTATTTTATATACGTTTTTGAGGGTATATACGTATTTTCTTATGTGAATGGTGCAATTCTTCTAATGAAAGTCTCTGGAACGCATTAATAGTTGATCAAACTTATCGCTGTGATCGATAAGCTTACCAGCAATAATATGGGTCACGCCTTCTTCAGAGCGTTCTAATATCCCTCTGACTTCCAGGATCTTGCTGCTAATAAATGCTTTCTTCTGCAGTCTGGCGGTACTTTGCCAAACGACTACATTGAGGTTGCCAGTATGATCCTCCAGTGTCATAAACGTCACTCCGCCGGCGGTCCCTGGCGCCTGACGGCCAACCACACAGCCAATGACCCGGATAGGCGACTTATGCGCTTTATCTGACACCGCATTAGCATGTGTCAGATGTGGCAGGGGGTATTGGTTTAGCAGTAACTTGATGGGGTGCTGGTCCAGAGACAGGTTAAGCGAGGCGAAATCTTCGATAAGATCTTCAACGGCCGTAGGTGCCAACATAGGCGCTGCGCTGTCAGAATGATTTTTTAGTAAAGGCAATGTCATTTGTGAATCCATCAGCTGCCAACGGGTATTAAACCTGTTGTTGGCCAGGGTTTTTAGTGCATTGGCACTGGCTAAAGCCGAGAGATCATTGCGGTTGAGGTCGAGCGATTTAATCTCGCTCAGACTGGTGAAACCGTTTTCCGGTCTGTGTGTAATCAGCGTTTGCATGGCTTTATCCGACAAGCCGTTAACTTGCCTCAGGCCCAGTCTGAAATGCTGATCGTCAATCACAGTATGGTCAATCTGGCTTTTATTGATATCAACCGGTAATGCATAAACCTGGTGTCTGGCTGCATCCTGAATAAGTTGTGCAGGTGTGTAGAATCCCATAGGCCAACTGTTAAGCAGGCCTACATAAAACTCAACCGGAAAATAGTATTTAAGCCATGCCGAGCTATAGGCCAGCACGGCAAACGAAGCAGAATGAGACTCCGGAAAGCCATACTCTCCAAAGCCACATATTTGTTCAAATAATTGCTCTGCAAAATGTGATTGATAGCCCCTGTTCGTCATGCCATCAATCAATTTTGTTCTGAACTGTCGTAGCTTGCCGTTTTTCTTCCAGCTGGCCATGGCTCTTCTGAGTTGATCTGCTTCCCCGCCGGTAAAGCCGGCTGCCACCATGGCTAACTGGATCACCTGCTCCTGGAAGATGGGGACGCCCATGGTGCGGCTCAACACCGATTTCACTTCGTCTGAAGGGTAGCTGACGGGTTCTTTACCGTGTCTTCTTAGTAAATAAGGATGCACCATGTCACCCTGGATCGGGCCGGGGCGAACAATGGCAATCTGCACCACCAAATCATAATAGGATACGGGTTTCAGCCTGGGTAACATGGTCATTTGTGCTCTTGATTCAATCTGAAAAACGCCAACGGTATCGGCTTTGCAGATTGCCTTAAACACCTGCTGGTCACTGCCGTGGGCAGAAATCAACGGAATAGTAATATCCCATTGATAACGTTCCTTGATCAGTGAAAAGGCTTTACGAATAGCGGTCAGCATCCCCAGAGCCAGAACATCCACTTTAAGCAAGCCCAATGACTCCAGATCGTCCTTGTCCCATTGAATCACACTCCTGTCAGCCATCGCGGCATTTTCAACGGGCACCAGTTCGTACAAGGGGCCGGCGGAAATAACAAAGCCTCCCACATGCTGAGATAAATGCCGGGGAAAGCCAATGAGCTCTTCGGTTAAGCTAATCAGTTGCTTTATGGTTTTGCTGTCCTGATCGATACCGGATTCCTGTAACTGGCTTTGCCAGCCAAGCGTACGGTCGCGAAGGTTAAACTGCTTTAACCAATAACCCAGCAAGCTGTCAGGGATACCCAGGGCCTTGCCCACCTCACGAAAAGCACTTTTAAATCTGAAAGTAGCAACACTGGCGGCCAGCGCAGTGCGCTCACGGCCGTACTTGGCATAGATATACTGAATAACCTCTTCACGGCGTTCATGTTCGAAATCCACATCTATGTCGGGAGGCTCATTGCGCTCTTTGGAAATAAAGCGTTCAAACAGCACATTTATCTGGCGTGGATCCACGGCGGTTATTTCGAGGCAGTAACACACAATAGAATTTGCCGCTGAGCCTCGCCCCTGATAAAGAATGCCCCGTTGTTTGGCAAATTGCACAATGTCATAAATGGTCAGAAAAAAATATTCAAACTGTTCAGAGTGGATAAGCGACAGTTCTTTTTCAATCGTCTCTCTGATAGACGGAGGCAGCCCATGCTTAAACCGTTTCTTAATGCCCGCTTCCACGCAATGGCGTAAATAGGACGTCGCGGTGTAGCCAGCGGGTACCAGTTCACTGGGGTACTGGTACTTAAGTTCATCCAGATTAAACTGACAAAGCCTGGCGATTCGCTGACTCTCGGTTAACCACGCCTGAGGATACAGACGGGTTAGTTTGGTGAGTGTTTTAAGGCTTCGCTCCTGATTTTGGACTGCTTGTGTGCCTAAATCAGCCACCGTTTTACGGGTTCTTATAGCGTGCAGAATATGTTGCATGTGTTGCCTGTCGGGGTGATGGAAAAGGGCCTGATTGGTGGCTACCAGTGGAAACGCGTACTTTTCACTCAGCGCCATAGCCGCGGCGAAGTGATCGTTATCATTGCCGTTTAATAATCGTGAAATGCCCAGCCAGCAGCGGTTACTGAAAAACTTAGCAAAGAACTCTGCCCATGCGCTGTCGTGGTCGCTATAAGCTGGTAACCAAATGGCCAGGCAGGACTTAACCGATTTTAAATCCCATTCTGATAAGGCGTAGTGGCCTTTTTCACTGCGCCTTCGTGCATTGGTAATAATGCGGCATAACTCCGCGTAGGCGGTTTTATCCGGACACAGTAAACACACCCTAAGATCCGGACCTAACTGAAACACGCTGCCAACAATCAGTTTTACCGGTAAACCATTGGCTTTAATTTCTGCATGCGCCCTGACTACCCCGGCCACCGAGCATTCATCGCTAATAGCAATGGCCTCGTAACCCAGAAACGCGGCGGTATTAACCAGCTCTTCGGGATGAGAAGCCCCTTCTAAAAAGGAAAAGTTACTTTGGCAAACCAATTCAGCAAACATGCTCAGCCAAAGTACCCATGCACATACCAGTACTGCTGTTCATCCCGGAACACCCAAAGCCGTTGGCCATGAGGTGTCACTGCCATAAAGTAATCGCGCTTTACAGAATGAACATCCCACCAACCGGTATGGATCCTTTCCGGACCATAAAGAATTTGCGTCTGTTCGGTTAACGGTTGTGGCCGGCTAAGCAGCCAGGCAGGTTGCTGCCCGCTAAGTTCACCTCCCGGGCGCTTTTGATGCGGCGAGTATGCCTCCTGTACCGCATAATCAAGCCGGTGTTCATTGACCTGCTGTAGCGTTTTAACATTTTCGCTGCCCAACCTCGCCAACAGCTTGCCCAGTAGCATATTCTCAGCATGCCGGGAATAATTGCTTTGCAGCAAAGACAGGTTTTCCGGGGCAAATTCAACCAGCCGATCACAGGTGAGGGCAATAGCGATCACCGGAGAGTCGAGCTTTAGCTGCTCGAGTTTTAAATCGATCAGTAATTGCCATTCACTAAGGTGGTGATGAGGCGTACCGGCGTTAACCACCAGCTCAATATTTTCGTGTTCTCGCTGGTGCAGGTCAAAATGCAATGTGTCGGTAGCCAGATTTCGCTTTTGCAGATACTGACAGTTATTAGCCAACGGCATGGCAATATAGCGGCTTAGCCGCGGCGCAGATTCTACTGCATAGGGAAGCTCCAGAAACTGACGGAATACCTTGCGAGGGTGGAACAAACTGTAAGGCGGTTGTTTTACGCCTTTAAGTGCTAACAGGTAAGTGATTACCTCGTTATTAAAACGCTTGCCAATTTCTTCCAGCGGTAGCTGAATCAATTGTCCCAGCGTGCGGATACCGGAGCGGTTTAGCTGTTCGGTGTCCTTCGGCGAAAGCTCACTGACTTGCAATGAACACTGACTCAGGTACTGGTTGGCGTGTTTGGGATCTGCCTCTGTGCGGTTAATCTTACTTCGGGCCAGAACCTGTGCAATGTCAATGGTGGCCCCAAAACCATAATGAAAATGGACTCGTTCAGCTAACAGGGTACGCCGACAGAGTGCCATAAAGTTATCCAGGCCCTGATAGTAGCGTATCAACGGGCCGAGATTTATCGCAATACCATTACCTGCCACACAAACGATGTCTGAGGCTATGTGGTAAAGCGTGGTCGCCAGCTGTTCCAACTGACTGCTTTCGCTGCTGGCGGAATATTCAATAATCCAGGTTTGGGCATTGATAGCGGTGACTTCTGCCAAACCCATACCAGGCTTAATGCCGCAAGTGGCGGCTGCTTTGGAGCGTTGACGCACTGTGTTGCTGGTTGTATCAATAATCACCGTCGGCCCGGTTTGCTCAGGGTGAAGCTGCTCAAATTGATCAAGCTGCAGGCGTGGGAAATGCAAGTAGAGCCAGTGCATAAGATTAACTGACTTCGTGAATAGGCGTTGACTGACGTTGGTTGTACTGCCTGAACGCCTTTACAATCGCACTGTTAGTGGCCGGGAGCGGATGCTCAATCTTAATATGGTGCTGCGGCCATGCCCCCGTTACGCGGTGTAAATGGACGTACCATTGCCCGGCATCGTAAGTGAGTTCCATATCTATGTTCACTGGCAGTGCCCCGGGGCTTACTTCCCCCCTGTGCACCAGCACCACCAGGCAGTCATATTGTTTAGCCAGCACCTGTAGCCGCCGGGCGGCCTTAGGGACTATGTGGGAGAGGTATAACACAATACAACAACATGCCTGACTGCGTACGGACTGTTCGCACGCCCACAGCGCATCGGTATCGTTTGCTGCGGTTAATACCCAGGACTGCTGCTGATAGGGCGTTTGGGATAACCAGTTTGGGTTCAGGTGTACCTGATTGGGCAGCCAGATAATGCGTTTTTTCGAGTCAGCTTTTTGCACCAGTATATTGTTTAGCAACTGGATCTCACCCTGTCCGGGAAGGGCTCTCACACTCAGAGCCCCCGCAGCCGGTACACCGCCGGCGCAGGCTTTATCCAGACTGGTGTGGCCGAAAGGCAGCCGCAACTCCCCGCCATCTGCGCGGTGGCGATGGTCCCGGCCCCGAAAAACCATAGGGTGTTTAATAAGCGAACTAATGGATGCTGACATAATAAAAATACTGTTTATTTATACAGTATTTTAGTCAAAAAAAACGCCTCTGCAAGAGGCGCGTGTAGTTTGTTTGATTATTCGGCTTTGCTGGTTTCTGTTTTTGTGGGGGGGAAACTCAGGCCCTTACAGGCAATAATAAAGCCATCCAGCGTATTTTTACTCCAGGCCATACGGATGTCACTGGCTTGTACTTTTATGACTTCACGAATTTGTTCCAGAGTGACTTCTGCATCCTGAAGAGCGGCATTAAGCGCTTCTTCAACAGACATCCCTTTTTCCATACAGTACACGGCAACCGCACTGATTTTTTCAAACATCGGTTGCAGCGTTTCATAGTGTTTACTGTTCACTAAACCACGCTTATGTGAGGCATCGAGGCGCTCGGCCAAAAAGCTTTGGATCTGTTGTGAAAGCACTATCATGCTGCCGTTGGCATCGCTGATCCGCCGCGATGTGGCTTTGAGACTGTTCTGGCACAGTTGAAGTTGTTTTTGTAAGTTCTGAATTTTCAGGCCAAAAAATATCAGTAACAGAACCAGCGCAGCAAAGCTTGCGAAAATCAGCATGTCAGAATAATCCTTGTGTCAGTACAGGCTCGCAGGGTTAATCTTTGTTAGGAGTATAAATAGGGCCAGGAAACGCCGTTACCTTATCCGATAATTCGGTGATCTTGGCTGTCCCCTGTTTTTTTACCTGGTCGATTCTAAGCACATTATGCATAGGAATAAAAGTGCTGGTGACATCAGCAAATTCTGTTTTGAGTTTTTCGTGGGAAGGATCCACCACAATATGCGTATGGTTATCCCAAACGAAATCGCCAATTTCGACAAAGCCGAATAATCCGCCCTGTGATACTTCCCGCACATAAAGCTCGTAATGTTCGCCATTACTCACAAACTGTACCCGGTAGAGCATTTTATTGTCGGCCATTTAATGTTCTCTTTTGTTACGACTGAAGATATGGTTCACCGGGCAGATTATAAAGCGAGATGGACAGACTCTCCAAGCGGAGAAATGACAATTGTTATTGCGAGATAGGTTGCAGCAAAGCCCGGGTGGCAATATGTAACTCTTCTTCGCTCTCAGCCAGGATACTGTTAATGGCAAACCCTTGCACGAAACTGGTGAGTTGTAATGCGACGGCTTCAACATTGATATTGTTTCGCACGGTCTGCTGCCGTTGTGCCTGTTCCAGACAGCCAATAAAAGCCAGTTGCAGTTTGTCGAGGTAATGCCGACCGAGCGAGCGAATGTGATCATCTTCACTGCCCAATTCCGTGACCATGTTTATAAGTAAACAGCCCCGGCCGTAAATATGTTCGATGTAAGCAGTAAAAAAGTGCTCGATAGACGCCAGCCCCTGATGATCTTCGAGGTGAGCAAGAATGGGCGACAGTTTGTGGGTATCGTAATAGTCCAGAGCGGCATAAAGAAATTTAAGCTTGCTGCCAAACTCCAGATAAAATCCTCTGCGATTAAACTCAGTCCGGGCAATAATTTCATCCATTACGGCACCGTTATAACTGTGTTCAATAAAGATATCTTCTGCTTCGCAGAGAATGTCATCCAGATTGTAAAGCGATGTGCGAGGCATAATATAGTCAGCGTTCTAGTCTAAGTTAACTGTAGTTTGCCTCGCATGGAATGCAAATAAACGGTTGGCTCTGATCACACATCAGGAGGGGTCTTTTAAATGAAAAAAGACTGCTTAAAACACGCCCAGTGCTCGTTAAAGTGCTCGGTAGGTTTACGTTGAAAGCCACTGCGGATGAACTGATTAATCCGACCATCCGTGAAGCAGATGAGCGTGTTAGCAATAACCCCTTCATCGGCCGCCAACTCTTTGCCTTCACGTAAACGACGCTCACGCAGGACCTGCTTTAACTGAGTTTCCAAACGTTCGAACAGCTTGGCAATGCGTAACCTCAGGCGTTCTTGTTCGCCCATCAGCGCATCACCGTTTAAAATACGGGTGATACCGGGATTTTTTTCTGCAAAGCCAAGAATAAGGTGCAGGATAAGCTGACAACGGGCCGCCGCGTCTTTCTCTTCATTGATAATTTTATTGATGCGCGAAAACAGGGTTTCCTCAATAAACTCAATCAAGCCTTCAAACATCCGGGCTTTGCTGGGAAAGTGGCGATACAGCGCGGCTTCCGATACACCTACTTTTTCAGCAAGCTTCGCCGTGGTAATACGCTGACCCGGGCTGGTTTCCAGCATTCCGGCGAGCGCCTGTAGAATTTGCGCTCTACGGTTAGTTCGTTTTGCAGCAGGCATAATAAAAGTGCTTCCTCCACCATATTATTGAGTGACAACAGTTTCCACTTTATTGTGAATTATAATGACAGTGTGTCGTGTTTTTCTTGATATCGTTCAATGACTACGTTCAACAACTCCAAAGCGAGCTCTGTTTTTGGCTGAGCGGGTAAATCTCGGCGCCCGTCCGGCCAGAACACATGTAACGCGTTGTCGTCACTGTTAAAGCCCAATCCGGCAACCGTAATATCATTGGCCGCAATCATATCGAGTTTCTTATCGGCCAGTTTCCGTTTTGCATAAGCTTCAACATCCTGGCTCTCTGCAGCAAAACCAACGCAAAATGGTGGCTTAGGCAAGCCTGCTACTGTTTTTAGGATATCAGGGTTTTTTACAAAAGTAAGTGTTAACTCATCGGCATTTTTTTTGATTTTATTGTCGGCAACATTTTCGGCCCGGTAATCGGCAACGGCGGCTGTGGCAATAAACATATCCTGACTGTTAACCTTGGCCATAACCGCTTCCAGCATTTGCACGGCACTCTCCACATTAATGCGGCTTACCCCAACGGGGGTAGGCAATGCAACCGGCCCGGCAATCAGGGTCACTTCTGCTCCCAGCTGTCTGGCTTGCTCCGCAATCGCAAAGCCCATTTTTCCTGAGCTGTGATTGGAGAGAAAGCGAACCGGGTCGAGGCTTTCCCGGGTTGGCCCCGCGGTTATCAGCAGACGTTTACCTCTTAAGGGCAAAGGTTTATTGACCAAAGCTATTAAACACTCAACCAGTTTTTCAGGTTCAAGCAACCGGCCGGGGCCTGTATCGCCGCAGGCCTGGACACCATCAGCCGGGCCAAGAATGTGATGGTCATAACTGCGCAACAGCCGAACATTGTGTTGGGTTGGTCTGGCTTTCCACATTTGCTGATTCATGGCCGGCGCAATACATACCGTGGCCGAGGTAGCCAGATAAACCGTGGTTAGCAAGTCGTCGGCAATGCCGTGAGCAAGTTTGGCCATGGTGTTGGCCGTGGCTGGCGCGATAAGCAGAATATCCGCCCATTTAGCCAGTTCAATATGGCCCATAGCCGCTTCAGCGCTGGGGTCGAGCAGGTCGGTGCTGACCGGAAAACCAGACACTGCCTGCAGCGACAGTTCACTAACAAAATGCCCGCCGGATTGGTTGAGGATAACGCGCACCTGAGCGCCCTGAGCGGTTAACTTACGCACCAAATCAGGGGTTTTGTAAGCCGCAATTCCGCCGCTGATGCCCAGTACTATTTTTTTACCTTGTAACGTCATGTGTATATGTCCGACCAGCTAAACAGGGAAAGATTAGCATGCGCCGCACTGAGTGTGTAGCGAAAACCCGGCTCAGGTGCAGTAGTGACTCCACGTTTTATCACTTAGTCTGAGCAGGTTATCAACGCTGGATTACCGAGAGATGATATGACGCTAACACTACTCCACTGGCCATTACAGGAACGTCCCCGTGAGCGACTGCTCAAAAATGGCCCGCAACAACTGTCAGACACCGAATTACTGGCAATTATACTGCGTAGTGGCACCCGGGGGCTTACCGTGCTGGAGCTGGCCGGCAGCTTACTGGCGCATTTTGGCAGTTTGCGTGGCGTTATCTCAGCCTCCAGTCATGAACTTTGTGCAATACCCGGCATTGGCAAAGCCCGCTACTGTGAACTGCAGGCCGCCATGGAAATCTGCCGTCGCCAACTGGCTGAGCCCTTGTTTAAGCGTTCGGTATTTCATTGCGCCGAAGATGCCAAGTTTTATTTGCGGGCAGAGCTGCGCGACTTAAAAAGGGAAGTGTTTGGCGTGCTGATGCTCGACAGCCAGCATCAGCTGATAACGTTCAGAAAGCTGTTTTCCGGTACCATTAATGCGGCAGCCGTTTACCCTCGTGAAATTGTTAAGCAGGTGATTGCCGACCATGCTGCGGCGATTATTCTGGTGCATAATCACCCTTCAGGCAATCCTACGCCCAGCGAGGCGGATATTCGCTTAACCCGGGATATTAAACACGCCATGGCGCTGGTGGATGTGGAGGTGCTCGACCACTTTATTGTGGCCGATAATCAGGTGTGTTCTCTGGCTCAACAGGGCTTAATGTGATCAACTGAGCCATTGATGTGGTATAAAGGTTTGAAAATTTATACTTTAGTTTGTTTTTTTATACCGGTATATTTTATCGAAAGTTGTACTTTTTTACGCCACCCCTAGTGATCTACCGGTAAAAATGCTTTAGTATGATCACTTGGCGGATATCCCATAGAAAGGACTAAACATGAAAAAATCATTGCTTATTACGCTGATCACTGCCGCTATGGCAATGTCTGCGAATGCACAAGAAGCGGGTGGTACTGGTTCAGCTGGTGCTGGCATCGGTGGCATCGGTGCTGCTGGTATTGCTGGTGGTGTAATCGCCGCTGCAGTAGTTGGCTCAGTTATCGCTAGTAACGACACTAACACTGACACCGGCACTGGTGGTGGCGGTACTCCTCCTGAAGAGGAGTGTTCTGCTGGTGACGACCTGGTAGACGGCATTTGCTACAACGTAACAAATACCCTGACTACTACTGTTACTAACGGTGTAACTACTACTATCACTGTTCCAGTAACTACTACTTATTTGCCTACTGTTCCTCAGTAAGCGAAAACAGTTTTAGAAAGCCGCCTGTTGGGCGGCTTTTTTATTGGTTATGGAATTACATTAGGCTGAACCGAGTCTTTCATGTCTGTTGCAACATTTCTTCGATTTTTCATCATGGTAGCCGTCAGCGTTATGCTGGCTGGTTGTTCTAATGTTAACAGGTTGTACCTGGAAACCCTGCGTCTGGCATTTTTTGAAGACGGCCCCTCGCTATCTCTGCAGCAGGTCAGAGAAAGTAAAGTTGATTTCCTTAAAGTCCTGCATGGTGAGCGTTTACCCGTGTACATGGCGCTGGCCTATATTGAAGACGGGCAGAATAAATGGGTGTCGGCCGACCACGTGGTGGTGGCTATGGATCAGGATAAAATTATCCGTATCTCCGGTCTGGATGTCGACCTGCAGTACACCGATAACCTCCAGGGCAATCCGCTCAGAGCCTCTACGCAGCTAACGGATGCTAGCTGGAAATACTATATCGATGTGGAAGAACACCACTATGACCTGCCTGTGGATTCTCAGTGGCAACGCGGCGCCCCGCAGCAGGTCACGTTTTACGATAAGGAATTCACCGTTATTCCGGTCACCGAAACGGTTTCCATCGATATTGATAAACCGTACTGGACTCATGAGACCACCTGGCAGAACGTTTACTG
Organism: Alteromonas sp. 4NH20-0104; assembly: GCF_057547795.1. Lineage (NCBI taxonomy): Bacteria > Pseudomonadati > Pseudomonadota > Gammaproteobacteria > Alteromonadales > Alteromonadaceae > Alteromonas > Alteromonas sp. 4NH20-0104. Next base: position 147,676 of record NZ_BAAJLP010000009.1, on the reverse strand, counting down.
GCTGGAACAGACCAGCGGGCAGATTATTTATAGCGAACAGAAAGCCACACCAAATTCCGATCTGATGAAAATGACATTTGTGAGTCGTATCGCCCGTTTAATTAATGCCCGGGAGGCAAACTGATGTTGCGTGTACTTTGTATGATGCTCGGTTTGCTTTCTTATTCAGCCACTGCAGACGTTGCAGTGACCTTCAATGTGGCGGGCCAGATTTATACCTTCGACCGCCCGGTGCGCCTGGCCACGGTATTGTCTATCGTTGAACGAAAGCCTACTCAGTACTGGGCTAATGCAGCGGTTTATCAGTTAAATGCGCCTGAAATAGAGCAGCAACGGGCAGATATCCTGCAACAACTGGCAGCGCTTATTCGTGAGCAGTCTAAGGGTAGTTCCGAATATCGCCAGCTCTCTGCGTTATACCAGGAAATAGGCAGCTGGCAGCTGATGCGCCGTCTCAAATTGATTGTTGATTATGACCAGGCACGGCTTAATCCTGCCCTTAACCCGCAGTTCAATACCGGTGAGTACTATATTCGTTTTAAACAACGCTCACAGGTGGTTCGGCTTAGTGGCATGGTGCAACAAGCCACGGCATTGCCGTTTAAAACCGGGTTCACCGTGACTGATTATATCGACAGCGTTGATTTGGCGGCCAATGCCCATCGGGATATCGCTTATTTGCTCGAACCCGATGGTGACGTGAAAAAGCTTGGTATCGCTTACTGGAATCGCCAGCATGTAAAGCCGATGCCGGGTAGTGAAATATATATACCGCTGCAGGATGAGCTGTTTTTCGACCGTATTGGTCCGCTCAACGACAAAATCGCCCAACTTATGATGCATAGGATGTAACTTTGGCTGCTCCGCGTTTTTCTTTCTCTTTGTCGACTCTGGCGCTGGCCTGCATGGCGGCCGTGCCTCAGACCCGGGCTGACGAATCTGATCAGCCAAATACTTATTCCGTAACGCCCAGTCAGATGGTGCAGGGCGGTGTAGGGCTCTGGCAAACGCCAACGGCCCGGATGATGCCGGAAGGCGCCCTGTCGATGAGCTACACCGACAACCAGGAATACCGCTTTATGTCGGTAAGCCTGCAGTTGTTCCCCTGGATGGAGGCTACTGCTCGGTACACCGATGTGCGAACCCGGTTATACAGCAACGTCGACGACTTCAGTGGCGATCAAACCCTGAAAGACAAAGGCCTCGACGTTAAATTCCGTCTGTGGGAAGAAAGCTTTTATTTACCGGATATTTCGGTGGGTTTCCGAGATTTTGGCGGCACCGGCTTTTTTGAAAGCGAGTTTGTTAATGCCAGTAAGGCCGTGGGGCCATTCGACTTCCACCTGGGGTTAGGCTGGGGGCACCTGGGCTATCAAAACGATTTTACTAACCCTTTCTGTGAGCTCCGAGAGAGCTTCTGCGAGCGCCCTGACGGCTTTTCCGGCCGCGGCGGTAAGGTTGATTACCAGAACTTCTTTAAAGGGCCCATGGCCGTGTTTGGGGGCATTGAGTATCAAACGCCGCTGGAAGGCCTCAGCCTGAAAGCCGAGTTTGAAGGCAATAACTACCAGCAGGATCGCGCCGGCGCCCTGGAGCAGGACTCCCGCTGGAACTTTGGTGCTGTTTATCGCTGGAATAACTTTGATTTTTCACTCAATTATCAGCGCGGTAATACCATCGGCTTTGGCGTGAGCTATAAGCTGAATATGCATACCGTTAGCCAGGTCAAAATTGATAATCCACCGCGTGAAATTCAAGGCATTAAGCCGCCAGAAAACGCTGCCGACGTAAAGCGGCAAAAGCTCTATAACGATCTGCGCCGTCAGGCGGGGTACGTGATCACCGACCTTGAAATCGACGATGACCAGGCCACATTTTATGGCCTACAAACGAGATATCGCGACCGCAATGAAGGTGTCGAGCGGGTTGGCCGTATTCTGGCCTCTGAACTGCCGGAATCAATTCAGCAATATCACCTGGTTGAACAAAGCAATAATGTGCCGATGGTGGATACCGTTATTGATGCCGCTAAGTTCCGCGAACATGCCACGTACAGCGTGCCAGAGAGTAGTGTAGAAGATACCTATCGGCGTGTTTCACCCACCCAGCAACAGGTTGATGCCTACGAGCCACATCGCGCTACTGGTGCGTTTTTCTCCACCAAGTTTTTCTGGACGCAGACCTTCGGTAACCCGGAAGATTTTTATTTATACCAAATTGGCTTACTGAGCAGTGTGGGGTATAAGTTTAATGAGCATCTTGGGATCTACGGCGGGATCCGCACTACGCTGCTGGATAACTTCGATAAATTTAACTTTACCGTAGATGCCGAAGAAACGTTTTTGCCGCGGGTAAGAACCCGGGTTCGTGAGTATGTTTCCGGGCCAATGGTAATCCTGGATACGGTGTTTATGCAGTGGTCAGACAGACTGGCCGATAATTGGTATTACCAGGGCTATGGCGGCTATCTGGAAACCATGTTCGGCGGCGTGGGCGGCGAAATTATGTATCGCCCCATCGACAGTAACTTTGCTTTCGGTGTGGATATTAACTACGTAAAACAGCGCGATCCCGACAGTACTACCGGCTTTATTGATTATTCCGCGGTCACCGGCTTTGCCTCGGCTTATTATCAGCCTGAGTTTTTGCCTGATACACGCATCAGAGCCAGTGTAGGGCAGTTCCTGGCCAAGGATCGCGGTATCAATATCGATTTCGCCAAACGCTTCGATAGTGGCATTGTGGTAGGCGCATTCGCCTCATTTACCAATGTCTCGTCGGAAGAATACGGTGAAGGCAGCTTTACCAAAGGCTTTTATGTATCCGTGCCGCTGGATCTGTTTATTCTGCAGCCAGCTACGGGTCGCGGGCAGTTCCCGTGGGTACCCATTGCCCGGGATGGCGGGCAGATGCTGAACCGTCCGGTGCAGCTGATCGGTGTAACAGAAATGCGATCGCCATTCTTGGATTAGGCGCTGAAACAGGGTATAAATGCCGATCTGAAGGATCCGGTCGGTGTTTTTTTGCTCAGGATCGCAGGTTTTTCTGGATTAGTGTTGAATTCGGCGCAGATTTGCTGTATAAAATGCGCCCTCTTATTTAAAGGTTAAGACGTCATCAGACCCGACACCCAAAGTGCTGGTGGGACCGATTGGCGAGACAAAATTCGTTGTTCTGGAGACAAATAATGTCAAGAGTATGTCAAGTAACAGGTAAGCGTCCTGCGGTAGGTAACAACCGCTCTCACGCTAGAAACGCGACTCGCCGTCGCTTTTTACCAAACCTTCAATCTCACCGTTTTTGGGTTGAGAGCGAAAACCGCTTCGTTAAACTGCGTCTGTCTGCAAAAGGCATGCGTATTATCGATAAGAAAGGTATTGATTCTGTATTAACAGATATCCGTGCCCGTGGCGAAAAGATCTAAGGAAGCCAAATCATGCGTGATAAAATTAAATTAGTTTCTTCAGCTGGTACGGGTTTCTTCTACACCACTGACAAAAACAAGCGTAACATGCCGGGCAAAATGGAGATCAAAAAGTATGATCCCGTTGTTCGTAAGCACGTTATGTTTAAAGAGGCCAAAATCAAGTAATAAAACTTGCTTTTGTCTCCACGAAAACCCGGCCGTTGCCGGGTTTTTTGCGTGAATGTCTGTAGCATATTCAATCAGGTAATTAAGCGATGGCAAGACTGTCCAAACGAGGATTCAATAACGTGGTGATATTCGCCATGTTAGGCATGATTTTTCTGTTTAATCTCGACCGTTTTGTACCGGAAACTCAGCAGCCGGTCAGCTTACCGTTACTGCCGGATAACGCCCACGTGCTTAAAATTGAGCAAAGTGCCTACAAGCTTGAGCGGGTTGGCCAGCAATGGCGCTGGAAAGGCGTAAACAAAACCCTCACCAGCACACCAGAAACGCAAATCGACCACTGGCGAAGTGCTGTTATGCAGCCTGCGAAGCCGCCTCGCGAGATTACCCAAACTGAACCCTTAATAGCGGTAGTGTGGGTTGCCGGGGCCTCCCAGGGGCTCGTCTATGCTTTTGTCAGTAAAGATAACAACCTGTGGGTTCAGGTTGAACAGCAGTGGTATACCCTTGATGATGTCCGCCTGTCGCAGCTATTGCCGTGGCTGGGCGATGAGCAGGAAATGTAATGCCTGAATTACCTGAAGTCGAAGTCAGCCGCTTAGGCGTTGCCCCGTTTCTGGAAGGGCAGCTAATCGAAAAGATTATTGTCCGCGACCGGCGCTTGCGCTGGCCGGTACCTGAGTCACTTTCTGCCGCCGTTGGCCAACGGGTCAGTGCGGTTAATCGCCGTGCCAAATACCTGCTGATTGTACTCGAGAATGGCGGCCAGATTATTTTGCATCTCGGTATGTCGGGTAAACTACGGGTGCTCGATGCGGCGGTTGCACCGGTAAAGCATGATCATATAGACATTGTTCTTGCCAGCGGTAAGTGTTTGCGGCTTAACGATCCCAGACGTTTTGGGGCTTGTTTATGGCAGCCGCCTGGTGAACCTGCGCCGGTTCAACTGGCACACCTTGGGCCCGAGCCGCTAACGGCGGATTTCGATGCCGAGCGTCTGCTGACGTTGTCGCGCAATAAGCAGGTAGCCATCAAGAATTTTATTATGGATAACGCAGTGGTGGTGGGCGTAGGAAACATTTATGCCAATGAAGCCCTGTTCATGGCGGGTATCGACCCCCGTCGTAAAGCCGGTAAGGTCAGTGCGAAGCGTTATCAGCTGCTCACCACTGCTATTAAAGACGTGCTGGCAAAAGCCATTCAGCAGGGCGGTACCACGCTTAAAGACTTTACCCAGACCGATGGCAACCCTGGCTACTTCAAGCAGTCTCTGAGCGTTTACGGGCGCTCTGGTGAGCCTTGCCTTACCTGCGAAACCCCCATTAAAAACCTGACTATCGGGCAGCGTAATACGTTTTACTGCCCACAGTGCCAGCGTTAACCGCAATTCACTATCCGTGCAGGCGTTTTTCCAGAGCCGCTTTGACAGCCGGGTGGCAAAACTGACCCACATCGCCATGATGCAAAGCCACCTCTTTCACCAGGGTTGAGGAAATAAACGAGTTCTCTTCCGAAGGGGTAAGGAAAACACTTTCCAAATCCGGATTTAACCGCCGGTTCATATTGGCCAGCTGAAATTCATATTCAAAGTCGGCCACGGCGCGCAGGCCCCGAATCAGAATCGTTGCATTCTCAGTACGGGCAAACTCCGCCAGCAAACCGGAAAAACCAATAACGGTGACATTGTCCAGCTCACGGGTCACCGTAGAAATAAGCGTAACGCGCTCTTCCAGGCTGAATAATGGCTTTTTACTGGGATTAGCGGCAATCCCAACAATCACTTCATCAAACATGCGTGAGGCCCGTTCGATTAAATCGGCGTGCCCATTGGTGATGGGATCAAAAGTGCCCGGATAAATAGCTCGTGTATGCATAATGTTTAAGTGTTGTTTGAGTTAAGAAAACAGTAACCAGAATTCGTCAAGGATGCAATTACCAAGCGGTTAGTCAGGCTGATTATAACCGCTTTGCAGGCTATCCCAGTTGCTCTGGGCAAAATGATAACCGGCATACTTGCCCTGCTCTTTATGCAAAGAACGGTTCAGGCGGCTTAGATTACCGGCTTTCCACTGATCGCCGTCTTTGTGGGCACATTTGTCAAAATCAATCAGCCAGAACTTATTGTTACGGTCGATCATGATATTGTGAATATTCAGGTCGTGATGATAAACCTGGTTATCGTGCAGCGTCCTGATCAGGCGCCCGGCCTCCTGCCACTGTTGCGCTGAGAGCGGGGCAGTAAGCAGGTGTTCGTGAACTTCACAACTGTGGGGGATGCGTTCCATGAGAATGCTGGCTTCATAACACAGCCCGTAACGACTGACTCTTCCGGCCAGCCCCCTGGGAACCGGTAAACCCGCTGCGTGCATTTTATTGAGCAGGCTTAACTCCCGGTAGGGGCGGGTAGCGGTTAAACCGCCAAACACAAACCGTCTTTCAGAAACGTGTCGTACCAATCCTCCGCGACAATAATCCCTGAGTACCATTGGCGCCGGATCATCAATGAGCACAGCCTGACCCCGACCACTATTGGCCGTCGTCGCTTGCTGCCAGTGCGACTGCTGTAGCCATTGCAGGGGAGGAAGGGGGATCCCTACCGCTTCGCACTGGTTGGCACAAAGCAATAACGTATCACGGCCCGATGTATAAGTTTCTATGGCTTGCAACGATAATTCTCAGCATTAAGACTTGTTAATTCATCCTGATTGTAATCAAATTAGCGGGGTTTATCAGTGCTAGTTGGAAGATTCTTTGTCAGGCGTATTAAAACTCCCTCAAAATGCAAGAATATGTATTCTTAGATTATCGGCCATTGGCGATGTGTGCCATGCTGCGGCGATGGTTAATCGCATTCGCGTAAGCCGGCCTGACATTCATATTACCTGGATCATCGGCAAGATAGAGTATCACTTGCTCAATGGCATGGATGGCGTTGAGTTTATTATCTACGACAAGAAAACCGGCCGCAAAGGGATGCAGGCTATTCGTCAGCAGTTAAAAGCACAACGCTTTGATGTGCTCTGCGTAATGCAAATTGCCCTGCGCGCCAACCTGCTTTCCCGTGCTATCAGAGCAAAAGTTCGCCTCGGATTCGATAAATCCCGCAGCAAGGAAGGCCATAGCCTGTTTATTAATAAACGGATTGCTCATCAGCAGCATCCCCACGTGTTAGAAGGGTTCATGGCCTTTGCCGATGCCATGGGCATAGAGCCGGTGGATAAGCCTGCCTGGCAGTTGCCTTTGAGCGAGTCTGACCTGGCTACGGGTCATCGGTTGCAGCAACAATATGGCCGTTATGCCGTTATCTGCCCGGCTGCGTCTAAAGCAGAACGTAACTGGACTGCAGAAGGCTATGCAGCGGCTGCTAAGCATCTTGCGGATGAAAACATACCGGTGTTCCTTTGCGGCGGACCGGGACCGCTCGACAGAACCATCGGCGATGCTATCCTGGCTGCCGGCGCTCCTATAAAAGACGATCTGATTGGTAAAACCACCCTCAAAGAGCTGGCCGGTGTACTCGCTGAGGCCTGTTTGGTTATCGCCCCTGATACCGGTCCCGCTCATATGGCCACGGCGGTGAATACACCGGTAATTGGCTTGTATGCCCATTCTAATCCGCGCCGCACCGGCCCTTATAACAACCTCGCGGATGTCGTGTCGGTTTACGACCAGTGTATTGAACAACAGTTTGGAAAGTCCTGGCAATCTTTACCATGGGGACGCCGCGCCAAAGGGGAAAGCCTGATGACGATGATCAGCGCCAAACAGGTCAATGCCAGTATAGACAAGTTGCTCAAGTCGGTATCTAAGGTATAACGGGCCTTATTTATTGCACTAAAGTTATAGCAATAAACACTTTAAAAAATCCAATTCTTTTCTAAACTTGTAGTTGGGCTTTTTCATCTCTGGAAAGGCACTTCGCGGCAGGAAGGGACCTACGCAAATGACTACACTATTAGTTAAGGCGTACATTTGAAAGTTTGGATTTTAAAAGCGTTCTGTTTCGGCGCCCTATTATTATGGATAGGAGCATTAGGGACAGGCACTGCTCGGGCCGATATACCAGCGCAACCCATTGCGGTACTGGTTAATCAATCCGTTGATATTAATACTTTATCACCCGCACAACTTCGTATGATTTTTGCCGGGCGAACCCAGTTCTGGCCAGACGGAAGTCGGATCAGGGTGTTTGTGCTGCCGCCACAAAGTGACACTCATCAGCAGTTTTGCCGACACCTGCTCAATATTTATCCCTACCAGCTCGAACGTATCTGGCAGCGCGTAGTGTATTCCGGGCAGGGCGAAGCACCGAAAACCGTTGATACGGCGCAGGCACTGCAAGCGATTATTGCGCAAACGCCGGGGGCCATCGGCTATCTGCCAGAACCTGTCCAGACCAATAATAATATCAGGGTGATCACCGTGGGAGAGCCGTTATGAAGCTTTGTGCGTTCAGTTTTGGGGCCATATTACTGCTCCTTTCCGGTTATACCCGGGCCAATCATGACAACTTCTCCTGGCATGGCTTTATTGCCCAGGGCCTGACCAGCTCTACCGACAGCAATTACATCACTACCGGCAATGAGATAACCACTGAGCTCACCGAAATTGGTATTAACGGCTCGTATGTGATTAACCCGTCTTTGAGTGTATCCGGCCAGTTTGTTTACCTCGACGGCGGCAACCGCTTTCGTCAGGGAGCCCGCCTCGACTATTTATTTTTAGACTGGCGTTTAACACGTTTGTTTGACTGGCAGGTCAACGTGCACCTGGGCCGATATAAAAACCGCCACTGGTGGTATTCAGCCACCCAGGATGTGCCGCATACCCGGCCATCTATCTCATTACCGCAATCCATTTATTACGATGGCAACCGCGACCTCGCACTCAGCAGCGACGGTATTGCTCTGCAAAGCACCAAAACCAGCAGTAGCGGCACCTGGGAAGTGCGCTGGAGCTACGGGCGTTCGCCGCTTGCCAAAGAAGATACCAAGAAACTACTGAGCCCACAGGCACAGGGGCGAGTAAAACAGGATTTTACGCATCAGTTCAGTACCTACTGGCAGCCGGATTCCATGCAGTGGCAGCTTGGCTTCAGTTTGCTGCAATCTGAATTCACCTATGAACCGGCCGCCCGGGATATTTTGCTCAACGGCCAGTCCGGTATCGACAGGCTCACGCTGGCTGCTCGCTATGACAGTGAAAACTGGGAACTCACCATGGAGCTGCTACGCGACCGCCTGATGTACGAGGGAGACTTCACTCAGGGCATCACGCTGGATGTCGATAAAACCGGCGAGGGCGGCTACCTCCAGTGGCGTTACTTTTTGCAGAATAATCTTACCGGTCTGGTGCGATTCGATACCTACGATGTGGACCGCAAGGATCGCCACGGCGAACAACTGGCATTCAACTCCTTTGGCGCCATTCCAGAGCATTACGGGTATATGGATACACTAACCTTTGGCCTGAGCTGGGATATAAAGTCTAACCTCAGACTCAGCGGCGAGTTTTCCCGTACTCATGGCGCTGGCCGCCTGACGGCAGTGGTTTTTCCGGATGCGCTGGTGTATGCAAAGCCTTACTGGAACGCCTGGTCTGTGCAACTCATGTATTGGTTCTGAGCCGATGAAAAAAACCGTCTCACTCAGTTACAAAGTACTGGCCATCATGCTGTTGGTGATCATCTTTGTGTGCTCGCTGGTGGTGAGTTTACTGTTATACCAGGCGGCAAATCAGGAGCAACAGCTGAATCAGGCGATCTTGTCCAGGGATGTCACCCGCTACCACCAGTTGTCTACGTTGCTTAATGAACGACTGTCTGTGTGGGTGGAGGGGCTTAAGTATATTAACGATTCACCGGCAAGCAACACTCAGGAGCTGGTGGAAACCTTCCGGCGGGCCGAAGATTTCCTGCTGCTCCAGTGGGATGTCAACAATTTGTGGGTGCTCAACAGTCAGCAGCACCTGGTGTATCAACAGGGCGAGTTTTTACCTGATGATGTGCTGGCCATGGTGGCAGAAACCCTGTCTGAAGCCCGGCCCATTGCCGGGGTGCATTGTCATGTGATGTGCGAGCAGATTGTCAGCATCCCGGTGATGATCAACCGGCAAACCACCAATGTGGTGGTGATGAGCACTTCATTACAGGAATTACTGGCTTTGCTCAGTGAGGCAACCCAGGGCGCCAGCCAGTCCGATCTGGTTTTGGTGAAGCACTCCAGGGGCGCTACAGCGCAATCAGACCGGTATTTTATAAACAGTATGGTCAGTGAGAAGCAGGAGCGATTTATGCGGGATATCCTCGCCGCCATTCCGCCTTCCGCCAGCAAAACCACGCTAATTACCAATGGTTACGAAGTAAACGTGAAAGGCAAGGCGTACTTAATTACGCTGCTGCCGTTGTATCAGCATCAGTCAAATGGGCATTACTTAATGTTTACCCACGACATTGATGAACGCAAACGGGCGTATAAAAGCCAGAACCGGATTATTTTCTTTGGTGGCGTGGGACTGGTGCTAACCTTTGTGTTGTGTATGTTTGTGCTGCTACGGCGCTATGCACAAAAGCTCTCTGTGCTGTCTAATATGCTGCCATTACTGGCTCAAAAACGGTTCGAAGAATTTAAACTGCAGCAAAAACGGAGCTTTACCCGCAAAAAGTGGCTGCTCGATGAGCTCGACACCCTGGGCGAGGCGGCTGTTGAGCTCTCCGATAAACTGGAGTCTCTCGATCAGCAGATGGCCGCGAATACCGCCAAGCTGGAAAAAATGGCCATGTTCGATAGCCTGACCGGCTTGCCTAATCGCAACATGATGACGTTTCAGATCAACAAACAACTGGCGGCTCTGCATCGGCAAAACGCCGGTATGGCTTTATTATTTATCGACCTGGATAACTTTAAAAAGGTTAACGACAGCCATGGTCATCACTTTGGTGATGAAGTGGTCAAACTCGCCGGTGAGCGCCTTTCCAGCGTCATAAGAGAGAATGATCTGATTGCCCGCTTTGGCGGCGATGAGTTTGTTATTCTGGTAACCGGCCTCGATAAAATAGAGCAGGTTAACATTGTGGCCGAGAAGCTCATTGAAGTGTTCGTTGAGCCCATGGTCATTAGTGAGCAGACCTTCTATATCAGTATCAGTATTGGTGTGGCTTACACCACCACGTCTAAAACCCGGGCCCTGGAGCTTATGCGCCAGGCCGACACCGCCATGTATGAAGCCAAACTGGAGCGGGGTTCAAGCTACCGCTTCTTCAATCCGTCGATGAACCAGAAAATCGTTAAGCAGGTGGAGTTAGAAAGTGAAGCGCGGATTGCCTTAAAAGAACAACAGTTCTTTATTGCGCTACAACCGCAAATAGAGTTGGCCACTAAACGGTTAACCGGCTTTGAAGCCTTGCTACGCTGGAACCACCCTGTAAGAGGGCTGGTGCCGCCGGGCGACTTTTTGCCCCTGCTCGAAAATACCTCCATGATGTCTGAACTGGATTTCTGGGTGATGGAGCGCTCTATCGAATTATTGTCGAGGCTGGAAAAAAATGGCTATCGTAATGTCAAAATTGCTATCAACCTGTCGGCCGCTCAATTTGCTAACAGTGCGCTGCAACCTTACCTGATGGAGCTTATCGACCTGCACAAGGTGGATCCGCACAATATTGAGCTGGAACTTACCGAAACCGTGCTGGTGGCCGATATAGAACGGGCAGTGGAAGTCATTCAGCAAATACGAGCGCTGGGCTGCAAGATTGCCGTAGACGACTTTGGTACCGGCTACTCGTCATTAAGCTATCTGAAAATGATCCCCAGTGACATTATTAAGATTGACCGTTCTTTTATCGCCGGCATGCTCGAAACCGAAAGCGATCGCAATATCGTTAGTTCCACCATTAGTATGGTACGGAGTATGGGGCTTGAGATCGTCGCAGAAGGCATAGAGCAACCGGAGCAGCTGTTCCAGCTGGCCAACATGAGTTGTCAGTACGGACAGGGCTATTACATCAGTAAACCCATAGAAGAAACCGCATTGTGGGAAGTGCTGCAAACCAAAGTCTATATGGGGCGCTGGCAGCTCTAAGTTAGCCTCACGTTTAGGATGTGTGGCAGAACGTCTTTAAAAGTTTACACCTGGCGTGGGGAGAAACATCCGGCCAGGCGGCCCGGCATAGGCAGTATCACAGCCTCTTCGGTACAATACGCCACTTTTATCAAACCCATTCGGCCAGGAGTGCTCGCATGTCAGCATCTTTTATTTCTCATCTCGAACAACAGCTTAACGCCACCCGTGAGGATGGGCTGTACAAAGTAGAGCGGGTGATCACCACCCAGCAACAAGCCGACATAGCAACGCAAAGCGGTGACCACGTGATTAACTTTTGCGCCAACAACTATCTGGGCCTGGCAAATCACCCGGCGCTGATTGAAGCGGCGAAGGCGGGGTTAGAGTCGCACGGCTTTGGTATGGCTTCTGTGCGTTTTATCTGCGGTACGCAAGACATCCACAAAGCACTGGAAGCCAAAATCAGTGAGTTCCTGGGCACTGAAGACACTATTTTGTATCCGTCGTGCTTCGATGCCAACGGCGGCTTATTCGAAACCTTATTAGGCCCGGAAGATGCGATTGTTTCGGATGCCCTTAACCACGCCAGTATCATCGACGGCGTGCGCCTCAGTAAAGCCAAACGTTACCGCTATGCTAACAACGATATGCAGGCGCTGGAGGAACAGTTAAAGCAGGCTCGCGAAGACGGCGCCCGGTTTATCCTTATCGCAACCGATGGCGTATTTTCGATGGACGGTATCATTGCCAACCTGAAAGGCGTTTGTGACCTGGCCGATAAATACGATGCCATGGTAATGGTAGATGATTGCCATGCTACCGGCTTTCTGGGTGACAATGGCCGCGGCAGCCATGAATACTGTGACGTACTGGGACGGGTTGATTTGTTTACCGGTACCTTAGGCAAAGCGTTAGGCGGTGCTTCAGGTGGTTACACTTCGGGCAGTAAAGCGGCAATTGAATGGTTACGCCAGCGTTCGCGTCCGTATCTGTTTTCTAACTCAGTGGCGCCGCCTATTGTGGCCGCTTCGCTGAAAGTGTTCGATATGATGGCCGATGGCCACGACTTGCGTGCCCAGCTGTGGCGTAACGCCGAACACTTCCGCAACCGCATGACCGAGGCCGGATTTACCCTGGCAGGCAAAGACCACGCCATCATTCCGGTCATGCTGGGGGATGCCAAACTGGCCAACCAGATGGCCGAAAAGCTGCTCGAAAAAGGCATTTATGTTATTGGCTTCTCCTTCCCGGTAGTGCCTAAAGGCCAGGCGCGTATTCGTACTCAGATGTCGGCTGCTCATACGCTGGCGCATGTTGATAAAGCCGTTGAGGCATTTATTGAAGTGGGTCGTGAACTGGGAGTCATTGCATGAAGTCGTTGGTAAAACAGCAGCCAACCCGTGGTATCTGGATGCTGGATACCGATAAGCCGGTAATGGGGCATAACGACCTGCTGATCAAAATTCGTAAAACCGCTATTTGCGGTACCGATATGCATATCTATCAGTGGGATGACTGGGCGCAGAAAACCATTCCGGTACCCATGGTGGTTGGCCATGAATATGTGGGCGAAGTGGTCGACATGGGCCAGGAAGTACAAGGCTTTAAAGTAGGCGACCGGGTATCTGGCGAAGGCCATATTACCTGCGGTCATTGCCGCAACTGCCGGGCAGGCCGACGTCACCTGTGCCGCAATACCGAAGGTGTGGGCGTAAACCGTGCCGGGGCTTTTGCCGAGTATCTGGTGATCCCGGCGTTTAATGCGTTTAAAATTCCAGACAATATTTCAGACGACCTGGCGTCTATTTTTGACCCCTTTGGTAACGCCGTGCACACCGCGCTATCGTTTGATTTGGTGGGCGAAGATGTGCTGATTACCGGCGCCGGCCCCATTGGCATTATGGCGGCTGCCGTTGCCCGTCACGTAGGCGCGCGACATGTGGTGATCACCGATGTAAACCCTTACCGGCTTAAGCTGGCGGAGCAAATGGGCGTTAGCCGCGCGGTAAACGTTGCCGAGGAGTCACTCAAAGACGTGATGCAGTCACTGGGCATGACCGAAGGCTTTGACATCGGCCTAGAAATGTCTGGAGTCCCGGTTGCCTTTCGCGATATGCTCAATAACATGAACAACGGCGGTAAAATTGCCATGCTTGGTATTCCGCCGCAGGACGTCGCCATCGACTGGAATCAGGTTATTTTTAAAGGCCTGGTGATCAAAGGAATATACGGCCGGGAAATGTTTGAAACCTGGTATAAGATGGCGAGTTTACTGCAAAGTGGCCTGGACATTTCCCCCATTATTACGCATCAGTTTGCTATTGATGATTTTCAGCAAGGCTTCGATGTAATGGGCTCCGGAGAGTCAGGAAAAGTCATTCTTAACTGGCAATAAGAGTATTATGCAACCATTCCAACACATTTCTATTGCTGACGTTGCCGAACAGAAAGACGATTTGGTTATCGCGGATATCCGCGATGCCGGATCCTTTCAGGCAGCTCACATGGCAGGCGCGATAAACCTGTCGAACGACAATCTGGCTGCGTTTATGGAAGCCACGCCTAAAACGGCGCCGGTCGTGGTGGTGTGTTACCACGGCGTAAGCAGCCAGCAAGCCGCGCAGTTTCTGGCGGGGCAGGGCTACGAAAAGGTATACAGCATGGACGGTGGCTTTGAGAGCTGGCGTCTGGGCCAACCGGTGGTTAACGACTAGTTGTGGCAAAACCACTGATTGCAATCAGTCAGCTACGCTATGCTGACTCGCTGGCCAGTTACCTGAAATCCCAGCAGATCCCGGTGCAGGTTCATCATGTCCCTGAGGAAGACCAGTATCTGCTGGTGCTGGATAACGACGCTGATCACGCGCGCGCCATGGAAATTTGCCAGGCGTTTATTCAAACCCCCAATGATCCCATTTATCAGCAGGCGGCCTGGCAGCATTCTGATCGCACCGACGTACCGGTAGAGCAGGGCAAAGGCAACAGTATACGCCGCTGGCTGGTGTCATTGCGCCGGGCACCGGTGACCGGCATTATTCTTATTCTGTGTACCCTCATTTTCGCGGCGTCACTGGTTGGATTATTCCAGCCTATTGCTGCCGCACTGATGATTATGCCGCTTGGCAATCTGTTGCAGAATCATGAATGGTGGCGCCTGCTAGGGCCTGCCTTTATCCATTTTAGTGTGCTGCATTTCATTTTTAACCTGCTGTGGTGGAGTATGCTCGGCTCGCAGGTAGAGCGACAGTTTGGCAGCAGCTTTATCATTATTTTGTTTGTGGTGACCGCACTGGTGAGTAATCTGGCACAGCTACTCGTGTCGGGGCCTAATTTCGGCGGGCTTTCTGGTGTGGTGTATGGCCTGGTGGGCTTTGTGTGGATAACCGGCTGGTTACGACCGCAGTGGGGGCTCTATCTGCCCAAAGCCATTGTTGGCTTTATGCTGGTCTGGCTGGTGTTAGGCTTTGCCGATGTGCTATGGGTTAATATGGCCAACGCAGCGCATACTGCCGGCCTGATCTCTGGCTGCGTGATGGCCTGGCTGCTTACCCTGGGAAGCGGTAAACCGACTTCCCGGTAATTCACCAACCATCCAATCAGGCCGTTATTTTTGATGCAGGTACTTGGTAAAGATGATCTCTTTAATCACCTTGGCGCCGGTTTCCTGCAGCATATGATCCTGCAGGGCGGCCAGCACCGCGCGGCGAATATCTTCGCGGCCGGTGAGTGATTTCACCTTCTCTTCCGGCTGGCGGCCAAAAATCTCAATGGCAGTCGCACGCAACAGCGGCATGTGGTGCTCTACCAGTTCGAGCTGGTCAACATCAGACACCATAATTTCGATCATCACCCGTACATAGCCCAGTTTGGTGGCATTCGGACCCAGATAGTTCGTGACAATCTCAGGCTCAATACCAATGTAGGCATAAGACGGTTGCTCTTGTGCTGTAGCATTTGAAAAAGGCGAAAGAATGCCAAGCAACACAATCAGCCGAAAAAACTGCTTCATTAAGGTTATCCATAAAATTCAATTAGCTAAATTCTAGTTGAGACAACCATTGCGCACAACCTACTTTAGACTAAAGGCCCACGGTGGATTGTCTCGGCAATGCTGCAAATGCTAAACTTCCGGCGTCTTCACTGCGCGCTGGTATGCCAAAACATGACGCTGACCCTGCAAAATTTTCCTCACTACGCCAAACTCATGCGGCTCGATAAGCCCATTGGGATCTATTTACTCCTGTGGCCAACGCTGTGGGCATTAATGCTCGCCGCAGGTGGTATGCCGCCGGTAAAAGAACTGATGTTATTTGCGCTGGGGGTAGTGGTGATGCGTTCGGCAGGCTGCGTTATTAACGATTACGCCGACCGGCATGTCGACGGTGCAGTAAAGCGCACCAATGAGCGCCCGCTGGTAGCCGGGCATGTCACCGAACGAGAAGCTTTACAGCTGTTTGGCGCGCTAATCCTCGTGGCGTTTTTAATTGTGCTGCAGCTGAGCTGGCCGACTATTTTATTGTCTGCGGTGGCGCTGCTGCTGGCATCGGCTTACCCGTTTATGAAGCGTTATACTTATTTGCCTCAGGCTGTGTTGGGCGCTGCCTATGGCTGGGCCATTCCCATGGCAGTAATGGCGGTAAGAGGCGATATCCCCCAGTGGGGCTGGCTGTTATTCATTGCCAACCTGCTATGGACTATTGCTTACGACACCATGTACGCCATGGTAGACCGCGATGACGACGTGATTATTGGCGTTAAGTCGAGTGCCATTTTGTTTGGCCGCATGGATAAACTGATTGTGGCACTGCTGGAGGTGATAACCCTGCTGCTGCTGGCAGCCGTGTTTATGCTCAACAACCTCGGGCTGTTTGCCTATTTAGGCCTGGTGGGCGCGGCTGCGTTGTTTATTCATCAGCATTACAATATTCGTCACCGCCAGCGCGAGGCCTGTTTTAAGGCCTTTTTAGATAATCACTATGTTGGCTTAGTGGTTGCGCTGGGGCTGATTGTGGATTTAATTCTGCTGAACTAAGCGTCTTTACTGGCCGCTTGTTCGGCTTCCAAAGCCGCCAGGCGGACTTCCATGGCTTCCAGCTTTTCACGGGTTTTGATTAGTACCTGGGTTTGAATGTCAAACTCTTCACGGGTAACCAGATCGAGCTTGGATAATTGCGCCTGCAGGACCTGCTTAATTTTACCTTCGGCTTCTTCGGCCATGTTTTTTACGCCGGGGGGAACCGAATCGGCAATCTGGCGTGCAATATCTTCAAGTTTTTTAGGATCTAACATGGCTTTTCCTTGGCAAATACATAAATTGGCCGGGTTATTCTAAAACACTTCCACCGCGATGCAATACAATCAGTACTCGGATTCTGGGCATGGGTCGATTACAATACCGCTTTTACCGTTGCCAATCCCTTTTGTTGTTGAGAATACCCATTAATGAAGCTTAATCCCGCCCAAGAATCTGCTGTTACCTTTGTATCCGGCCCCTGCCTGGTACTCGCCGGTGCCGGCAGTGGCAAAACCCGGGTGATCACCAACAAAATAGCGCACCTGGTGCGCCAGTGCGATATGCCGGCGCGCTACATAGCGGCGGTTACCTTTACCAATAAAGCGGCGCGGGAAATGAAAGAGCGGGTAGCGCAAACGTTGGGTAAAGTGGAAGCCCGTGGCCTGAAGGTGTCAACGTTCCATACGCTGGGCTTAAATATCATCAAGTCGGAAGTAAAGGCGCTGGGCTTAAAAGCCGGTTTTTCGTTGTTTGACGACAAAGACAGTATGGCACTGCTAAACGACCTGACCGCCGACACCCTCGACGGCGACAAAGATCAGCTCAAGTTACTGCAAAGTTGTATTTCTAACTGGAAAAACGATTTGTTAACCCCGGAGCTGTTGCTGAAAAGCGCGGTTAGCCAGGGGGAAAAAGAATTTGCCGAGTATTATCAGCAGTATCAGAACCATCTGCGTGCCTACAATGCGCTGGATTTTGATGATTTAATTATGCTGCCCACCCTGCTTCTCAAAGTGGATGAAAAAGCCCGCAGCAAATGGCAAAACAAAATTCGCTATCTGCTGGTGGATGAATATCAGGATACCAACACCAGTCAGTACGAGCTGGTAAAACTGCTGGTGGGCGAACGTGCGCGGTTCACCGTGGTAGGCGATGACGACCAGTCGATTTACTCCTGGCGTGGTGCCCGGCCGCAAAACCTGAGCTTATTGCAGGAAGACTTTCCCCGTTTAAGAGTGATCAAGCTGGAGCAAAACTACCGTTCCTCCGGGCGTATTCTGCACTGCGCTAACATTCTTATTCAGAACAACCCGCACATGTTCGACAAAACCCTGTTTTCGGCGCTGGAATACGGTGAGCCGTTGCGGGTGTTAATGGCGAAAAACGAAGAACACGAAGCCGAACGGGTAGTAGCCGAACTGCTGGCCCATAAATTTACCAAGCGAACGCAATTTAAAGATTACGCGATATTGTACCGGGGTAACCACCAGAGCCGCTTGTTTGAAAAGCTACTCATGAGTAACCGTATTCCTTACAAAATCAGCGGTGGTATGTCGTTCTTTGGCCGTACCGAGGTAAAAGACATCATGGCTTACCTGCGACTGCTGGTAAATCAGGATGATGACAACGCCCTGCTAAGGGTGATCAATACGCCCAGCCGGGGGATTGGCCGCGCCACGCTGGAAAAACTCGGTAACTTCGCTAACGAGCTGGGTGTGTCGATGTTTGAGGCGGCCTGCCACGACAACCTTAATTCGGTGCTGAGCGGTAAAGGCTATTTAGCGGTGCATAACTTTGCGCGCTGGATTGTGTCACTCTCCGACGAAGCGGTACGTGGCGATACAACAGCGGTACTCAGAAACATGATCCGCGCCATGAGCTACGAAGAGTGGTTATATGAGCACAGCACCAGCCCCAAAGCCGCTGAAATGGGCATGGCCAACGTGAGTACCCTGTTTGGCTGGGTAACCGACATGCTCGAAGGCGACGAGCTGAATGCGCCCATGACCTTGCCAGAGGTGGTCAACCGCCTAATCTTACGCGACATGATGGAGCGCGGCGAAGAAGAAGCCGAAGCCGACCAGGTGCAGCTAATGACACTGCACGCCTCAAAAGGTCTGGAGTTTCCCATTGTGTTTCTGGTGGGCATGGAAGAAGGCCTGCTGCCGCACCAGAGCAGCATTGATGAAGACAACGTAGAAGAAGAGCGCCGCCTGGCCTATGTTGGGATCACCCGTGCCCAGCGCGAGCTGATTTTTACCTTGTCGAAAGAGCGCCGTCAGTTTGGCGAAATTATTCAGCCTGAGCCCAGCCGTTTTCTGTATGAATTACCTACCGACGATCTGGAATGGGAAGAGAAAAAACGCAAGGCAACGGCTGAGGAGCGCCAGCAAAAAGGCCAGGCCAGCATTGCCAATATCCGCGAGATGCTGGGTAAGTCTTAGGCGCTCGACTGATTGAGTGCCGGCAGTAACTGCGAGCTTTCCAGGTACTTGCCCTGGCCGTAAATACATTCAATTTCGGTTAATGCCTCAAGCTGCGAATAGCTGTCGATCCCTTCGGCAATCACATCGAACTTGAGGTGACCGGAAATCAGCATGACCGACTGAATAAGCTTTAAGTTGCGCAGTGAGCGCGGCAGCGACTTAATAAACCGGTGATCAATCTTGATGTAATCAAACGGGTAAGAAAACAAATAGCTCAGCGAGGCCAGGCCGCTACCAAAGTTATCCAGCACCAGTGTGACACCGGCACGTTTAAGCTTTTTAATGGCGGGTAAAATGTACTGTGAGCGCCGGTTCAGATCGTTTTCATCAAACTCAAATACCAATGCGGCAGGCGAGACGCCCGCTTCGCTGATGACATTCAGAATTTTCTGTACCAGCGAGCTTTGCAACAAATGGTTAATCGACACATTTACGGCAATTTTCGGCTCGTAGTCAACCAGCCCGGCATCCGGCCAGTTGCCGAGTAATTCACAGGCCGCACGTAACTGGTAGAGATCAAGCTCCAGAATCAAACCACTTTGCTCCGCTACCTGACGGAACTGTTCGCGGGAGATTTTGCCCAGTGTTGGGTGGATCCAGCGCACGTAAATCTCGTGATACAGCGGCTGCTTGGTATTGAGGTTGATAACCGGTTGCAGATAGCACTCAAACTCCCTGTCGCGCAGTGAACGGCGAAACTCGTTTTCCAGCTCCAGTTCTTCCAGCAGGCGCTCACGCATACTCTTGTCGAATATCACCAGTCGGCCACGGCCCAGCGACTTGGCCTGATACATGGCAGCATCGGCATCGCGGATCACCTCATCGGCGCTGCGGTAGTAGGTTTCCACATGGGCAATACCGATACTCGCCCCGGAATACATTTCTTTGTCGTCCAGAATAAACGGCTCTGAGATAGAGTCGATAATGCGCGCAGAAATCTCTTCCACATCAGAAGTAAAATCAAAGTTATCCAGCAGCAGCACGAATTCGTCGCCACCGTGTCTGGCCAGTAAGTCGTGGCCCCGGATACACTTGGTAATACGTTTCGACACCTCAATTAAAAACTCATCGCCGGCATGGTGACCAAGGGTATCGTTAATAATTTTAAACCGGTCTAAGTCGATAAACAGTACGGCAAACAGGTTTTCCGGACGGCGCTGCTTATTGGCAATGGCCAGTTCCAGGCGGCTGGCAAACATCGAACGGTTGGGCAGGTCGGTGAGGGTATCGTGGTGCGCGTCGTGGATCAGCTTAAGCTCAATTTCCTTACGCTCTTCTATTTGCTGACGCAGCACATCATTGGCCCGGTTAAGTTCGGTAGTGCGCTCTTTTACCCGTTCTTCCAACTGCTCGCTGTAGGCATGCATGGCTTCAGCCCGGAATTTACGCTCCAGTGCCACGGCAATATGGTGCGACACAAAGCGCATCAGCTCTAAGTCACGAGGCGTGTATTTGGCCGACTTACCATAGGTTTGTACAGCGATAACACCGTAAACCTCGCCATCGATAATCAGCGGCGAGCCCAGCCAGGAGTTAGCCTGTTTTAATATACGCTGAGCAACCGTCACGTCGATTTCGCCGTCTTCGGTAAGCGATAAAATACGCGACGGATCAATCAGTTCTGCCTGACCCCGGCGAATAACAAATTCAGTTAAGCCAAAGCCTAAGGGGCGGGTACCCGGCGCTTCGTCCTGGGTATCGCTGAAATACGGGAAGTTCAGGAACTGCTTTGTGTCATCCAGAATGGCTATATAACAGTTAGGCGCACTTATCAGCCGGGCAATAATTTCATGCAAGCTGGAATAAAAGGAGTCCATATCGCGGCTGGCGTTTGCCGACAGCTCAGAGATTTCAAACAGTGCCTGCTGCAGCGCTTCCACTTTCTGGCGCTCAAGAATTTCTTCTTGTAGATCGTCGTTTATCTGGCGTAACTGGCGGGTACGTTCACGAATAGTGCGCTCGGTAAGCTCGCGGTTTTTCACCCGGTCGACGGTGGTAACAATATGCTGGGAGACAAACAGCAACACTTCCAGATCTTCCTGGGTGTAACTTACGTTATCGTCGTAGGTTTGTACTACCATGGCCCCAATGACCTGGCTACCGCGCTTTAACGGTACACCTAACAGCTGGTGGGGCTGACTGCCAATCAGCTCAACTTTAACGTCTTTATCAAACTCGTCCTGGTTTTCATTTCGATAGAAAACATGATTACCCGACTCAAGAATATAACCGGTAAGGCCTTTCTTCAGTTCTTCGGCGGGCAGTTGTTTAACGACCTGTTCGTCGAACTCATCAACAAAATAGGCCATGTCCACCATAGTGGTATCAGGCGAGTAAAAGGCAACAAAGAAGTTTTCCGCATCCATAAAGTCGGCAATGATTTCATGAATAGCAGGGTAGAGGCGTGACAGGTTGCTAACGGAACTGGCCAGCTCTGATATATTAAACAGCGCTTTTTGAACTCTCTCAGCACGTTTGTATTTATCAGTTAATTGCTGCAGCTGCGGGATAAGCTCTCTTAATTCCGCTTCTGACAACTCATATTTTGTGGACTCAGATGACATAAAAAAACAGCAGCCGGCAATCCGCTAGAGTAAAACGAATAACTTACTCTATTGTGGCTAATTTTGCCAGAGCTTTGGAGGGAATGTACTCACCAACAACCTGCTGTTTTGGTATCGAAATGCGCCGAAGTTGCGCAAAACATGCAGGTTGTTAGTGTTACCGAGCGTTATAGCTCTTCGGTCATGTACTCAATGGCTGCTTTGATATCGTCATCGCTACAGCTGGCACAGGTACCACGAGGCGGCATTGCATTGAAGCCGTTAATCGCATTAGCTAATACAGCGTCTAAACCTTTTTCCAGGCGAGGTGCCCAGTCAGCCGCGTTGTTTACACGAGGTGCACCCAGTACACCAGCAGCGTGACAAGCAACACAAGCTTTGTTAAATACGTCTTCACCCGACAATGCACCCGCTGGTGCAGCGGCCGCAGCGCCTGCAACGTGCACAGAGCCAACTGGCTTAATACGCTCTTTGATCGCCTCGTCTGACATTTCCTGAGCGTTTACCGCAAAAGCTGCCAGTACTACAGCGCCCATACCTAACCACGTTTTTAATTTCACAATCGTCTCCAGGCAATTTTGGTCTGAAAAATAAATAATCCGCATGATTATAAAGGTTAATCCAGCCGCGACAACTGTTTGAGACTAATTGATTAGTCCTTATCCGACAAAAAGCTAATAAAAAGCGCTGTTTTGGCCGGTTTGTCGCTTACGTGCATCCATTTTTACTGAGTGGCGGGCAATTCAGATGACTTTTCGCCCAGTAATTGCGCCATGGCAATATTCAGCAACTGTTGCATTTTTTTGCCAGCGCGGCCAACACCGGCTTCACTGTTACCTTCTACCTCAGTTTGAACCGCCAGGGTAAACTCCCGCGCGGGGCTTTCATTAAATAGCAGCACCACATGAGCCAGTAATACGGTTTCGCTTTGGCCGCGTGTTTCGCTGGGCCCGGCGCCAATTTTCTGAAAAATGCGCCATCTGCCGCCAGTCTGTTCATCCAGAACCTCATTTGCCGAGGCATTAGAGCCTGGTGCCAGCGCATCAGCAATGGCCCGGGCCAACAGAACGCCGATACCGGCCTGCATACCGCCAGCATCGACCACCGAATTACTGTGGCCATCACCGTATAACAGCATTTCAAGGTGAGAAGGCATAAAGCCCGGTAAGCGGGTCTGTGGCTCTGAATTATGGGTAACCAGGCGTTTTAAAAACTCGGCCTGAGCTAGCGTTGTCATCGGCTTATTGCCGGTTAAGCCGCACTCATCACAGCGGTAAGCCTGATAAAAAGGATCGTCACTGGCTTCTTCAAACGACTCCACCGTCAGCTTTTCTCGTAAATCGAACCGCCAGGCAGCTGAACTCGGAGCAAACGCAGTAGGGCCATAGGCACCCCGAAAGCGAATAGCCGGATTATTCATATTAAGCCATTTATCATGAAACAAGCCGGTTAAAAATTCCCGCCCGGCAATATTCGCAAAGTAGGTGGCTATAGCGTTGGAGTTGCCATCTGCCTTACCCGACGGCGCATAACTGTTAATACTGGTGATCAGATCGCCCAGCTTTACATCACCCACCAGAGTTGAAGCACTCACTGCCCGGCCAATCGTTGTCAGCGCCCCGGCAAAAGCCATAATTTTAGAAGAGCTCCAGGGCTCATAAAGTACATCCTGGGTATTGGCGTTAGCCAGATAACGGTAACCCGTGCCATCGGGCGTAGCGCCAAAATCAATCAGGGTAATTTTGCCCAGTGAGGCAGGGATAGTAAAATAATGCCAGTTGCTCGCGACCCGTTCTTCCCAACCGGCAGAAGTGCCAGATTGCGCAACAGTAAAATACGCCGGGTTAGGCTCAGCACGAGTCATCGACCTACCGGGCATCAACCAGGCATTACAATCGGGTTTAACGCAGCCTGGCTCAAAGGGCTGTGGTAATAGCGGCGGGGCGCTAAATACGTTATGGTAAAAATCCAAATCACTTTGCTCATCAGCCAGCGCACAAAGTGAAACCACAGCGCTTAGACAACCACACAAAATAACCCGCCAAATTCGAGACATACACTTAACATCCTTTATTGTTAAAACCAGACTAAGCCAATTCAGAACGTGAAGCAAAAGCCAAATTTGGCGGTTTTTTAAACATCAACACCAGCATTTTCATTTTTTACTGTAAATTAACCAGATGAACTCCTATAATGCGCCACTCAAGACGGTTCCTTGCCGTTTGCAAAGTACGCACCCGTAGCTCAGCTGGATAGAGCGTTGCCCTCCGGAGGCAAAGGTCATAGGTTCGAATCCTATCGGGTGCGCCATTTTTAAATGGCTTCAGCCCGATTCTCTTCTTCTAAAAATTCTCTTTTTGAAATATGTAGCATGCGACGCGGACCAATATTTGTTTGTGTTTAATTTGACGGGCTTAAATAGAATATTAGGGGTAGATGTCTAGCGATTGACCCATGTCTGAAGCTAGAGTTTCCAATACTCTTTTATCTATTGGCCAATGATCGATTGCTTTATGTTTGTGTCGCTTAATTAACCACATGATAAACAACACTATAGATTGAGAAAATAACGGATAACGTTCTCGCTTAATGGTTATTAAATCCAACAATTCTTTATTAGTTTTGAAGAATGAGTCTATTTTGTCTATTAAGTCTTGGCTCAAGAAATCACTGAACTCATCAAGAACTGTTAATGAAGATTTTTGGGCAGGGGTGGAAGCCAACCCGGTTAAAAGTTCATATAGTGTATCTAGGGAACTCTGAAAATTAAGCTGTTCAACAGGAGTAGAATGCAGCTCACGGTTGACAGTCGAAAAAAACTCATCGGTAGTTTCGATTAGAGCCATGCTCTTAGCTACGGTTCTATGTACAGTTGGATTGACTACTGTTTTAGCTTTGTAAACTGCATCATGGGTTAGCTCGGCATAAGCATGCTGCAGTAACGTCCTGATTTGAACTTCACAAGCAATATTTGCGCTTATATGGATACCATTTAAAGACATGTCCTCTCTTGGTCGAAGAATATAATGAACTGATTGATAGGTAAAAAGAAGAGGTGATTTATCTCTTTCGATGCCAAAGTTTCTGCATTGAATTGCTGACCACATCGTGGAGCGCTCAATAATGTCGGTTATTAGATATATGTCTTCTATAAGTAAGACAACAAATCTACAGCCAACCTTGTCCTCTATTTGCTCATATGGGGTCGTGTAATTTTTATTTTCTCTGTAAAAGGCCTTATCGATAAGAGATGCATCGTCTTTTATGCGAGGTGAGCAAGGCTGTTTCAAAAAAGTATCATAATTTGGAGCATCAGATTTTAGAGCTTCACATATTTCAGATACGACGAAATTTCCCCATTCAACGAATGATGGTTTATCTTCGTTCCACTGCTGTAAAAACTCTTCTTCGGTCATTCTTGTGTAGTGATTTGATCTTTAATAATTACTTTAGTCCAAATAGGCGAGGATGCATCTTCTGGTTCTTGTTTGAATTCTTCAAAAATTACTAGTTCTCCAAAGTCTTTTGCTGGGGCGATTATCTTAACCTGTTTTTTAAACTCTAACTTTCGCACTTTTAATTTGCTTTCAATATGCAAAGTATCCTTTGTAAAGGCTGCTGCGGGCAGTTTTTTTACTTCTAAAGTTTCTGTATATGCAGCTCGTTCCTCATTTTCGAAATACCTTGTAGAAAACTCATTAGGATCAACGACAGATTTATTCTCATATTTGAGGTACGAGTTAAGTGAATTTAGAAGTGAGCTTCTCCTCTCTTGGTCGATATCCAGTTCTGAAATAAATTCACGTGTAATATCAAAAAATTTCTTTGTGGTTTTTGCGCTAGAGTCAGGATATCCGCACCCTAAGAAACCCGAATAGAAATACTGAGCTGCAACCTTTCCATCAATTTGTGAAATTTGTGTATCACATATTAAAACCTTATATTTATCTTTGAGTTGACCTGTTGGTGGGGTATTAGGCAGTTGAAAGAAACCTGCAGTTTTATATAACTTAGTTGCTGGTGTAAGAAGAGCTTCTGTAACATACGATAATGTTATTTGCCTAGTATGGGGATCCTGTATCTTTTCATATGCGCTATGTAAGTCGGCTTTCATAATCCCAATGAAAGGTAATTCGGAAGTGCCATACGAACCTTTGAATACTACTACTATTCCTCCAGTGTACCTGCGTTGCGTCTGAGCGTCTGCAAGTTGATGCGCAATTTTATAAGATTCGTTGATGAACTCATTATCAGCAGCCGTGATTAATGTGTCAATTACCTGCACCACTGAAGTCGGGCCATCATCAACAATGGCCATTTCTACAGCTTTAGAGTCTTCACCAAGTGCCGAAGTTACTCGATCTTTAAAAGTACCCAAAGCTTCATCATCAAATCGTATTAGCTCTTCGCCTTTTATAGGTTCAACTTTTTCGACCAATTCATTTCGTCTAAAGATCTGATGTATAGCAATTTTAGTTATTTTGAGATTTATTAATTTCACGCTCATTTATGCCTATTTTGTATTTTTTACTTTTTCACGTACAACCTTAAGCCAATCTGAACTGCCCTGTTCCCAGATTTTCTGGTATTTATCAAATAATTCGTCAATATCAGGGATTTCGCCTTTTGCTTTTAGGTAGTCAAGCTCATTTTTTAGTTGGTATAACGAAAGAAGTGTTGTTTTATGCCTTATCCAAAGGCCCTTGAAATTGAACGCTGAGTCGCAGCCTGTCACAAAAGTCAGAATGCCTCCTACAATTAGGGCGAAATTTTTTTGTAGGCTTTTGCTTTCTTCTGAAACATCAAGACCGATTGATATCGTTACAGCAGCTCCTAGCGCTATTGCTAAGGATTTAAATAAGATATTGAGGTATTTCTGAGCTTTTACTTTGTCTTTAATTATTTGAATCTTGCATCCGATTTCTGATTCTAAATATTCTAGCTCTGACATATTTTCCATCATATTGAATTGGTATTCCTTCCTTAAATTCCATCATACAGTACTTTGAATGAACGATAAAAGTCTATCCAGTACACTTATTTACAGAACTCCAAGTAAAAGCTAATTCGCCGCCAGCGTCGCTGGCTCACATATTCAACTTGCCAGGTATGCAAGCGTGTGAGTATTTCTTGCCCTTTATGGATGATTCCCTTCAATTTTTTGGTTATGAGTCCGATTCCAGCTTTGCTTAATCTGGCCCGTTTCTGGGTTCACTTCCTCCTTATATAACGGCCTGATGTCTTGATCAGTGCGTTTTACGAATAATCCGCCCATCAGCTCTAGGTAATCAGCAAAATTGCCGTTATCGGCGGCTGAGTGGATCGCTGCCAGTTCTGGCTTGTTGTCATCAACAAGCTTCAAACGGCGTAATTCACGCCAGGGCGTGATCACTGCCCCACCAATTTGCTGAAATTGGCGATGATTCAGGGGGAAGGTCACCATTAGAATTCTTGGTGTTAATGGTCATGTAGGGACTTGCGAACGCTTCCTTGGATGGGTTATGTTCAGTTAGCCTAATGAGTAAAATGAAAGAAATAAAAGCTTTTAAAATGAACAAAAAGGTTGATGGCACACCTCACGCACAAGTCGCCATCAAACATGGCGTTATACATATTCAAAACGCAAATGGAGAACGATTGAATGGATGCAAAATATGAAGAAAAGACTTTTGAAAGTTATTTCAATAATGAGCTTGATAGAAAAACATCTATCTACTTTCCTCTCGGCCAAGTACAAGAAGGAGTTTTAGGGACGGATTCCGTTGCCTATTCTAGAAATTGGTTTATGTGGCGCGCCTTGGGATATCCATTCTGGATTACCCCCAAATTTTCAGGAGTTCAGTTAAGGCATGTCGCCAATGAAATGGAGGTACATCTTTGCCGACAGGTAAAGAATATACCTGCAATGAGAGTTAATTTGTTATTTCAGTATAAACGCCCGGAATATATTACGAAGTCAACAGGCTCTGAGTGGCACTTGTGGAATCAAAAGTACTTTCGTTATGAGCTGTACGAGCAACAACATGCTTTGCTTTCTCATATAGAAAAAAAATTTGGGAATTGTGTTTTAGTTCTTTACGCAGCTCCTTCTATCGTAGATGTTAGCGAATTGGTGAATCTCAAAAGGGCAGGCTCAATAATTGCTAACACTAACTTCAGGCGCGCTAGCGAGTTGGATGGACATCACAAAAACACTTACATTAAGGCAGGCACTTACTCGCAAGCATGTAGCGAACCAGAAAAGATTGAAAATTTTAGTCTGATCGAAATGATAGAATCAGCGGAACCTCGCATCTCGGAAGGTAACCAAGAACTTATCGTTAATTTTTCAAAACGGATTAACTCAGCCATGAGAGAGGCTGAAGGAATTGGCCACCTGAAGACAGCGTTTGAAAATCGAATGAGTGAATATGGGCCTTACGAGCTAGAAGGGTTCAAACTGGTTTATGCAGTGCTTACAATGTCTGTGTTCAGGGAGATAACTGGTTGTCAATGGTTGATCCCATTTGATGGACAAAATGACGAACGAAGTTAGGGAACTGCGATCATTTATTATTATCTTCACAAAAAGTTAAATTGATATCAGATTCAATTCTCGCGACCTTGTGTTTATGCGCTACTTTGCCGACTGGAGAAACATACTAAGCTTGTCTAAGTTGTTTAAATGCACTCAAGCGAAAGAAATCTCACTCGCAACGGGTAGAGTATTTGATAAAGATGAAAATCTTACACTTCTATTTTTCCAGTGAAAATGTTTATCTGAACCAATCCTTTAAATATAACGAACGGCTGTAAATATCCATAAAAAGTAGAGAGCCTTAAAGTGAAAAATTAAAGTAATTAGTCTATTAAATCAGTCAATTAACCATCTTTGCTGGTAAGTTTGCCGTCCTAGTGTTTATCATAGTTCAGGTAGATTCAGTATCTGTGTATAAGGAAGTTACATGCCAACAACTAATAAGCTGGTAGCCCGGCTAAATCGCTATTTGCCTTTTGATCCGGGACATGACCAGATTTATGAAGAACATGCATCTTCAAACGATTCTTTCAATATTGAAACGAAAGCTTTCTCTTACCTTGTAAAAGCTTGTAAAGATGGTGCAAACGCCATTGTCCTGACCGGTGATGCGGGACACGGTAAAACACATTTGTGCAGACGCCTTCTTGAACACTTTTGCGTTGAGGAATCTTTAGCAAAAGAACAAAAAGAAGATGAGTCTCGAAAGCTCATTAATGAAAAATGTGATGGCTTACAACAAATCGAAACCAGCCTTTCTGGCACCAGAAATAAATTCCGCATTTTCAAAGATTTTTCTGAGCTGGCTATTGATGTGGCTGCTTCCAGGCTTGAAGAGGCGCTTGAGGATGACTCTTCAATTACTGTTCTTTGTGCTAATGAGGGTAGGTTAAGGGCTGCGCTCGCAACGGCTGGCTCCGGGGTTAGGGGGAAATCCATTCGGGAGCGTTTTGAAAGCTCATTTCACGATGGCTTGTGCTCCAACGATAATGATATTCACGTTGTTAATCTTAACTATCAATCGGTTGCTGGTGAATCTGCTGACGATTCGTTATTTAAGAAAGCGTTTAAGTTCTGGTTGGACATGCGACGTTGGAGGAGTTGTGAGAATTGTGAAAGTAAACAGCGTTGCCCGATTCTGCACAACCGCAACCTTCTTGATGATCGAAGTGAAAAAAATAAGCAGCTTCCTCTTGAGCAAGTCAATTTACTTTTCAAAACTTTAGAGAGGGCAGATACAGTAATTACGATCAGAGAAATGCTGATGATAGTTGCTTATATGCTTACTGGCGGATTGAATTGTAATACGGTTCACCAGAAGTCTGGAAAGTATGGCTGGGCTCGTGGTTATTCATTTTATAACTTACTGTTTGAACGCCCTGAATCACTATCGAAAGAGCAGCTAAGTTCTATAAAAACTCTTAAGAAGTTAACCAAAATTGATCCGGGCCTTTGTGCAACAAGATCAACAGACGATCTACTTATAAATGAAATAGGAATATTTGAACCCCATCAGATTGACTTGGAATTCAGCGCGAAGCTGGAAAAAGGTGTTACGGCAAATATCGATGCGGCTCAGGGTATAGACCAGGTCATAATGAATGCGACTTCCAAAAATGATCGAGTCAGAGAAGCTAATCTTTCTCGAGAGATTATTCGAACGTTAAGAAGAAGAGCTTTTTTCTATGGTATTGGCTACGAGCAAAATCCGTTAGAAAAACTGGGTTTTCGATTTGGAGATTTATTTAACAAAATCATCAATGAGGAAATTACCGGAATCGAATTTGGAAGGCTGAAAACACGCGTTGTCGCAGGGCTCAGGCATATTCAGGGAATTCGGGTCGGAGAGACAAAAAGTACCTTAGAGTTACTGGATCCTGCGTTTGGCAGAATGGGCGCAAATGGGGGGATTCTAGCCGGTGCCATTTCCCCACAGTACATTGATTTAAAACCCTTGGAAAAGCAATGGAATCTCAACGATGATGCTGATGCCCTCTACAAATCAGTTGATTGGCTTTCGAGGTCAATTGTTCTATTGATTCGTTTACATGGTTCAGATGAGCCTAAGAAGCTGATAATGGATTTGTCCATGTTTGATTGTCTGATGCGAGCATCGGAAGGGCATGTTCCATCAGTTTTTTATCAAAATGATATTCGTATGATTCTTGATTTTCTTGGTGAACTGGCAGAAAGCATCGATGCTGAAGAGGATGTTATCCATGTTGTAAGTGAGTCAGGCACTTATGCAGTAATCTTGGATGAAAAGGAGAGTGTTGTTTATGTCGAGCGCAAATGAGTCGAAATTGAAAGGAACAAATTTAAGTTACGAAATTTTCGGTGGAATTTTGAATATAGATAATGCCGGTTCATCCGCTGGCGTCGAGCTTCTGAATTTTATCTATGGTGTAAATAAGGACGATATGTTGTCGAAAGACCGCGTGCCAGAGCCTGAAAAATTTGGACATCATATCGCACGCCAGCTTGCATACGGCGTAAACGAAGAATTCAAAGACAAAATAGCCAGCATTCTTCAGGGAGATGAAGCATACGAAGTGCTAGGAAAACTATTCTCCAGCCTTCAAATTCAGCCTCCCAATGTTAAAAAAACAACTGACTCAGGCTGGACAAGAAAGCCTTTCTTTCCCTTTACTGAAACTTTGATTCACTGGGATATAAAAAAATCGAGCAAGAGTATAGAGCGCGTTTGGATGCGAGGTGGCGGTTCATTGCTGCATAAGATACTGAGAGAAGACCCGGATGACGCACGTCTGAGTCGCATCAGAGATGGCTTTAGAAATCTATATTCGCTAGCTAGTAATTCGGCATTGCATAAACTTGCAGGTTTCTTTCGTGGGATTAAGAAAGAGGTCAAGGGCAAGGAGCAAGACGCTATCTACTCAGTAAAATCAAAACAAGATGATGTTGAATCAGCCAGCAGAGCTAACATTGATGATTTTGAAGATGTCTATCGTGATGGGCTTTTGAATATTCTAGAACATTCGAAATTGACCACAGTAGGAAAGGTTGAAGCATTGGTAAATTGGTCTGCATTGTGGTTAGCGATAATGCAGTATCGCAGAAGCTGTGTTGCTTCAGGTAAGGAACAACCGGAACCAATTGTGTGTGACTGCGCAGTGTCCGCAACTTCGGTTAGAAGACTCGCCAGGCGCCAGTTTCAATTTGCTTTTAATACTATAAAGAATGCACTTGATGAACAACCTGGGTATTCAGGATTGAGTGCAGGCCAGAAAAGTAATATTCGAGGTTTTTTTCCAAGCACAGCAACTGCTGTTGGTCTTATTAATGCCTATACCGGTAGTAGATATTTCACGCTGAAAGTGACTGCATTTGAAACGATTGTAGCCGCTCTTGTACCCCACGAGGATGAAATCCCTTTTTATGACTTTGTAGATAAAACTATTTATCAGAAATTAGGAATTGTTGTTTCAAGAGGCGCTGCAAAAAGTAGCGGTCTTCTGGAAGATTTTGACGGCACTATATTTGAAGAAAATGAGCAAGGATTGGCGATACAAATGAAAGCTTCAGGGTTGTTGACGACTTATTCTGATGCAACGCAGATGATTAGTTTCAGGGGGTAAGAATGAAGGTATCTTCTTCAATAGTTTCAAAAATATTAGCAAAAACCTGCCTTCGAGTAGTTAGCGAGCGATTAGATAATGCTGAAGATGCACGTCAAACATTGCGTTTAAAGAATTTTAGTCTTGAGGTATACCAAGAGTTTATTGACGCATTTGATCACTTTAGAAGTAAGGGAAAGCTCGAGGATGTATCCCTTCTTGTGCCTTTTGACGCCGAACTTGCTTGTAATGAGTCCTACCGGATTGCTGAAAAAAGCACTATTACACTAGCAAGAAACGACCAATCGATCCGAAAGTTGATCTACCTTGAGACTCGCGAAGGAAGTGACTCTCAGAGCACGAAAGACTTTTACACTATTCGCGACGCCGATTTTTTACACAGTGCAGGTGGACAAGACCAAAGTGCGAAAGTTGTCGAATACATGGTTCATTATTCGGCAGAGGAGTGTAGCTCACTCTCACTGGCTGATAAATTACTCATCGAGTGCTTACATGAATTGTTGCAGATATTTTCAAAAGAGAGCATTGATATCTCGACGCCGAAATTCGTGGCTTTTGTTTATGCGTGCACAGCAGACTTGGGACGCGATGATGCACCGATGAATATGCAGCAAGTCAGAAAGCTAGTTGGCACTCACTTTGCTCAAGTCGATATGTTTAACGATCACTTGTGGAGTGAGCGAGAAAGTAGCAAAGGCAACAGGTTGAAATCTAATTATCTGTTAGCTGATTTAGCTAAATCTGAAACTCAAGAGTTAGATACCGACAAAGTAAAAGAAGACATTGCTAAGACAGAATTCAAGGATGAGGCAGATAGTGTTTACTCAGCAACAGAACAGCAAGAATGGAAGAAACTTTGCTCTGAATACGTAGGGCTTCCCACGTATGCACTAAGAGAACGGATACCATATTTCATTTTTAATCAAATATTTAAGAAGGAAACTAATGTCTCTTTGTTGGGAGATCTTGTTTTGGAGGAGATTTCCAACAAGTTTCCACAAAGGCGCCAAGAAGTTATTAATCTGAATGTAATTGAAAGTTTAAATAATAATGAGATAACTGCGGCAGAAAATTTTCTCGATGCTGAGCCCGACGACTCAGAGCTTCTGCCATTAAAAGATCTGCTAACGGGTAAAACCAGAAAACGCATAGAACGTCTGGTAATGCCCAAGGCTAACTCTTTCTTTAATCCATTAATTCAGATCGCAAGAGTGTTAACACACTATGTTGAAGGTCAAGGCGAAGGTACACTCAATATCAGAATGAATATAAGAGTGCATGAACGTTACGCGGCGGACTCTCCTACCTTGGGACTGTTTAGTTTTCTATTTGGTAGCTTGCTTAGAGAACTGTCATTGCTCACACAAGAAACTAACTCAGAAATAGAGCTCGCTATTGATGATATATTAATGATTCAGCAAGAGTTTCCCAAAATCAAAGAAGATGAAGATGGCGCCGGCGAGAATTTGAAATGGGAGCCTTTGCAGTTACGTTTCGATATTTCAGAAGAGCAAGGAGAGGGTACTTTTATAATCTCTCGCTCAGAATTCTATTCATGGATGCCAGAGGAGGACTTAGACTTCTTTGTGCTTTGGTGGGGATTAGTAAAAAATACGGACTTCCGCGAAAAACTCTGTCATCTGCAGTTTCCATCAGACATAAATTTTTCTCAATTTTTAGAGGCTATTTCATCAGGTGTTAGAATCCCTGAAGATATTGTCGGGACGCCTATTCAGTCAGGCGAAATGTGTGCTGGATTGTTGGAGGAGTTTACGGAATCAAGAAGGGACTTTCTAGAAGCAATCGTAAGTAGTGGTGTTCATTTTGAACACATCCGAGAGTTTATTGATAAAGCAACTGATGTAGCTAAGCAAATCCGTCAGGAATGCGTTCCTAAAGACTCTTGGATTAATGAACCGTATCAGTTGATTGCATCTGATACGGTATTTTCAACAGATAAGAGCAAGTCTTTTGTATTACCTTCAAACATGATCAAACTCCAATGGATGGAGAAGTATCTGGCGGAAAGTTTTGAGTTAGCTTGCAAATCTATGGAAATGCAAATTCCGTTGAATAGTGAAAATGGCGATTTTTATTTTTCATGGATTGAAAATCTCAGTGGTTCTCAACAGCCAGCTACGGTTGTTGATAGCAAAAGTAATTTGTATGAATCCCATTCTGAAAGAGGTTGGGGTGAATACATGATTCCTGTTAACTCCGCTCAAGGTGCCGGAATTTCGACAACAATACCTGATGCAATAATGGGAGAAGTCTGCGGAAAAATTCGACAATATATTCACCATCATCCGCACAAGTTGGACGGACTCACACTAACGGTTGTGTCCAAAAGGGACTCCTCATTTTGTTCAAGGCTTATAAAACATCTAAAAAAAGGTGAGTTTGCCGCTATTAAAGTAACCGTCAACCTTATTACTTTACCGGTAAATTTTGCCAGTGCTATGGAGCATTTTGATGAGACTGACACAGAGAACAGGTTTACTAAGAATGGTGCATTATTTCCGGATTTAGAACTACGGCTATTTGATTTCAAACAAGATTTATCTGAGCTCAGGGCAAGGCTCGATAATATGGAGACCGATATTGCCATTATTCCTCAGCTGCTCGAGGGGGGAGATGAATATCATCGGGCTGTGGATAATATGGATGAACAACTGAGGAGTAGCATTCAGTTCAGGCCACTCTTTGATGCTCCTGTTTACGTAAGAGATAGTGGTAGCGCGAAAATAACCGTTCAGCTCAAGCCAGAAAAAAGTAATGACCTTATTGATAGTTGGTCAACCCTGGTTACCCGGCAAAAGGACTTGTCACCGGTTTCTTCCGATGAAGTCGGCTGTGACTATTATGAAAAGAAAATTAACTTTGCTGTCCACGCGGACCTTTTCAGTTTTTTACATGAAACATCGCATTGGGTAATCACTGCTGAGCGTTATTTGAAAAGAGAACAGCTTGAGTTCCTACAAATCAGACCTGAAATCATTTCGTTCAAGGATGGATTAGGTCCTGGGGGTAATTACTCAATAATCGTCTCATCAAGTTCAGGCAAAAAGTTCGTACTGAGCAGGCTTGAGAAAAAGTTAGCCTCTATTTTTGATAAAGCTGACACTAACTCTAATCAAGCGATTGATAAAATTGCTGAAAGTGTCTACGACAGCGCTCGAGAAATTACGCCTGAACTAGCCTTGGATGCACTTGGTGTAGCTCGTGTATCTGAAGAGATCATAGGGTTATCTGTTGCAAGACGGGCAATCGAACAGCTTACCTTTGGGGTACCAGAGCACGGTTACACATCATGGGTGTCTCTCGATTCTTACAAACATTGGTTTACGGGGGGAGAGTCTTCCACCAGAGCTGATATGTTAAAAATAGTCTTTGATACCTCTTCACCCAGGTTGAAAGTTGGGTTGGTCGTATTGGAGAGCAAATTACGCAAAGACGGACAGTTTGTTGAGCATGGTGTTGTGCAGGTTAAATCAACACTTGATCTGCTAGAAAACTTTCTAAGTCCTGAATATAAAAACGATAAGCACGATGCAAAATTGTGGCGAAATCAGTTATTAAATGCCATTCGTAATTCAGGCGATAGAGCGATGATGAGCTTTGGCGACGAGGCTAAAAAGCAGAGATTTGATCTCGCGATAGGAGATGCATTTCGAGATGGCGAGTATGAATTGGTATTGATGACTGGTGTCACGATTCAGTCAGTTACATCGGCCAATATAAGGAATGATATAAGCCGGGATAATGGCGACTCAAGAATCTGGCGAATAAAAATAGGTCTTCAAGGGATTCTTTCCTCTTTCGATAATAAAGGTCCTTTAAGCGATAAAGAGCTAGAAAAAATAAAATGTGAGGTTTACGCAGATCAGAACGACTCCGTTTCACAACCAGAACCATCTACATTAAATAAAAAGCCAGAAGAGCCCGATGAAGAGCGCCCTTCAATGCCCGAAGAAGCTAATTCAGAGAATACTCATATTCCAAAGAAATCTGGAGTTGCGCAGCATACTGATGAAGCTTCTCCTGATTTGAAAGTTCGTTATCAGACTATTATTGAAATACTCTCCTCTGACCTCGGGCTTCCTATTACTCCCGTGGGTTGGGAAGATCGAGCTATAGTCGAAGGCCCTTCTTCATTTTTATATCGAGTTGGGTACGAAGGTTCCAACCCTCGAGAAGTCGAAGCTAAGCACGATGCATTAAAATTAAAACTCAAGTTACTTGAAGATCAATCAATTCACTATTCGATTGGTGGTGGAGTTATTAACATTGACGTTCCTAAAAACGAGGATGAGCGATACTTTATAAGTGCGGAAGATCTATGGGATGATTTTCAGGCGACTCCAGACAAGTTAGTGGTTCCACTTGGAGTCGATCGCTTTGGAGAAAGAGTTGATGTGAATTTCTCGGATAGTGATTCACCACATTTGCTGGTTGGAGGAACAACTGGTAGCGGTAAATCTGAAGCTTTGCACACTCTGTTATGTGGAATGTATAAGTTTTATGAGCCAGACCAAATAGAGTTATTGCTCGTTGACCCTAAGGGTAACGAAATGGAGATGTATCACGGAACTAGTTTTGTAAAGGAAGACATTGCAATGTATGAAGAAGATGCATTGTATTTAATTCAAAAAGCAGTGGACGAGATGCAGCGCCGATTTAGCGCGTTTCGTGATTTGTATAAAGAAAAGAGAATTCGCGTCCCTGATCTGGCCGCGTTTAACCGCCATGCAGATGAAAAATTACCTTGGTTAGTTGTAATTATCGATGAATATGCAGATATCACCTCTGAAAAAACTTTTAAAAAGGATTTTGAAAACTTGGTAAAGAGAATTGCGCAAAAAGGGCGCTCTGCAGGCATACACTTAATCGTTGCAACACAAAAACCGTCTGCAGAGGTTATTAGTACATCACTCCGGTCGAACTTACCTGCCCAAATTGCTCTTAGGGTAAAGGGATATAATGAGAGCAAGGTAATAATCGAACAGGCCGGTGCTGAGGCGCTTATAGGTAAAGGCGATTCTATTTTCAAATCGCAAAGCGGAACCCGAAGAGTACAATGTGGAAGGGTTAAAGACATTTTAAGTGCTTTAGAATCTTAGATTTCGTTTGAGTATGAACTAGTTATGTGAAATCACAGGCCGGCATTTTAGCCGGCCAATCATTACTAATAGTCCACTCAATTTAGTTGAGTAACTTCAGGACCGTCTTTGCCAGCTGCATCGCTAGGTAAGGTGGCACTGCATTTCCAACCTGAACATATTGTTGTGTGCGGTTTCCCTCGAAGAAATAGTTATCCGGGAAGGTTTGGATCCTGGCTGCTTCACGAACACTCAAGCTTCGGCACTGTGTAGGGTCATAGTGAATGAAGTAATGTCCGTCTTTAGAGATATGGCTGGTAATCGTAGTTGCAGGGCGACCGGTGCGTTGTACTCGAAATCGGTCAGCGAACTTTCCTGACTTCCAGTTTGCATGTTCTGGCGCCAGCAGTTCCGGATAATCGGCTGCTTTTGGAAATGGTTTATCAGAATTACCGTATACATCCTGAGAGGCCCAGCACGAACTAAACAGGTAGCGGCCTAAATCGCTATCCATGTGACTTCTGGCTCTGTGGTTCAAAACTTTTGATGGTCGGTTCTGAAGTAACCATGTTCGCAGTTCTTCAGCTGTTGCCGCAAAGTGTGCATCTGAATTTATCGATAAATATTCAGTGCTCTCAATAGGCGAACTATATCGAAGTTTGTTTAACGCTGACGCCATTTTGGCTAGAACAGGAGCTAGCTGCTCATTATCATTTTCTGTAAGTTGGAGCATGCCTACCTGCTTCGCAATCGTTTCCTTCCACAATTCAGGTGAATCTTTTTGTTTGGATAGTTTACTTCTTAGTGGAGGTAAATCGTGAAGGGCATCCTCGATTGAGACCTGGCTTTGCTTTGTAAGGGGTTCCGGCTTGTTATCAATATCTTCGGCAATACCCAATAAGATAACTCTGTGCCTTGTCTGTGGTACACCGAAATCTTCCGCCTTAATAATAAAATCTTTGAAATCTGAGTAGGATGTTTCAAAAAGGCCGTGACAATCCGGTTCTTTTACAAATGAATAGATCCGATATTTACGAGCCCCTAGTATTTTTTTAGCTGCCGCGCCAGGGTTCTGAAGATCATTCAGGATTGTGGGGAAGATCAGTTCTCCGTTCACTTTCGATGAGAGAATGCCCTTAACGTTTTCCATAACAAAAACATCAGGCTCCATAATTGAGAGAACTTTCAGGTACTCCTGATAAAGAAAATGGCGGTTGTCGGTTTCGGCTGTGTAACCTTTTATTCCCTTATTTCTTGCTCGGCCCACCAGAGAATAAGCCTGGCAAGGGGGACCGCCTATCACGACCCACGGCTGCCCTTCATATTCTTGCTTGAGCTCAAGAAGGCGTTCTTCGATTTTAGCGTTATCTTCGCCGAGCGCAGTGGGCCCGTTTAACGTTTCTTCACATGCCTCCTTCCATTTAACCGGATGTAAACTAGTTAGCTCATCTTTAGTCAGGTCGCCTTCTACGTAACGAAAATAGTCTCTTTCCTGACCGGCTTCTTTTAACAGGCGATAAAAGGCTCTGAGAGTCAGAGTGGTATGTGCACTCGCCTCCCTTTCGACCGACATGCGAATCCTGAAACTTAAATCTTCAGATTTAACAGAACTGAACCCTTCGCCTAACCCGCCGGGGCCAGCGAAAAGGTCAATAATGTTTATAGATTTAGTCATATTTTTACCAGTGTGTTTGAATCTGAAGTTAAGTTCTTGTGATATACGTATTTGCCTGCAATTCTACCTGTGATTCAGCGACTTTTCTCAGACAAGCAATAGGGCAAACTCGAGCCTGGCAGTATAGTACCAGGAAAAGCAGATTGATCCAGGCTGTTCTTGGGGAGAGATTTTAATATGACGGACGTTCATTCAAAACTTGTACGAAGAAAAAACATGAAGGCTGTTCGGGCAAAAAATACAAAGCCTGAATTATTGGTCAGGAAGCTCCTTCATAGTGCCGGATACAGGTATCGCCTTCATGTAAAGAACTTGCCAGGGACTCCTGACATTGTGCTTCCAAAATACAAGGTCGTAATATTCGTGCACGGGTGCTTTTGGCATATGCATGATTGCGAACTCTTCAGGCTACCTTCTACCAGAACCGAATGGTGGCGAAAAAAATTGTCAGAAAACAGGCTTCGTGGTGAAGCTGCGGAGGATTTTCTTCGGGAACTGGGCTGGCGGGTTGTCGTTATCTGGGAGTGCAGCCTCAAAGGGCAGGCGAAGCTGGAGCCGTGTGACGTTCTGGATAAATTCAATTACTGGTTATCCGGGCCTACGAGTTTTCTGGAGATACCAGAAAGTAAGCTCTATTGAGGCTGAATAGAGCAGGTAATTGGTATAAGCTGGTACTTCAACTCACGCAGAAAAACTCGCTGATCAATATATCAGCGTCTCTATACCGAGGAAGCGCTGCAAGTACGCACTAAAGAAGCGTAAAAAGCTAACACGGCCAAGACAGCCTATTGAAGTACCTTCAGCGCCGAATCAACGCTGGTCTATGGATTTTGTTTCAGACCAAATAAGCAGCGGTAGGCGCTTCCGCGTTCAGAACGTGGTTGATGATTTCTCTAGAGAAATGGTTGGCCAACTTGTATCAATTTCGATTAGCGGACGACAGGTAGCTCGTTTTCTAAGCCAACTAATAGAGCTACGGGAAAAGCCTAAAAAGGTGATATGCGACAACGGTACAGAATTCACCAGCAAGGCGATGTTTTTCTGGAGTAAAGAAACTGGTGTTGAGCTTGGATTTATCCAACTAGGCAAGCCTACGCAGAATGAATTTTTCGAAAGCTTAAACGGCAAATTTAGAAATGAATGCCTGAACTAACACTGGTTCAGAACCCTGGATGCAGCAAGATATGAAGTTGATCTATGGCGCGAACATTACAATAACGTTCGACCACATAGTTCACTAAATTACCTGCCGCCTGTTGAGTATGCAAAACGGGCAGCATAATATGAAAAATCTCATCGAGAGATTGGCGCTAATTCAGGGGAATGGTCAAGTCAAAGCCATTACTTGCGCGGTTAAATACCTATGCGATTGCCAGTACTAGATTAGCATTGGATGAGCAAGTGGTTGAACTACCCGCGCGCGATTATGGTTATTCAATGTGCTGTGCCTTATATTCGTCCTCGTGATGTATTGCAAAGCCAAGCCGGTGAATCCGGAACCGATAAGCGTCAAGCGCTTGGGGAAGCACTTAAGGCGCACTATGCCTTGTTGTATACACTGGCGGTAGCCAAACGCTAGGTGGTGATTTACCTATTATGGCTACCGGTCATTTAACCGCTCTGGACGTGACTAAATCAGAGAGTACCAGTGATATTTATATTGGAACGCTTAAAGTTTTTGCTGCAGATGGCTTTCCCCCGGCTGACTATATTGCGCTGTGGCATATTCACCGCCCGCAGATAGTGGCTAAGGCTGAGCATATTCGTTATAGCGGCTCGCCCATTTATCTGAGCTTTGATGAACTGAATTCCCGCAAGCAGGTAGTGATGGTTGAGTTTGAAGGAGTTGAGCGTAAATCCATTTCATCAGTCGATATTCCGGTCTTTCAACCTATGACAACCACTTCCGGTAACGTCGTGAACAAGACATATTCGTTACTCCTTTCGATGATGTGATTGTTACGCTGAACTTAGCAAAATCATTATCAGATAAACGCTGAAGGTCTTCATTTGGTCAAGAGAATTCATACAAATTATTGGTTTTGTCGAAAAAGTATACAATAATGAACGGGTGTAAAGCCCAGGTAGGTACTCTCCGTCAAAACGTCAAATGTTTAAATTTGGATTGACAAAGGGCTCAACATTATAAATATTTGGTAGATCAATGAACTTGGCTACTACACTTAAACTGTATTTGGGAGTAGCGTAGAGTTGTAACTCCTACATTCGTAAAAACGTCAAGGAATGAGCGGTTTAGTCATGAATATGAAGCAACTCAAAGCAACCGGAATCTTGATCTTCGGCTTATTAGCACCAATTGCGATACTCATTGCGGCTTATCTTCAACTCAATCAAAGTACTGAACTGATTGACGCAGATACTAGTATATCTGAAATAAATGGAAGTTTTAAAGCCGCAAATAGAAACCTTTATTCTTTCAATGACTATACGTTGTATAGCTTAATGCTGGTGGAATCCAACAATCTCAAATCGATTATCAATAAACAACACATGAAAAACACGGTTGTTCATATCGGGTTTGCGACTATCA
Organism: Alteromonas sp. 4NH20-0104; assembly: GCF_057547795.1. Classification (NCBI taxonomy): domain Bacteria; kingdom Pseudomonadati; phylum Pseudomonadota; class Gammaproteobacteria; order Alteromonadales; family Alteromonadaceae; genus Alteromonas; species Alteromonas sp. 4NH20-0104. The sequence continues at coordinate 106,518 of NZ_BAAJLP010000009.1, read as the reverse complement.
GCCTCGGCCTAGCCTTCATTCTTTTGGGGATAAAAGAAGAAAATGGGGGGGGAGAGGTGTCGATGAAATACATCGGCGCAAGCTTCGATATGAAAACCAGTTCTACAGGAGCCTATGTGTTTGTGATTGGAGCGTTAATGGCCACGCTCGGGGGGGCGTTGCCCAATCAATACAATGGTTCAGGCCTACCGGTTTATGACAGAGCAGAACAACATAGCAAAGAAACCAGGCACCTTCTTCGCCTAGGGCTCGATGTAGCAGAATTAAAGAAGCAATGTGATAGCCAACCAGTATTTGAGCGCTGTGTGACTGAGCGGTTTAACAGCCTGTTTGTGAGTGTGAGTAGCTAATTTGAAGGCACAGTTTATTTCCCCATTATTACTGGCGCTAGCCGCGTTCACCATCTCTGCAGTCCGAGCTGAACCGGATTTCACGTTTGAGGAAAAAATAAAATACTTTACGGTATTTGAATTTTCCAAACGGCAAGAGTTTTGTCTGTTACACAGAGGTAGGTTCGATGAAATCAAAGAGCTAGAACAAAAATGTCGTCGATTGTTGAAAGAATATTTAGCGGAACATGACTATCAGTTAGGCAATGGAGGTTGCCCATCTACATACAAGTGCGTTCCCGGCAATCCAAGTACAAATCGCCTGCTGGAGCTAATGTTACAGGAACAAATGATTAATCTTATGAATAATGATCTGAACAGCCTTAATTATAGGATTAATACTAATTATAGTCAGACTCTAAAGTATCCCCTCCGAAAAATGACGACTTTGGAATATTTTAAACAAGCCATAAGTCAACCTTCTCAGCTTAGAGTGCCGCTGCCATACTCCCCTGAAAAGTTGAAAGACTTGAGCCTCAACGAAATGGCACAATTTATCCGTAATAATAAATCTCCATCTGTTGTTTTAAAGCATTAGAGACAAGAATTTTTCATCCTCTTCAATGTTATACATCTCAACGGTAGGCACTCATTCTGTGCATTTTGAAATCAACATTACTGACCGCTGTACAAGTTTTAGTTCAAACGCCAAGTGATAAACTTGAATTACGATTAAATTGCTTCATTTGATGTCTGTTTTTCTAAGTAGACTATTGAGTCGCTTGACTAAAAGTAGTTTTTTGCTTCTTATTTATTGTCGCAACTTTACATCGTCTTTAGTTGAGCAACGCAATCGGACTGTCTGATGTTCATTAATCGCTGGCTGCAAATTAGCCGATTCGGTTTACTCAAAATCTATAGCTGTCAGTTTAATTATCAGTCAGACAGTTTAGCTATCCGATATGCAAGCATACGATGTATGTCAACTCGAAATTGATTTTTTCGCTTCCTTGTGTATTAATTGTACTGTTCGATATTTGAACAAGCTTAATCTGATAAAGAAATCCACATGAATTACTCAAGGAGGAGAAGTTTAATGAAGAAAATTTTGTTGATATCTCTTTTACTTATGGTGCAGTCCTGTACCGTTACACTTGTTCAGCCGTACGATGAAAAACTAGTAGAAGCTACGGAGTCTTTCTATAAAGATACTGCTTTGGCAATAGAGAGCGCTCGAGAGAAAGCTCCTTTGAATAGAGCACTGCCTGACGGCACTGTTCCTAGTGATAATCCGGGACACATATCTAAATACAAGAATTTTTATTCAAATGCGAAAGTCAGCGCTAATTCGCTGATTATCAGAGCAATGGTTAATACTGAAAAGGTCGACAAGATTGCAGTGGATATTCATTCGCAGATAGAAACATTGATATCTGAGTCATTACCCAGTAACTGCATCAACGATAGAGCACAAATCACTGGAGATATAACTCTCACCTTACAAAATTACCTTGATTTGAAATGTCTAGTTACTCATTGGGAAGTTCAACATACGCAAGCTCCGCATAGTATTCTAAAAAAGACTAACTGGGAAAGCCGCCAAGTAACGTTGATGGGAATGATTGTTAGTATTCAAAAAGCAGAATCTTTTAAAGTAAATGCAATAGTTGACTAATAAGGAATTTAGTAATGGCTAAAATTAATGGTGTCGATGTAGGAAACGTAGTAAATGATGCGTTGAATGCGGCAAAGAAAGTAGGGGCTAGTGATTGGTCGGAGATTAAAGATATAGCCAAACATATCGCAGATAATATGTTAGCGGACTTAAAGTACATCGCAAAGAAACAGCTATCTGGGGAGTTTGATAAATTTGATGCTAAAATCTTTTTAGAAGATCAAAAAATGGTGGCTCGAGTACGGTTAAGATCTATTGCTATCATAACATTAAAATCTGCCGAGAGAATTCTTAATGCAATCGCGGAAGTTTTCCAAAGTGCAGCCAATAAAGCAATAGGCTGGGATATTTTTTGACCGAAGAATGAAATGGCAATGAACATAGCAGCTCAGAACTGATATGGCTGCTATCCCGCTTAACAAGTAGACAAAACATCTAACGCACGGAATCTTTGAAAGATGGGATTATATTTGCGAACAACTTCTTATAGTTTTTGTGACGCCTTTGAGTGGGTGTGATTCTAAAATCTATATAGAGATATCTGACGTAATTATACTTGGATCATTTGATGTACGTCGGGCAGAAAAAGATCACTTTATATTTCTTCTAAATCCAACAGACCCCTTATCACTGAAAAGAGTGAATGGTGAGACTATTAAATCTTGCATAATGTTAGGCGCCATTGACTTTCTGAACTCCTCCCAGTTAGAAAAAATCACCAAAAGAGAAGTGCTTGTAAACAGAAAAACCCGCCCGCAACCTCGCTAAATCCGATATACTCAAGGCTGATATTTTAAGTGGAGTTTTGTAATGCGTGTATGTGGTGTAGAACTGGCGGGAAGTGATGCTAACCTTGCTCTTTTGGAGCTGGATAACGACATGTTTCGTCTTCCTGATTGCCGCACCCGTAAAGTGAGCTTGCAAAAAGCCGCTACCGCTCATGAGCTTAAGTATTTTCAGAAATCCTTCGCCCAGCTGGTACAGGATTACAAAATCGAAACTATCGTAATTCGCCAGCGCCCCATGAAGGGCAAGTTTGCCGGTGGTGCCATTGGTTTTAAATTAGAGGCGGCGCTGGAATTGCTGAACGAGGTGAAAGTTATCGTGATGCCGGCTACCGAGATCAAAGCTGCGTTAAAAGATAGCCGCATGTTCATAGAATTTAGCGACACTGGTTTAAAAGGCTTCCAAAAATCCGCGTTTGAAACCGCACTGGCCTACATGAATCAACACCTTTAACGCTTCTCCGCGAGGCCAGTTTGAGGGCATTATCGCCAGTTTATTCCTAGTTTATGCGCTCAAATAAACAAGTATGCACAGGCTCTCTTGTTCTCTCTGCTTTTTGCCCAGCCAGGCTTAGAGAGGAGCAAGGCCGCCGGGCCAAGCCGCTTAAGTTTGATGTATTCACAACTGCCACTCTTCCCGCTTAGCCAAAAAGAAATCCAGGAATACCCGCACCTTTGCCTGTGTAGGCGTTGATGGGTGATAATAGGCGTACACCTCGGCATCCTGCCACCAATAGTCCTGCAGTACTGGGGCGAGTTTGTCCTGTTGTAACAGGCGCTGAATGTGGCCGGATTCCACTGGCGCGTTAATAAGCCCTAATCCTGCTTCGGCCAGTTCTACAATGCCTGCAACGGTTTTTATCTGGCAGTGGGGGGTAGCGTAAATTTGCTCGCCGTTACTGTCTTGCAGCACCAGCACGTTGCTCGGTTGGTTATACAGATAGCCGATGACCTTATGCTCTGCCAATTGGTCCGGGTGGTCGGGCGTACCATGAGTTTTAAGGTAAGCCGGTGAGGCAAATACCCCGTATCGGGTTTTCCAGATGGAGCGGCGTTTTAACCCCGGGTATCTGTTGCCCAGGTAATCACCTACCGACCAGAACACATCATAGTCGTCATCGCGAATATTGATGAGTGATTCTTTCACATCCAGCGACAGGGTAAGTTCAGGATATTGCGCAGTAAATCCGGCCATCCAGGGCACCAGAGTTTCAGTGACCACCTCATTGCTCTGGCACAGCACTCTTAGCTCGCCGCTGACAACTGTGGCTTTGGTGTGGCTCCACTGCATGAGCGCCTGGTGTTGTTCCAGTAAAGTCTCGCTTTTGTGTTTAAACGCTTTGCCAAATTCGGTTAAAAGCAACTGTCGCCGGGAACGAATAAACAATGCCTGGCCAAGCTGCGCTTCCAACCTGGCAATTTGCTTGCTGATGGCCATTACGGTTTTGGCTTCTGACTCGGCCACGCGAGACATATTGCCCGTTTCGGCAACCTTACAGAATATGGCGAGATCTTTAGGATTAATCATTTTGTAAACTAAAAGTATAGGTAACTGCAATTTTTAATATATTTATTTATCAATTGCCACTCTTTAAGCTGGATTCAGTCAAGTTTTAGTGCAGAGAGGGCAAGTAAGATGACATTACATTCAGGCGAGTGGCTGGTATTGGCGATGATGGGCAGCATGGTGTTGTACAGCTTGTGGGAAGCGGATAAAAATAAGCTGGCAGTTATCGCCGAGCGTAAAACCAAACTCGCCATGTATAAAGAAACCATCGGTTTTTTGTGGCTGCCAACCAGTGTGTTACTCCTATTACTGCCGTTCAACATTGTGTCGGCAGAGAGTCTGGGGCTTACCTGGCAAAACAGTTGGGCTAACTGGGCAGGCGCATTGCTGGTAGTGGTAGGGCTGGTTTATGTGTTCTGGCATATCCGCAGTATTCGGCCCGGTACTTCGCAATATCAACAGCTCTTTGATGCCATGCAAACTCACAGCTGGTTAATGCCAGCGAATAGGCGTGAGTTGTATTGGTTTACGGGTGGGGTGTCGATGTCGGCGGGTATTTGTGAGGAGCTGTTATTCCGGGGCTTCTTTCTGGCGGTGTTTGCTGAGCCTCTGGGTGCGTGGGTGAGCTTGTTGCTGGGCAGCTTTTTGTTTGGTTTGTGTCATCTCTATCAGGGCTGGGCCAATGTGCTGCGAACCGGCGTTATTGGTGTGGTGTTAGGCATTATCTACGTGCTTACCGAGTCGCTGTGGGTGGTGATTGCCTTGCATGCGCTAATGGATGTCTTCGGTGGGGTGTTAGGGTATGTGGTGCATAAACACGGTAAGTGCGTATCTGAGGCGGCCACAGTTTAACCCCATAGGAAAGCTAATCTTCGCACTGACCACTACTGATTTTGTATTTTCTAAACCTGAGTACAGCTTTCCAGGTGCCGCTTATCATTTATGGTTAACACTGCAGTAGAGGTAAACACTGTTAACTTTAATTTGAGGAAAGGACTATGAAAGAATTAAATTCAACTGAATGCGCTAATGTTTCAGGCGGTTTAGTGGGTGGAATTATATTAGGCATAATCGTTGGAGAGATCGTCGAATACTATATCGGCGATGAGCTGGATAAAGCTGTTGAGGGGATGTTAGGACCAACAGACGATTACGAAGGTATGATGACGGCCGCTTAAATTAAGAGAAAACCTGTATTAATGCTTTTGCAGGTTTCTTAAGGAGACTGAAATGGATAACAGAGCAATTCATTTAATCATGTTCACCCTGTCGGTGATATTGTCACTGGCAATTAAATTAAATCGTGAAGTCTACATCGGTATTAATGGCGGGCTGGATGTACTGCTGGGTTCGGTGATGAGCTATCTTTATGTTGTAATTCTAGTGTCTGGATACGTTACCTTTGCTCATTCTGTAACTAACAGAAAGCTCCGCAACTGCATTATAAGTATTACCTGCGGGGCGTTGTTGTGGGAGGTTCATCAGGCTTTCATTCCAGAAATGTATTTCGACTGGAATGATATTGTTGCAACGCTAATGGCTTTTACTGCATTAATGCTGATTCAGCACTATAAACCGGTTGGTAAATCTGCGAACCGCCAGGCAGTGATTAGCAATGGCTAACGTGTTAGTCAAATCCGCCTGATGCTGCAACCTTTACTAATTCGTCCACAACGTAGCGCAGTTTGGGCTGTATCTGCCGGCCTTTGGGCCAGAGCGCGTTAATGGGCATTTCGGCACCTGCGTAGTCGTCCAGCACGGTAACCAGTTGTTTGCTTTCGAGGTGCGCGTTTACCAGCCATCGCGGCAGCTGAGAAAGTCCGGCGCCGTTGAGAGTTGCAGATAACATGGCATCGCCATCGGCAAGTTCGTGGGTTGCTGGTGGCGTAATGCGGGTTGTTTTGCTTTCTTCGTTTTTAAACAGCCAGTAAACCGGCTGGTTACGCCGAAAACCAACGATAGTCCGATGGTTATTTAACTCTTCTGGGCTCTTGGGTGTGCCATGCTTTGCCAGGTAACCCGGTGAGGCACACACTACCAGCTTTTGCGTGGTGAGTTGCCGGGCGACTAAAGTGCTGCTGTCTTGTAGCGCGCCAATGCGGATCACCAGATCAATCCCTTCTTCTATTAAATCCACAAAGCGTTCGCTGAAAGAGATTGTCAGGTGTAGTTCCGGGAATTGCTCGGTAATGCCAAGCAACACCGGCAGAATCCGTGTGCGGCCGAAGGCGGCGGGTAAATCTACCCGCAAGCGGCCAGACGGGCGAGCAATATGAGAGGTTAATTCTGATTCGGCGCTGTTGAGGATCTCCAGCGCATTCTGGCAGCTCTGCAAATAATGCTCACCATCTACGGTCAGGCTAAGGCTGCGTGTGGTGCGGTTAAATAACGTAAGCCCCAGCCGTTGTTCTAACCGGCTCACCGCTTTGCCCACTGCAGACTTAGTTACGCCGAGGCGTTCGGCAGCCGCAGTAAAACTGCCTGCCTGAGCCGTGGTAACAAAGGCATTGATGCCGGCAAAACTGTCTGTGTGGCCTGTGGATTCTGCCATGGTTAACCTGTTTTCAATCGAGCGTGAACAAAGCTCTATTGTAGAATATTTGTCTACATAATGTGTACATGCAGCCTGTTTATTGCGCATAAATAATCAAACACAATACCCGCCACTAGATTTGCCCGCGCGATTGACGCGCTGAGTTCCACAGTAAAAAAGAGCCTGATTTATGATTAACGAGACACAATCTGCACGCCTGTTGGCGTTGCTCGATAAAGAAGATATCCGTGCCCTGCGGTTACGGTACAGCGAACTGCTCGACGGCGGTAACGTTGAACAGTTGGATGAGGTGTTTACTGCCGATGCGGAAGTAAAAGTCACTGTCGGCAGTATGCAAGGGCTGCCAGCTATTAAACAAAGCCTTAAAGCGGCTTACCACGATTTTGATAGCAAAAACCGTGAGCATTACCCGTTTATGCATGCGGTCACCAATCACCAGGTAACCCTAAGCAGTGAGAGCACGGCTGCCGGCAGCTGTTATCTACTCGATTTTGTGACTGACCGCCCGGCCAATGAACATCCCGTACTATTGCTGGGGCGCTATATCGACCGCTACGTAAAAATGAATGGCGAGTGGCGCATTGAACATACCGAGCTTGATGTGGTGTGGCCCGATAATGTTTAACGCCACAAACCAGGCTGCAACGGCCAGAGCCGCGTCCCAAACTGAAAGCTGGCGACGGGTATTCTCACCCGGCAAGCTGACCATTGGTTTGCTTACCCCGCTTGAAGCCTATCCGGATTCGCCGTTTCCCACCCTGCAAGCTCATCAGCAACTGGCTAAGCAAACCGAAGAGGCGGGCTTTGCCAGTATCTGGCTGCGGGATGTGCCCTTTTACGACCCTAACTTTGGTGATGCGGCGCAAATGCTCGATCCGTTTGTGTACGCGGGGTATCTGGCCGCGGTCACCCAAAAAATCACTCTGGGCACCGCTGGTATTGTTACACCACTTCGTGAGCCGCTGCATATTGCCAAGCAGGCGGTAACGGCCGATTATCTCACCAACGGGCGCTTTGCTTTGGGGCTGTCTACCGGCGATCGGCCGGTGGAATACCCGGCATTCGGTATCGATTATGCTACCCGGGGCGAGCGCTATCGAGAGGCGGTAGCGCTGATTAATGCGGTGCATCAGGGCAGGTTTCCCAAAATGAATACCGAGTACTTTGGTACGCTGCAGGGGAATCTGGATATGCATCCCAAGCCGGTCAACGGGCGAGTGCCGATTGTGGCAATCGGGCGCTCCAGACAGCCCATGGAGTGGCTGGCCAATAACGTGGATGGCTGGATTTGGTCGGTGGATAGCGAGGTGGCTATTGTGGATATTCTTGCCAGGCTGCAAGAAGCGGCGGGTGATAACCCGGTGCCCGGCTATGGGTATTCCACCTTTTTCGATTTGGATGCTAATCCCGATGCGCCTTATCAGCGGTTTTACAACGTGGTGCGGATTGGCCGTAACGCTTTGCTGGAGCGTTTGCTGCATCATCGTGAGCTGGGTGTTCAGCACGTAGCGTTAAACCTTAAACCCTCACAGCGCCCGGCGCAGGCGGTTATTGATGAGCTTGGCGAATATGTGCTGCCCGCATTAAATGGCGATTAATGCCAGCCACGCTTGTCACTGGTACAGTTTACCTATTGCATAGGTTGGGTTATACCTCTGCTACGATTGTGGTGTGCAATAGGGTGCATTGTATGAGCAGGCGTTTGATCTACCTGATTATTTTTATTATTTCCTTCATTCTGGGGTTATGGATAAAACTCCAGCGGCAGGACCTATTCGGGATGCATGGCGGCCTGGATATTTTTCTGGGCTCTGGCCTGAGTTTCTTTTATGTTACCGGGCTGGAATCCGGCTATGTTACTTCTGCCAACAAAGGGCTAAGTAAGAAGCATACTGACCGGAACATCGGTTTGTCGTGCGATGGTTTGAAAAATTAATCAGTACTTTCAGTCTACGATTTATGTCCTTCTGCTTAAAATCTTATCTGAACACGGAAAAAATAATGGGCCCATTATTTGACTATGAAGAAGCCGTAAATAGGCATTCAAAAATAAGCCATTAATAGAATGCTGAAAATCAACTTTTCCTCCAAGTTTTTGTTATTAATTGGTTTTTGTATTAATTTGCCGCTTAAACTGCTATTTTTTATTTCTAAATGGTATAATAAATACTTTTTAATTCCAAAATAATCGAATAACAAATAGCCTTTTGATGCTGAAAGCTTCGTAAATAATCATATTTTTGGTTATTATTTCAACAATCCACGGGAAGGTGAAAATTAAATGATTGGTAAATATAGGCTTTTAACACTGCTAGTGTTCTTAGTTGTTGGAGGAGGCGGCATTATTTTAATATCTAGCATAAGTAACGAAACTTTTGCCGCACAAATAATAATAACTTTTGCTTTCTTAATTAATCTTACTGCAATTTTATTCGATCGATTGTCAAAATATAAAAAGTTATTTAGGGAGTTGACCGCTACGTTACTTGCAGGAGCATTATTCGGTTTACTAGTATGTTAACAAGGAGTAGTTAATTTGGCTGTGTTATTTGAAAACCCGTACTTCGGTGATTGTTATGCTTCAGAGAATTTTAAATTAAAGATTGAGCGCTATTTAAAATTGCTATTCAACAATGGTGAATTAATTGTATCTTCTCAAAGTTTAATTAGAAAAAAGAAAAGCCCACAGGCTAGAAAAATTATACAGGGTAAAGTCGATATAATTAGGAATATGTCGAAAGACAAATATTTTGGTTGTACACCAAAAAATGTTCAACAAAAAATATGTAAAATATTATGTAAACTTAAACATTTAAGCTACTCGACGAATAGTCGAAAAAAGTTAAAAGAACTAATATTTTGGGCTTTGGCTGCTATCGTTTCTATTCTCACTGCTAATGTTGGATATGTCCCGGGTTTAATGTTGGGTTTATTATGGATAATAAAAGAGGACTTAAGTAAAGAGATTTGTAAATGCAAACTGGAATGGGATTGCCAGGATTGCCATTTGTAGTTTGAAAACGCCGCAATGGGATGCGGCGTTTGCTGGTGGTGCGGATGATTATTCGCTTAGCGGCGCAATGCGGTAGCTGTAGCGATAATCCAGCCAGGGCAGAATGTACTTGCTAAGCGGTGCTCCGCCCCAGGAGTTGGTGCCGCCAACGCCTCTGTGCTTGTAATCGATATGCACAAAAATGCGGTCCTGCTTTTGCAGGTCGGCCGGGTGCAGATTACGCGCAAAATGATCGGCTTTAGAGGCATCGTAGTCGTTGCTATCGTAGTACTCGGCGTTGAATTCCAGCGTTCTGGCAGACGAGAAGCGTAGGCCATTGCCATGGTTATCGGTAAAGTCTACGTAGCGCACATCGGTGCGGTGGCCGTTTTCCGACGGGGTAACATAAGGCACATACAAATCATCCACCGTGGTGTGGTACAAGCCCACAAACGCCGACGACTTGCGGTCCTGATAGTTCTCATGCGGTCCACGGCCATAGTAGGTCACGTTACTGTAATCAGTGGCCAGCTCAAACAGCGTACCAATACGGGGTAACTCGCCAAATTTCTTATGCGGTGCGGCATAAAACCAGATGTCCACATCAATAGCGCCGTTGCCATCTACGGTAAGGGTTGTGAAGTACTTACTTTCAATAGCGGGTAGAGCATGCTCAATGTTTACTTTTACCTGATGATCAGAAAGCCGCTCTGCGGTGAGTGCGGTAAGTTGAGTGTTCTCACCTAAATCCTGGTATATCGAGAATGCTTTTTCATAGCTGCCCACTTCCAGATCGTTATACACCGGTACACGCCAGAACGAGGGATGCGCTTCGGCTTTAAGTAGCTCGTTGCCGTGGTACTCCAGCGATGAAACCAGGCCGCTATCGCGGTTTATGCTCAGTGTGAAATTGTCACCGGAAAGAATAATCGCCTGCTGGGTTTCTTCCATCGCGATGTCGGCGCTGGTGGTGCGAGTGTCTGGCGCTTGAGTATCTGGCACTGGGGTAAATGGCAGCGCTAATTGCTCTTCGGCGACTACATGGCCTTTAGCAAGCAGGGCTTCCTCTTGTTTCAGGGTTACCTGCAGGTTAACGAAGTACTCTTTGCCGGGCAGGTAACGGGCTTCGGGCAGCGTAATTTGTTGCTGCTCACCAGCGGGTGCATTAAGCGCAATACCGGTTTTGCTGTTTACCACTACACCGTCTTCAATAATCTGCCAGCTCAGGCTATAGGCGCTGAGGTCGCGAAAGTCATGTTTGTTGGTGATCACAATGTCGCGGCGGCTGCCATTGGCATAGGCAAAGCCAATGTTTTGCTGCACCTTTTTAACTTCCCATAAGTACGGGTAAGGTGTGCGATCGCCATATACCAGGCCGTTGGCGCAGAAGCTGTCGGCGTTGGGCGTGCCAGCAGGCTCTATATCGCCGCCGTAGGCCCAATAAAAGTCGCCGTTGGCATTAGTGCGGGCAAAGGTCTGGTCTACCCAGTCCCAGATAAAGCCGCCTTGCAGCGACGGGTACTTTTCAAACGCATCCCAGTATTCCTGAAAATTACCCAGCGAGTTCCCCATGGCGTGCTCATATTCAATAAGCAGTACCGGGCGTTCGTCGTGCTCGGTTTCAGCATAACGTACTATGTCGCGCAGTGGCGCATACATCTGGCTGTAGGTATCGGTATGGCGGCGCAGCTGGGCCTGCTCAGAGATAACCGGTGACGGCTCCTGGGCTTTCAGCCAGTCGTAGGTGACTTCAATGTTGGGGCCGTCGCCCGACTCATTGCCTAACGAGCGCATAACCACCGAGGGGTTATTTTTACTGCGCTCGTACATGTTGGCAATGCGATCCAGATAAGCGGCCTGCCACTTTGGCTTGTTTACAATATGCTTTTCAGCATCGTAGCCCGCCTGATTGGCCGCGCCTAAGCCGTGGGATTCGGTGTTGGCTTCGTCCATCACGTACAGGCCGTACTTATCAGCTAAGTCATAAAAATACGGGTCGTTAGGGTAGTGGGACATCCTTACCGCGTTAATATTAAATGCTTTCATGAGTTTAATATCTGCCAGCATCGACTCGCGCGAAATCACATGGCCGCTGTGGGGATCGTGCTCGTGGCGATTCACCCCTTTAAATAACACCGGCTTGCCGTTAACCAGAATATTGCCGTCTTTGTATTCGGTGGAGCGAAAACCAATGTGGCGACGAATGTACTGGGGGGCATTACCCGGGCTGTTAAGGGTGATAAGCAGTGAATACAAATTAGGCTGCTCTGCGCTCCACAGTTTGGGCTGTTCCAGGTTGGTTTCAAAGCCAACCTGTTTTTGTGTATTAGCGGGAAGCGCATCAATGTTCAGGGTGTTGCGATACACCTGATTGCCCTGGTCGTCGGTAAGTTCGGCAGTTAACGATACCGCCTTAGTCTGCTGACTACTGCGGTTGTCCACCTCGGCTTCAAAGCGCAGAATGCCGTCGGTATAGCTGGCATCCAGCGTGGTGTAGGCATGAAAATCCCTTACCGCCACTTTGGGCGTGGCATAAATATACACATCACGCTCAATGCCGCTCATGCGCCACATGTCCTGGCATTCTAAATAGCTGCCATCCGAAAACCGGTAGACTTCCATGGCCAGGGTATTTTCGCCGGGCTGAATATAGGGCGTTATGTCAAAGGCGGCGTCGGTTTTGGAGTCCTGGGAGTAACCTACTTTCTCGCCGTTTATCCAAACATAAAACGCCGATTTCACCGCGCCGAAATGCAAAAACACTTCTTTGCCGTGCCAGCTTTCATCAATGGTAAAGGTCTGGCGATACGAACCTACCGGGTTGTAATCTACCTTGCCGTCCATGAACGACATCGAGTAGTTAAGCTCGTCGCCTTCCAAAAAGCTTAAGTCATTATTAAAGCAGGCATGGCTGTGATAATACGGCTCGCCATAGCCGTTTAACTCCCAGTTGGCAGGCACGGCAATGGTGCCCCAGCTGCTGTCGTCATAATCGGTGGCATAAAAGCCGGCTGGTTTTTTTGCCGGGGTATCAACCCAGTTAAACTTCCAATCGCCATTCAGCAACTGATAGTTATCGGCTGCCCAGGGCGTTTCGGTATTGATGTCGGCTTTGTGACTAAAACTGTAAAAAAAGCTGCGTGCCGGTTCTTTATTAATGCGGAACACTTCGGGGTTACGCCAGTCTTCAACCGCCAGTGCCGAGCTGGTTAGCGCTGCACTGAAAAGGGCCAGCGACAGGGAAAATGTGTGGAGTTTCTTGTCCATAGTAAACCTTTATCCTGATCGTAAAAAAGCCGGAGACTGTGGCCCCGGCTTTTTATCGAAAAACGAATGTTAGTTATAAATATCGTTGGTTTCGAATTGCGCTTTTGACTCTTCGGTCTGCAGCGCTTTTAAGGCGTCCAGCTCAACGGTTTTGCTCGGTGCAAACGCATCGCTTTGCATGTACTCAAGAATACTGTGCTTAAGCTGGCGCGCTGCCGGGCGGTTGTCTAAGTCGTTGGTCAGATCAATCGATGAGAACACCAGTTTGCCGTTGCCCACGTTGGCTTCTACCACGTTAGCCAGATGGCGGTTGGTAACAAAGTTATCGATAACCCGAATAATCGGCGTTACCTGTTCTTCGTTTACCTCTACCGATTTTGACTTAATGGCTAAGTCCCACCACTGCCAGTCGGTGTGCGAAGCGGTAGGGAATTTGGCCAGTGCCGCGTGCTCAGGATCCATCAGTAAGCCCATGGTGCTCGGCTGGTTCGGGAAGTGTACCGGGCTCCAGAATACTGGCACAAAGCGGCCGTCAACGCCGGTCAGACTATTGAAGTCCGGGTTCAGGAATACCGTTTTGCCTTGCTTAAGCGCAGCTTCTGCTTCGTCGTAAGACGTGGTAGAAACAATGGCGTCAGACTCGGTCGCCACATCTTGCGGGTACACCCAGAACGACCAGGTGTTCTTATAGTCAGTCCCATCAAGAGACACTTTTACGGTCATTTTCTCGGCCTGGTCAACGTCCAGCTTGTAGCTGATAGTGCCCAGTTCAACGTTATTACCAATGGTTAAATCCACACCGTTGATGTCATCCTGCGCTACTACCGTACCGGCGGTATCGGTGATCGACCAGTGAATTTTCTGGCCTGCCAGGTCTTTAAAGAAGTTAGCCACTTCAATCGACGCGTCAAAGCTTTCGCCGTTTTCGTATACCGCTTTGCTGTAGCGAATTAACGGTACCAGCTCGCTGTTAAACTCACGGAATTCTTCGGCGCTGATTACGCCTTTAGAGCCCCAGAACGCATTCAGTAAGCCAACCAGCGCGGTGCCCTGGCCAGGGAAGTCCTGTAATTGCAGTAACTGGAAGCCATCAAAGCTTGGCGTTTTCAGTGCGCGTTCGATTTCTTCTTTGTACAGAATGGCGGCCAGTTTGCCTGATGAGTAAGTAAACTCATCGGCCAGGTCGATGAGATTTTTCTCTTCGAGCTGCTGTTTAATGGCCATAAAGTTAAGCGGCTTTAATACGCCGGTGTACTTAGGAATTTCGCTCATGTCCGGGTACACCGAGTACTGACCTATTTCGTGGGAAACCAGTGGTACGCTGATGTATTCGGCGTTTTCGGTGTAGTCTTTATCAAAACTCGGTGAGTTGGTGTTAAAGATCCCCTGACCACGCACCCAGCCTTTCTCGGTCCATTGGGTAATGTAGTACTCATCAACTGCCAGTGGCCACTGTTCCTGCGGCTTCTGGAAAGAGAACGCGGTAGAGGCATACAGGTGGCGGCCATCTTGCGCTTTATATTCTTTAACCAGGTTACTCAGGGTTTCCAGGTCGCCTTCCAGCTCGTTACCCATGGCCATCATAATAAACGACGGATGATTGCCATATTCTTCAATAATGCGCTGACCTTCACGGCGCAGGAAGTCGGTAGCGTCGGCATCTTCACCTACAATCAGGCTCCAGTGCGGCAGCTCTACCTGATAGTAAAAGCCAATTTCATCGGCGGCTTCAAAGGCGGCCGCTGGTGGTGCCCAGGAGTGGAAACGGAAGTGGTTAAGACCATAGGCTTTGGCTTGCTTAAGGATGTCTAACCAACCTTCTTTATCCATTGGCGGGTGGCCGGTTAGCGGGAAAATTGCCGCATCCAGGTTACCACGCAGGAAGATACGCTGGCCGTTAAGCAGTAAATCACCATTGGCCTGGCTGACTTCGCGGAAGCCAAAGGTGGCTGCAACCGGTGCTTCAGAACCACTGTTGTCAGGGTTAATCGCCAGCTCATACACATTCGGGTTAAATTCGTCCCACAGTTCTACGCCTTCAGGCTTGGCAATGGTAAAGCTGACTTTGCCTTCGGCCACTTTGGCATTGCTGGCTGTGCCTTCGGCAACCACTTTGCCGTCGGTAGTGCTGATGGTGTACGCCACATCGCCAGCTGCCGGCGTCGCCTGAGTAAAGCTCACGGTAATGCTGTTGTCCTGCAGGTTAGGATACACCTGCAGATCGTCCGGAGTATTGGCTGTGTGCGCGGTGAGTTCAATATCACCTAACATACCGTTCCACTTAATTTGCGTGTGGTTGGTGTAGGCGTGCGCCATTTGCTGGCTTGATTCCAGCGGGTATTTGTCGCTGGTAATGTTAATTTCAGGGTGCTGATCGCCGTTGTCGATGCGTACGGTGATCACGTGCTTGCCCGGCGTTAAGAAGGGCGTTAAATCGAAGTTGTGCGAAGCAATCAGGCTATCCTGTTTACCAACGGATTTGCCGTCTACAAACACTTCTGATGCCCAGATCACCCGTTCCAGTTCCAGCTCAATGGTATTGCCCTGCCAGTTGTCCGGAATAGTGACTTCTTTTTGGTACCAGGCCACGCCAATGTATTCATATTCGCGGGTCAGGTGCGACAGTACGTAGTTATTAATGGCCGGCTCGCGGGTATTCTTCGTACCAATTTGCGCGTCGTCCAGGGTGGATGGCAGGCTCATTGCCTGGCCGCTAATGGCGGTTTGTGCCCAGTTTTCGCTGTTGCCAACGTTATTCGGGTCGAGTTTTACCTGCCATTCGCCCGCTAAAGACAGGCTTTGTTGTGAAGGGGCGTCGTTAGTTGTGCCACACGCTGTCAGGCCAAGGGCCAGCAGCGCGCTAAATAAAGTGTTATATGATTTTTTCATTGTACTTCTCATTGCTTATTGGGCCGAGATAGCCTGAACTAATTGCTTTGCGACAGAGCGAACTTCGTCAACGGTTTTGCCGTGCTTATACAGGTTGCTGCCAATACCAAATCCTACTGCGCCCGCGGCCAGATAGTCGGCCATGTTGTCGGCGTTAACGCCGCCAACGGCAAGAATGGGGTAACCTTTCGGGGTTACTGAGCTCCAGGCTTTAATGGTAGACGGTGGAATCGCGTCGGCCGGGAAGGCTTTAGCGGCATCGGCACCGGCCTGAATGGCGGCAAATAATTCCGTAGGGGTCGATACACCAGGTGCTGAAATCATGCCCAGCTCTTTGGTGCGTTTCACCACATCCACGTTAATATTGGGCGACACAATCAGCTTGCCGCCTACCGCAGCAACGGCCTCAACTTCTTCTACGGTTAATACCGTACCGGCACCAATCAGGGCTTTATCGCCAAAGGCCTCAACAATACGGCGAATGCTTTCTACGGCATTGGGCGAATTAAGCGGCACTTCAATCATGGTGAAGCCTTCTTCGATCAGCGCGCCGGTCACTTCGACCACTTCATCTTCTGTCACACCGCGTAAGATGGCGATGAGGGGCATGGTCATGTAGGGAGTCAGGAGTGACATAATTTATCCTTTAACATCTGAATAAGAGAGTTGGCGCCGGCAATGCTGGCGTCTTTATCAGCAACCAGCGTATTGCTGATGCCAAAGTGGTTCAGGGCAGTCTGGTACAGCTTGCTCAGGCCCGAGCTGCCAATAATGTGGCAGGTACCAAGCTGGTTATTACCCGCTTCAAGTAAGGCGCGAATTTCATGACCGATTAAAATGCCGGACAGATAACCGGCGCCGGCGTCAGTGTCTTGCTTACCGGTAACAAACTGGGTGCGTACACTAAAAATATGGTTAAGCAGACCACCGGGTTGCTGGCTGTATTCCAGGCCTTTTTTAAATGCCGCTTCGTCTGGTTCGCTGCTTTTATCCAGCGAGTTGGCCAGAATGGAGTGGTTCGACAGCAGGGCAAACATTTCACCGGTCATGGCGGTGGTGATGGTCCGTATTTCACCGTTTTGCACCTGTACCCATTTATTATGCGTGCCCGGGCAGCAGTAAGTGGCGTCATGGTTACCGGCCAGTAAGCTGGCACCAATTACCTGCAGCTCTTCGCCGCGCATGACATCTACTTTGCCATCGGCGGTGTCTTGCTTCATGCCGGGGATTATCCAGCAGTTGCCGTTATTAAATTCCGGCACCTGAACGCCGTACTGGCCGTAACCTTCAACCGGCGCCGGGCAGTCAACGTAGGGCGTGTTTTTCCAGCCGATCTGGCTGCCAATCATGCCGGCGAGTACCACGGTGAGTTCACCGTACTGCTTTAGCCAGTCGCCAATATTGACGTTCAGGGTAAACTCAAACTTACCGTTGATTTGGGAAATACCACTCGGCGCGCTTTTTTCAGCAATACAATTGCCCTGCTCATCCAGCAGGTACGCACGAAAGTTGGTGGTGCCCCAGTCAACCAGAATACTGGCCGGTGTTGCGTTAGTCATAAGCGGTTTCCCCTGCAAAGCGCGGGCTCTGGCTGCCTTTAAAGCCGGTGCGGTAAATAAACAGGCTGCCGGATTGCGGCGCGTTGGCGATGGCCTCGTCAGACAGCGCGTAGCGGGCCGACGTAACAAACAGCAGGTCGTTGTCTTCGCCGCCAAAGGCAACGCAGGTAGGCTGTTCTACCGGTACTTCAAAGCGTTCTTCTTGGCCGCCCGGGGCAATGCGAGCCACGCAGTTACCGCCCCACAGGGCGCTGTAAAGGTGATTGTCACTGCCCATAATCGCGCCATCAGGCGCCGCGGTGGCTTCCATTTGTTTAAACGGCGATTTGTCAGAAATCTCGCCGCTGTCTTTATCAAACACATACTGATAAATGATTTGTCGGGAAGAGTCGGCCATGTAAAACCGGGTGGCGTCGGTATTCCAGGCCAGGCCGTTACAAATACCCACGTTCGATTCGACCCTGGTGACCTGCATATTGGTGTCTACCCGGTACAGGCCGGAGCTCGCGGTTTTGTCGCCATCTTCGTTCAGGGTACCTACCCAGAAGCGGCCTTTGGCATCGGTACGACCGTCATTGAAACGCACGGTGGCATCGCCAGGAAATTTAAACAGCCAGTCGGTGTCGCCGGTGGTCAGGTTATGTAGCCCGATACCGCAATCAAAGGCAGCCAGCAACACGCCGGTGTCTTTAGTTAAGGCGAAAGCGCACAGCCGATGCGGGGTATCAAAGGTTACCAGTTCGCGCTCGGTGACGTGGTAGGCAAACAGTTTCTTCTGTTCAATATCGGTCCACCACACGGTTTGGGTTTCGGTGTCCCAGGTCACCCCTTCACCGAGGGTGTTTTCTACGTCGATTGTGTCTATTAATTCAAACATTGTCTTAGCTGTATTTTTTAAAGGGTTACCATTCAGCGACCGAGCCATCCTGGTGTCGCCAAACCGGGTTACGCCAGCCGGTATGTTGCTCGGCGGCCTGATAAATTGCGTCTTCATTGAGCTCTACGCCAAGCCCTGGTTTGGTCAGCGGTGCGATGTAGCCATCGGTAATGGCAAAGTCGTCTTTGTTGAGCACATAGTCGAGCAGATCGGCGCCGGTGTTGTAGTGCATGCCCAGCGAGGTTTCCTGCAGTACCGCGTTGTAAGACACAAAGTCCACGGTCAGGCACGCTGCAAACGCAATGGGGCCAAGCGGGCAGTGCGGTGCCAGGGTCACATCGTAGGCTTCGGCCATGGCGGCAATTTTAATTGTTTCCAGAATGCCGCCAGCGTGGGATACATCGGGTTGCAAAATGCCCAGGCCACCGCGCGACAGCACGCGTTTAAACTCGGCGCGGGAGTACATGCGCTCACCGGCTGCCAGCACAATTGAGGTGCTGTTGCTCAGCACCGAGTACTGCTCATACTGCTCGGCTAGTACCGGCTCTTCAACAAACAGCGGGCGGGCAAATTCCAGTTCTTTTAGCAGTACTTTGGCCATGGGGACCGACACGCGGCCATGGAAATCGAGGCCAAAATCCACGGTATTACCAAAGGTCTCGCGAATTAAACCAATCCGCTCAATTACTTCATCCACCGCTTTATGCGAATCGATGAGCGCCATTTTGCCGCAGCCGTTTAGCTTAAAGGTGTTGCGGCCCAGGGCTTGCTGCTGTTGGATTTGGGCAATCTCATCGGCCGGATCGTCACCGCCTACCCAGGAATACACTTTCATTTTGTCGCGTACGCGGCCACCTAACAGCTGGTGCACGGGTTGCCCCATTACCTTGCCTTTGATGTCCCACAGGGCTTGTTCAATACCGGCAATCGCCGACATTAAAATAGGGCCACCGCGGTAAAATCCGCCGCGATACAGCAGTTGCCACAGGTCGTTAATTTGCGAAGGGTCTTTATCGAGCAGGTAAAACTCCAGCTCTTTCACCGCCGCCATCACGGTTTCGACCTTGCCTTCGATAATGGGCTCACCCCAGCCCGTAACGCCTTCGTCGGTGTCGATGGCCAGGAAGCACCAGCGCGGTGCTACCGGATAAAGGCGTAGTTGTTTTATTTTCATTAGCGGCTCCCGTTATCCGTTCTGACGAACCAGCTTGTCGCCGGCCAGGTTCTTTTCGATTTGCTCCAGAGTCAGCTTTTTGGTTTCCGGCACGTACAGCCAGATAAAGCGGAAAGACACAAAACAAATTAACGCGTAAAACAGGAAGCTGCCGGAAGCGGCAAAGGCTTCAATCAGGAACGGGAAGGTAAAGGTCAGGCCAAAAGAGGCCAGCCATAACGCCAGCGTACAA
The DNA here is from genome assembly GCF_057547795.1 of Alteromonas sp. 4NH20-0104. NCBI lineage: Bacteria > Pseudomonadati > Pseudomonadota > Gammaproteobacteria > Alteromonadales > Alteromonadaceae > Alteromonas > Alteromonas sp. 4NH20-0104. The sequence goes on along the minus strand of NZ_BAAJLP010000009.1, from coordinate 86,678 downwards.
GCCGACATGGCGCTACTGCGCACTTTATTGGGAAAGATTTCGGCCAGTAATACCCAGGTTACCGGCGCCAGGGTTAAGGCGTAGGTAGCAATGCCGCACAGCACCATTACCAGCAGTGGCAGGCCGTCGATACCGGCGTAATACATGCCCGAGATAATTAAGTACAGTACACCTAAGCCGCTAGAGCCAATGATCATCAGGGTTCTGCGGCCCATCTTTTCTACCATGGGCAGCGCTAAAATGGTAAACGCCAAGTTAATAATGCCGGTGGCCACAATAGACTTTAAGGTGTCGTTAACGTCGAACCCGGCGGAGGCGAAAATTTCCTGAGCGTAGTTAAAGATTACGTTAATGCCGCACCACTGCTGGAATGACGCCAGCACAATACCGATGATCAGTAAGGGTTTTACTGATTTAAGATCCGCCAGTGAGAATTTTTTCTCGTCGGCACCAAAGCTAGCCTCAATCTCGGCCAGGTTAGTGGCGGCGTAGTTACCGCTGCCCACTTTGGCCAGTACCTGTTCGGCATCTTGTTTGCGGCGCATTTTTACCAGCCAGCGCGGCGATTCAGGCACTACAAACATCAGCACAAAGAACAGCGCTGCTGGAATGAGCTCGGCGGCAAACATGTAGCGCCAGCCGTCGGTCACATTCCACGATGTCATGGCGATATCACCGTCGACCGGCTCGGCAATCATCAGGTTAACGATTTGCGCGGCCAGTACACCAATTACGATGGTCAGCTGGTTTACCGCAATCAGTTTACCGCGGCGATCCGCCGGGCTTACTTCCGAGATGTACATTGGCGAAACGGTAGAGGCAATACCAATGCCGATGCCGCCCAAAATACGGTACAACACAAACGGGGTAATGCCATCAGCCAGTGCGGTTCCGGCCGCCGAAATAACAAACAGCAGGGCCGAGACAATCAGCGCGTACTTGCGGCCTACTTTATCGGCCAGTACGCCCGCTACCAGTGCGCCACCAATACAACCCACCAGTGCTGAAGACATCAGCCAGCCGGATAACGCCGGTGAGCTAATGCCAAAGTACACTTCGTAAAAGGGCTTGGCGCCGCCAATAACCACCCAGTCGTATCCGAATAACAGGCCACCACAGGCCGCGGTTAAACTAATTAACCAGATAAACGCGGTGTTAATTTGCGGGCTGTTTTCATGCTGATTTGTCATAGTACTACTTAAACCTCTTCGTGCCGTTTAGTCGCAATAGACCTGGCTGCGACCGCCATCGATAAGGATGTCGGTTGCGTTAATAAAGCGCGCTTCATCGGATCCTAAAAACAGCGCGGTTTGCGCCACTTCTTCAGGCTGACCAAAGCGTTTCACCGGAATGATCTGGCGCTGTTTTTCACGCTCTGCTTCGGCGTCTGCGCAGCTGGCAAAGTAGCTTTTGGCCAGCGGTGTATCGATCAGGCCTGGTGATATGGAGTTCACCCGAATACCCTGATCGGCATATTCAATGGCCAGTGAGCGCGACAAGCCAATAATGGCGTGCTTGGATATAGTATAGGGGAAAGCGCCCTTAACGATTTTATGGCCGTGTACTGAGGCAATGTTGACGATATTGCCGTAGTTGCTTTCCAGCATATGACGGAGGGCAGCGCGGCAACAATTCAGCGCACCCATCAGGTTCACTGAAAGACAGCGTTCCCAGTCGGCCTCGGTAAGATTAAGAATATCGTTAAACACGTTGGTACCGGCATTGTTAACCAGAATATCAATCTGACCAAAGGTGTTGGCTACGTCATTCACTGCAGCGGTGACGGCTTCGGCATCGCCCACGTCGAGTTGGTAAAGGTTAATCTGGCAACCGTATTCACTGATGAGTTCTGCTTTGAGTGTTTCCAAATCGTCGTGACGCATATCGAACAGCGCCAGTTTTGCGCCTTCCTGCGCATAAGTACGTGCCACTTCGGCGCCAATACCCATAGCAGCACCAGTGACAATAGCGACTTTTCCAAGCAGTCTTTGACTCATAAATTACAACCTGTTTTGCGTTGTGCAGTTAACCCTGCATACTTTCTCTATTGGACATGGACTATAGGGTTGTTAATTAATTTTTAAAATGGATAAAAATTCGTATAACATTAACTATCTTATGATTTTCGTGATTAGTGAGTAACGAATGTTAAGAATGTCAGAAGGGTTTCCCGGTCAGCGCCTTATTGTGGTCCCGCCGGCTATGGTGGAAACCGCTTTAAAAAATCCGATTTGTGCCGGGTTATTTCCTACCCATATCGGTACCTTTGAATCCGTGAAGGGGCATTACGTAAAGCGTGGAGAGGGAGCGCCCGAGTCCATTGTGATCGTTTGCCTGGCCGGTGAAGGGGTGTGCCGTTTTAATGGTGGTGAGTGGCATTTAAAGCCTGGCCACCTGATTGTTATTCCGGCGCATTGTCCTCATTCCTATGAAGCGGATCATGAAAATCCTTGGACTATTTTCTGGTTTCATATTCGTGGAAATATGTTCCCGTATTACCTTGAGGAGCTACAAATCACGGTTCAGGATCCAATTATTAACATTCCGAACATCAGTGGTTTAATGGATGCCTTCGAGGATGTATACCAGCATACCGAAAGCGGCTATACCAACACATCACTGCTGTGTTTATCGACCAGCCTGGGCCATTTTTTTGGTATCTGTAAGCTTTATCAGCGTTCAATTAAAGCCAGCCAGCAAGGGGTAGAGAAAAGAATAGAAAAAACGGTGGAGGTGATGAAAAAGAGTCTGCACCGGCTGCTAACCCTCGACCAGCTTGCTGAAATCGCCGGTTGGTCGCCAACCCACTATGCGGCGCTGTTTAAAAATAAGATGAACGTGCCGCCGCTGGAGTTTTTTACCCGGCTGAAGATGCAATCGGCCTGCGATAAGCTCAAACTCACCAATGAGCCGATTCAGAATATTGCTTCCTCGCTGGGTTATAACGACGCATTTTATTTTTCACGTTTGTTTAAACGGCACAATGAGTTGTCACCTAAGAACTACCGTAAGGCGTTTAGTTTAATCAACGAACCTTCCTAGCAATATTCAGGTAAACCGCGTTATTCAGGCATAAAAAAAGCCCCGGTCAGATGACCGGGGCTTTTACGTAGGGCAGTGCCTGTTCACTTAGAAAGTGTAACGGGCGCCCAGAGAGAATCGTGCGCCTGTGGCCTGGAAGTTCAGCAGGCGCTCTTTGTAAATAGAGAAGCTTCTGCTTTCGTTGTCCAGTACGTTGGTGCCGTCTACGAAGACCGACAGGTTCTCGCTAACGTCGTAAGTCGCGGTAAAGTCCAGCTGACCGTACGCTTCTACCATCACCGGCTGGCTGTAAGCACCAACCGCTTGTGACAGGTACTCATCACGCCAGTTGTAGGCAATACGTACCTGGATGTCGTCTTTCTCGTAGAAGGCAATCAGGTTGTAAGAGTCTGACAGACCTTCCAGCGCAAAGGTTTCCACGTTATTGGTCGGGTCGAAATCATCGTCCGAGTCAACAAAGGTGTAGTTAGCCTGTAAACCGAAGCCGCTTTCGAAAGTGTGCAGTACCGCCAGTTCTAAACCGGTGATGTTTGCCGCTTCCGCGTTACGCTCACGGGTGACGTTAAATTCGCCGTAAGGGTTACCCGGCAGAATGTCTTCCGGCAGCGTGATGCTGGAGATAAAGTTATCTACCCGCTTGCGGAATGCCGACACACCTAAGTAGCTGGCTTCGTCGTAATACCAGTTCCACGCCAGGTCGAGGTTAGTCGACTCGTAAGGCAGCAGTTGCGGGTTACCACCGTAAGCGGTAGATGCATTCAGGCGACCATTGTAACCACTCAGTCCCGGCGTCATACGGGTTAGCGTAGGACGGGCAATCGACTGTGAAGCCGAGAAGCGCACCACGTGCTCACCGGTAACGTCTAATTTTAAGTTCAGTGACGGTAACCAGTAATCGTAGTCATTGGTTTCGGCCAGACGCATGGTGTCGCTAAGCGTCAGGTTCAGCAGCGTGTCATCACCGGTTACCGGCTCAATATCCGTTACCAGGGCACTGTAGCCAACCGCTTCAATGTCGGTGTAGGAATAACGTAAACCAAAGTTACCAGACAGCGGCATATCCGAGACTTCGGTGTTGATGTCAACCCGGAAGTACGCTTCTACCACATCTTCAGACACACTGGCGATGCTGTTGCGGTTAGGACGAGCGTAGGGGCCGCCTAACTGACGACGTAACTCGATAGAGTCGGCATAACCACTGCCTGCATCGATGATGTTTTGCTGAATGTTAGACTCTGACCACAGGAAGTCGGCATATTCGTAAGCGTCGAAGGTGTACCAGGTAGAAGGTACGCCGCCGTTTAAGAAACCGCCCTGATTAACCGGGTGGAAGATCTCATCCGGTACGTCGTTGTTGTAACCACTGAACACGTTACCATTGGTGCCGTTGTCATAGTCCTGACGGCCTTTGGTGCGGCTTGAACCGTACACACCAAAGTGAATGATATCGGCGAAGTCATGACCTAAGGTGTATTTACCGTCTACTTTGAACTGTGACATTTTGTCGTTCACGTCACGACCACTGAAGTACAGTGAGTGGCTGCGCAGCGCACCGGCGCTCATGGCGTTGTCGTATGAAAGTGAACCGTAGTCACCGCCGTTGGTGTAATCGTAACGCGGGTTAGCATTTGGCATACCGGCAATTACGAACTGCCCGGTGCCGCCTGCATCGTTAACAGCATCTGAATAAGAAACGTCAAAGTTCAGTTCCAGTTCGTTATTAACGAACCATTCCATGTTTAAACCCACCTGGCGGGTTTCAGTTGGACGGTTGAAAGCCTGCTGTACGAAGTCAGAAGACAGACCGGCAACATCATCGGCATACCCGTAGGCAAGCATGGTGTTGTTTTCGTCAACGTAAGCGGAGTCGAAGCCGGCTACCCAGTCGTGGGTCCAGCTGGCGGCAGTCATAACCGATGAGTCAACGGTAAACTTAGAGTACAGGATATCAGCGGTTACCAGGATATCGTCGGTTGGACGTGCCTGAATCACTACTGTACCGCCGATGCGCTCGCGCTCGCCGCTGTCGTCGCGGAAATCTACGTTACGAGGCGCCATAACCTGAGTGTAATCACCCGGGCCTGCCTGATTTGGGATGTAGCTGAAATCGCGCTGGATCCAGCCATCGGTAATGGCTTCCTGTACGCGGTAGTTACGGTTTACGTAGTTTAACGAAACCAGTGCACCAAACTTATCGTTTGAGTAGCTGTATACACCTGAAACCTGTGGCGAATATTTTTCGGCCAGGGTGTCGTAAGTGCTTTTGGCACTAAATGCTGCCTGGGTACCTTCGGTATCCATTGGCTTAGCCGTAGTCAGGTTAACCGTTGCACCGATGCCACCAGAGATTAAATCTGAGGTGGATGATTTATAGGCATTGGCACCGCTAATGGCTTCAGCTGCCAGAATATCAAAGCTGAATTCGCGGCCTGAGTTTTCGGTGGCCAGTACGCGACCATTGTACAGTACTGAGTTGAATTCCGGGCCCAGACCTCGAACAGTAATGAAGCGACCTTCACCGCCACTACGGTCGATAGAGATACCGGTAATACGTTGCAGGGATTCCGCCACGTTCTGATCCGGGAACTTACCCAGTTCTTCGCTGGAGATACCGTCAACAATGGTTGCCGAGTAACGTTTGTTGTTCAGCGTGCGCAGGTTACTGCCGCGCAGACCATTAACCTGAATCACTTCAACTTCGGCAGCGTCTTCTGCGTCAGATGTATTTTCTTGTGCATTCGCAGTCATGCTTAGTGATGCGCCAATCAGCATCGCTAACATGGTTTTTTTGTGATGAATCGTTTTCACTCAGTAGTTCTCCCAGCCAACGAAAACTTCTTAAAGTAAGGCACAGGCCAATGAATTTAAGCGTTAGGCAAAATTTAAATTCATCTAAAGAAGTTTATCTTTTCAAATGTATAGCAAATGTTGTAGCGCATGCTAGTGAGATTAACACTTACTTAACATGGAGGAAGAAATGGAAAAACTGGATAATATTATGATAAATGCCCATTTAGCTAACTTCAGTATAAATTGCTTCTGCCAACTGCGGGCAGAGGGTACGGCAAAATATCTGCCAGCAAAACATCAATTCGCCATGGATCATCAAAGGTCTGGCCAGCCCTGATTCTGGTCGGGTTTGCCGGGCTGAAAAATTATGTCTGAAACTACGACCAAAGGATAATATACAAACCCCTAATTATTCTTCGTCTGCGCTCAGCTACCCGGATTATCTCTTTGTTTATTGAAAGATAATCCAGTTAGACCCGGCGCTAAAAGTGTTAACAGAATGTGCCGGCTGCTCATTTATAAGGCGCGTTCCCCATTCTCCGTTGGGGGGAAGTTATGCAGATTGTTAATGCCAGCCAGTATTCTCACTTTCATTAGCAATAATCAGGCGCGGGTGGCGACTGCCGTCAGGTCAGCCAGATGCCGGCGCCGGCTAATGCAGCAGTATAGCGTTAAAACCGAATAGCGTTCGGAGGGCGTTCTTCTGAGTGATAGCCGGACGTCATTTAACGGCGAAACGCCAGTGACGGATTTTGGCTACTGCCACCTAAGCCCGGTCCTGCTGCTAACCGACTCCCTTTCTTTAAGCCGTGGTCATTGTTGGCGGGTCTGTATAGAGCGTAGCCAAGCATGATGTGACAGCTTTTAACAAATGCGATATTTACACGCTCTATTTGTTAAAAAATATTTAAATTTGACCTTTCCAACAGAAATGCTAAATTTCATTCAAAAGCAATCAATATCTATCATTGAGGTGGTCTTTACTTTGCATAATGATTTTTTATGGCGCAAATAGTCAATTAAACAGTCATTTTTTGCAATTTACGAGCTGTTAATAACCCTTTAACTTCTGCATACAGAACAAAATTGTCAGGTAAGACACTGGTCATCAGGCCATAAAAAGACGGATTTTGATTTTACAAGTGCGTAACAAAAGGGTTCGCACCGGCCGTGAAAATTACAATGATATTAATTAACAGGATTGCCCTATGTATTTATCGACTGCGACATCACTATTAAAACCGACTCGTGTAGCAATGGCCATTTCCACTGTACTGCTGGCGACAACCATGCAAAGTGCGATGGCGCAATCGAACAACGACAACGCAGAGAGCAAAGCTGACGAGGATATTGAGGTGATTACCGTTGCTTCCGAACGCCGGGTTAAGCGGGTGCAGGATATTTCTGCGTCGCTGACGGCGCTGTCCAGCGAAGACCTCGAACGTAAAGCCGTTGAACGACTCGACGATCTGCAGTTCGCATCGCCAGGCCTCACTGTTACCGATGCGGGTATTACTCAGTCGGTGAATATTCGCGGTATTGGTCTGGCATCGGGCGATCCGGATGTAACTAACGGCGTAGGCACCTATATTGATGGCCTGTTTCAGCCGCCGATTGTGAGCACGCTTAATTTTTATGATGTGGAATACATTCAGGTACTGCGTGGACCGCAGGGGACTTTTGCCGGGTCGAACTCAACCGGGGGCGCCATTATGGTCAATTCGCGCCGGCCGGATGTGGATGGTGGCTTTGAAGGAAACGTCCTGCTGGGCGTCGGCAACTACAATACAAAAAGAGCCCAAGCGGCGCTCAATCTGCCGGTGGCGGAAACCTTTGCCGCCCGGGTTGCGGTGAACTATGAAAATCGCGACAGCTTTTATGACAGTATCGGAGACGAGCCGACCACCGCTGGCAGTCTCGACGAAAAGAGTGCCCGGGTGGGATTATTGTGGGCGCCTGTCGATAGCGCAGAAATCTATGTGAAGTATGAAACCACGGAAAAATCCAACGGCGGCTTTGCCTGGCGTCCGCTGGCCAATACTGAGTTTGCTGAAGGACGCACCGGTGACATTCGGGAACTCAGCTACAACACCGATTCTTACAATAATGAATCTGCTGATACGCTGTTGTTGGATATGACTTATGAATTTGCCAATGGTCTCACGGCTAAATGGGTGTCCGGCGACCAGGTGAAAGAAATTGATAATATGTACGACTATGATGGCTCGAACATTGGTGTTTCTACACAGAAACAGGTGGTTCGAGAAGATCAGGTCAGCCATGAGTTTAACCTTATCTCACCCGACGAAGGCACCTTAACCTGGGTAGTTGGTGCTTATTATCAGAAAAATGAAATCCTGGTAGATATCGATAACGGCCCGTTCCCGGTAGAGATTGACCTGCAAAATGAAAAAATCACCAAGGGAGTATTCGGTCAGATTGGTTATGATCTCAGTGACGATTTAACGCTGGAAGTGGGCGTGCGAAAAGCCTGGTTTGAAGCCGGTATTCTGCCGGGCGCTGGTGTGGTTATTGGTAACGGCATTCCTGGTTTCCCGGAAGGCGGGATCCCGGTAGCGCAAATTTCCGGTGATTACGAAGATGACGAGCTAATGGGCAAAGTATCAATCAATTACGCGGCCAGTAAAAACAGCAACTTTTACGCGTACGTCGCCAAGGGATATAAACCAGGTGGTATCAACTCCGAAACCTCCTCGTTCGAGCCTGAAAAAGTGATTGCCTATGAAGCCGGTTGGAAAGGGTCCATCATGGATGGTCAATTACAGCCAACCATAGCGGTATTCTACAGTGATTATGATAATTTCCAGAATACCAACCTGGATATCACTACCGGTCGTAATGAAGTGTATAACGTGGCACAAGCCAGTATCAGCGGCGTGGAGCTGGCGCTGAACGCCCACTTTGATTATTTACGCCTGGACTTTTCGGCATCTTACGTGAACTCCGATCTTGAGCCTACTCAACCGATTGTGAATACCCGTTTGCCAGGGCTACCGGACTCACCGCTGCCACAATGTAGTGGTGATTTGGATCCATCCAGCGGTGCCTGTTTTGATTACGCCCCTTATCTGGCCACCTCGGATGGCGGGAATAATCTCTATGCGCCGGAATTCAGCTTTACAGCCGGTGCCGAGTATTTATTTGAATTACCCAATGGCGCTTTCCTGACTCCGCGGATCAACTACGCGTGGGTAGATGAGCAGTGGACCAGCCTGCTGTATAACTCCACCACCGACTTGCTTGATTCGCGAGGGTTGTGGTCGGCGCTGGTGACTTATGAGCAGGACGACTGGAAGGTGCAGGGCTATGTTCGCAACCTGACGGATAAAGAATACATCACTGGTCAGAACCTGGATGCGAATACCGAATTCTACGGCGCGCCTCGTACTATCGGTGTGGATGTAAGCTACCAGTTTTAAGGTTAGCGAACGGGTAATAAAGTTGGCGCGCAGGTAAAATTGCCCGCCAGCTTTTTGTTTTTTCTGTGAAAAGCGTTTTCGACAAGGTAAATGAGCAATTATGTATTCTAACACCAAGGCAATCATTGCTGGCTTATTAATAGGGGCTTTAGGCGGTTGCTCTGCCCAGACCCCTCCTGCTGCATCAGGTAACTTATCCCCGCAACAGCGCTGTGACGCGCTGACAACCCTGACCGCTGATGGGATAGATTTAGCCATTGAATCGGCTGTCTATGTCAGCTCAGCACAACAGTTACAAACCCTCGACAGGTTGAGTTCGGCACAGCAGGGCCACTTTGCACCGTTCTGTAAAGTTACCGGTTATTTTGAACAGCGCACCGGCGCAAACGGTCAGTCTTACGCTATTGGGTTTGGCTTATCCTTGCCGGATAACTGGAATGGGCGGTTCCTTTTTCAGGGCGGTGGTGGCCTTAATGGGGTGATCAGAGAGCCATTAGGCGCGTTGGCTGCGGGCGAAGTACCAGCCCTGTTTCGGGGCTTTGCGGTCGCCAGTACTGACAGCGGCCATCAAAGTGACACGGTATTCGATCCCTCGTTTTTTGCCGATCAGGTGGCGCTGCTGAACTTCTACTCCGGAGCGGTGGAAAAAACCACCCGGCTGGCGAAACAACTGGTTAGTGACGTTTATCAGCAGGCGCCGGACAACAGCTATTTTGTCGGGTGCTCAACCGGTGGGCGAGAGGCCATGACTATGTCGCAACGTTTCCCGGAACTGTTCGATGGCATTGTTGCCGGTGCCCCGGCGCGGCGTACTAACCTCTCTGAAATTGCCGATTTGTGGTCAGCCAAACGTTTGCGTATGGCCTCCGAAACCGGTAGCGAAACCCCTTTCTCTACTGCGCAGCAGGCGTTTATTGTGGATGAGCTGATTGCCCGGTGTGACGCCCTTGATGGCAGCGAAGACGGGTTAATCTTCGACGTTGAGGCCTGCGATTTTACGCCGCAGCAATTAAGCTGCGCTACCAACGATCATGCTCAGTGCTTGTCGGTTGATGAGGTAACTGCCCTCGATGAAGCCTTTGCCGGCCCTAAGCTACCCGACGGTCGCCAGGTTTACCCCGGATTTTACTTTGATACCGGCATTAATGCCGCTGGCCGTGGTGTACCGGGGTTACTGCAGGCGGTGCCCGGACCGTTGGGCCAGTCACGGCTGGACATGCCCTTTGATATTATCCGTGAAGTCACCATTGCCGAGCATTTTCCACTGGCTCCGGGCAATGCGGTGCTCACTAATATGTCGACCTTTAGTGATAAGGGCAGCAAACTGATGTTCTTCCACGGCGTGAGCGATCCGTGGTTCTCGGCTAAAGATACGCTCAAGTACTTTAACCAAATGGAACAGGCTAATGGTGGCGCTGAAGCGGTAGCGCAATGGTCGCAATTATACATGGTGCCAGGAATGGGACATTGTGGCGGCGGTGAACGCACGCTGGACCAGTTCGATATGTTGAGCGCCGTGGTCGACTGGGTAGAGCACAGCAAAGCGCCTGTTAATGTAGTGGCTACCGGTGCCAGCATGCCAGGCGATAGCCGGCCGCTTTGTCCTTTCCCGAAAGTGGCAACCTATACCCAGGGTGATGCCACACAGGCCGGTGCCTACCAGTGCCAGTAAACCTGTGCAATGTTGAACACTGCCGCCAAAACCCTTTGGCGCAGTGTGTTTTCCTTCTGCCTTAACGCTATGGATTAGAGATGTCGTCATTATGAAAAAAACAATTGATCAAAACCGCAGGAAACTGTTAATTGCCGCCGGACTGTCGGTACCTGCCATGGCGTTACCCTTTGGTGCAATGGCCGGTAACTCCTCAGCGCCAGTCGCCACCACTGCCCAGGGCAAATTACGCGGTCAGGCCGAGCAGGGCATTCTTACCTTTAAAGGCGTGCCTTACGGCGGCAGTGTGTCGGGGCCAGATAATCGATTTAAAGCGCCAACACCACCGCCTGCCTGGAGTGGCGTTCGCGATGCCACTCGCTTTAGCGCACCGGCCTTGCAAAAGTCTCAACCGTTCGGGATGGATCAGCCTGATATGGATGAAGACTGTTTATTCCTGAATGTCTGGACTCCGGCACTGGATGGTAAAAAGCGCCCGGTTATGGTGTATCAGCATGGCGGTGGTTTTGTGATTGGCTCCGGCGCTGCACCCTGGCAGGATGGCGCGGCACTGGCCCGCGAGCACGATGTAGTGGTGGTGCAGTCGAATCATCGTCTGGGGCTGATGGGTTATCTGTATCTGGGTGAATTGCTTGGCGAAGAATACGAAGGCAATCAGGGCCTGCAGGATCTTGTTGCTGCGCTTAAATGGGTCAATCAGAATATTGCGCAGTTTGGCGGCGATCCGGATAACGTGATGATATTTGGTGAAAGTGGCGGCGGTGGTAAAACCTCTGCGCTGTATGCCATGCCATCGGCTCAGCCTTATTTTGCCAAAGCCTCCATTGAAAGCCCTATTGGACCGGGTCACCAAACCCGGCAGCAGGCCACCGAAATGACCCGCGAGGTCATGCGGCGGGTCAATGTTACCGATCCCCGTGAACTGTTAACGCTACCGGCAGAGGTATTGGTAAAAGCACAGGTGGGCACTATTCCTTTCCAGCCCGGCAATCATGGCCCGGCGGATGCGTCGAAAACCGGTGAAACCGAATTGATGTTCTGGCCTTTGGTTGACGGTAAGGTGTTACCCGAAGAACCATTTAGCCCCGATGCCCCGCAGGTATCGGCAGGCAAACCCCTGATGGTGGGTACCTGTAAAGATGAATCGGTATTCTTTTATCAGGGCGATAAATCGGTGTTTAACCTCAGCGAGGAAGGTTTGCACCAGCGCTTAAAACCTACTCTTGGCAGTCGCACCACGGCGTGGGTGAATACGTTTAAACAATCCCGGCCCCAGGCCAGCCCTTCAGAGATTTTTATTGCTATTACCACAGCAAAACCCTGGCGGGCGCACCATAACCGCATTGCCGAAGGTAAAGCCCGGCAGGGGGAGGCCAGTGTGTTCTCTTATATTCTTGATTATGACTCGCCGGAAGTGGTGAGAGGCACCGATTTCCCTCAGGGGTCACCTCATGCCTCAGACATTGCCATGAAATTTAATACCGCCGCGCAGTTTGGTCCCAAAGCCGAAGCGCGCCTGCAAACCGCAGCAAACATGAGCACCATGTGGGCTAATTTTGCCCGGCATAGTCAGCCTTCTGCGCCGAGTCAGCCAGCCTGGCAGCCGTTTACACTGGCTAACCGGGAAACCATGATCATCGATGCTGAGTGTCGCATGCAAAACGATCCGGAAAGTCTGGAGCGTCAGTTCTGGTCGAAGGAACCCCATGCCGATACCGAAGAGCCAATCAGTTAACCAACCGGGAGCTGTCTGATATGCCAGATGTAAAGACCACAACTCAAAAGCTTTGGTACCTGTTAATGGGGTGCGCTTTGATTATACTGACGGGCTGTAGCGCTACGGCTCAACAGCCAGCAAAGACCCAGGAAAAAGTTGCCGGGGATCCCGTTATTGAGGATGTCGCTACTAAACCGGCGGCCTGGATTACTGCGCCGGGCGTTAACGACGCGAGCGCCGCGGTATTGTATTTTCGTCGCACCCTCACCCTTGAGCAGCTCCCGGAAGAATTTCCGGTGCGTATTTCTGCTGATAATCGCTACCGCTTATTTGTGAACGGTCAGGTTGCCGGGGCGGGGCCTGAACGCTCCGATATCAACAACTGGCGGTTCGATACGCTGGATCTCGCTCCGTATTTAAAGGTGGGTGAAAACACCCTGGCCGTGCAGGTTTGGAACTGGGGTGAGCTGCGCCCGGTTGCGCAGTTTTCGCTACGAACCGGTTTACTGGTGGAAGGCTTAAGCGACGTCTCCGCCGGCGTGAATAGCAACGATAGCTGGCAGGTTTATCAGAACCGTCGCTATGAATTTATCGCCGTGTCCGGCGAAGAGGTGGGGGGCTATTATGCCGCGTCACCGGGCGAAGCTATTTATGGTGATGCCATCCCACAAGGCTGGCAACAACCGGCGTTCGATGCCAGTTCATGGGAACCCGCCGCCGCACTACGCTTGCCTGTCGCCGATAAAGGCGTTTCGCCTTTTGGTGTAGCGTTTGGCTGGCAGCTCACTGAGCACCTGCTGCCGCAAATGGAAGAAAAGCCCGAGCGGTTTGCTACCGTGCGCGAAGCCACAGGAGTGAGCGTACCGGAGCAATTTGTACGAGGTGAAAGCAGCCTGACCATTCCGGCCAATACCCGGGCCACCATTTTGCTCGATCAGTCTCACCTGACCAATGCCTATACAACCCTTATCACTTCCGGTGGGGCTAACAGCGAAATTACCCTGACTTATGCTGAGTCGCTGAAATATCCCGATGGTACCAAAGGCAACCGCAACACCATCGAAGGCAAAACTATTCACGGGCTGGTGGATAAAATTTATCCGGCAGGCCAGACCAATGAGTCGTTTCAGACCTTATGGTTCAGAACTTATCGCTATGCGGAACTGGTGGTGACGACTCAGAATGAGGCTCTGACTATCGAGGACCTCCACGGCGTATTTACCGGTTATCCGCTGGAGCTGAAAGCGGCCTTTAATGCCGATACCGAGTGGCTCGATGAGATGTGGGACATTAACTGGCGTACCATGCGCTTGTGCGCCTTTGACTCGTATTTTGATACGCCCTACTACGAGCAACTGCAGTACACCGGCGATACCCGAATTCAGTCGTTGTTAACTTTGTACATGGACGGCGATGACCGCCTGTTCCGCCAGGCGCTGATGCAATATGCCAACTCCGTGAGTGCCGAAGGGTTAACCGCGAGCCGCTATCCGTCGGCCATGGATCAGTTTATTCCGCCGTTTTCGCTGGTATGGGTAATGATGGTGCATGACTACTGGATGCAGCGCGGCGATGAACAATGGCTGGCGCAATTTCTGCCGGAAGTGCGCAACATTTTCAGCTGGTTTGAACCGCGCTTGCGGGAAGACGGTTTACTGGGGCCCATCGAGTGGTGGCCATTTATGGACTGGGTGCCTGAATGGGAAAGAGGGATCCCGCCGGGTGGTCTGGAAGGCGGCTCTACGCTTATCACTCTGCAATATGCTTACGCACTGCAACAGGCCGCGAATCTGGAAGCCGCGTTTGGGGTGGCCGGTCAGGCACAACAATACCGTGAACAGGCCAGGCAGTTGCTGGCGGCGGTTAATCAGCATAGCTGGGATCAGCAGGCTGCGATGTATGCAGACAAGCCCGGCGAAGCAGTCTTCAGCCAGCAGACCAATATTATGGCTATTCTTACCGGCGCGGTCGGTGACGATCAACAACAGGCGTTGATGGCGAAAGTGCTCAATGAGCCGGGCCTGGCTCAGGCCACTTACTATTACCAGTTTTATCTGTTTGAAGCCTTACATAAAGCCGGCATGGGTGACCAGTATATTGAGCATCTCGCGCCCTGGCAGGAAATTCTCGCTCTGGGGCTGACGTCGACCCCTGAAAACCCGGACCCAACCCGTTCAGACTCCCATGCCTGGGCGGCTCACCCCAACTATGGCTTGCTAAGCATTGTGCTGGGGATCCGCTCGGCGGCCCCCGGTTTTAGTGCGGTGACGATTGCCCCGCAACTCGGTGAGCTTAAGGACGCGAGTGGCACCATGCCGCACCCGCTCGGTGCCATCGATGTGGCGCTTCAACGTCAGGGGGAATCCGGCATTAAGGCCGTCGTCACGTTGCCCGAGGGACTCTCCGGTACCTTTACCTGGCAAGGGCAGTCGGTAGTGCTTAACGGTGGCGAAAACACACTGACGCTCAACTGAGCACCTGCGCCATTTCGTGTTGCCGGTATAACTCAGTGAGCCGGCAGCACGGATGACATCGTTCCGCTCAGTCTCTATACTCAGTAGTAAGGAATTCAGATGGGCGCAATAATGCCTCAACAAGGTGAAAATGGGACCGCAGCGAATCACTTTCTCACTGCGTTATATCGTCAGTCAAAGCGCATAGGGGTTGACCCTGACGCCATCCTGCAGCAATTAAATATTCCGCAGAATATTATCGACAAGCCGGATGTGCGGGTGCCCAGCGAGCTGGTGGCGCAATTTCAAAAGGCGATGTGGGACTATCTGGGCGATGAGTCCATGGGGCAGTGTCGCCATCCTATTAAGTCCGGGACTTTCAACTTAATGGGTAAGCTAACCGTACATCAGCCGACGCTGGAAAAAGCCTTGCGTTTGGGGGCCAGATTCTACAATCTCGTGGTGCACGATGATTTTATAACCCTCAGGCGGGAGGGCGACAGCGCCGTGCTGGCCGTGACCCTCTTAGAGCCGGAGCGCGATCCTGAATACCTGTTTTCAGAAATCTGCCTGCTGGCCTGGCATCGCTTTGCCTCCTGGCTTATCGCCGATGCTATTCCGCTAACTGAAACCCGTTTTTTCTATCCCGCGCCCCGTCATGTCAGCGAGTATGCCTACCTTTACCCGGGCGTTCATAAATTTCAGTGTAATGAGCTGGCTATTGTATTTCCGGCCCGTTACCTGGCCAATCCGGTAAAGCAAACGGAAGCTTCGTTAAAGTCGTTCATGGGCCGCTGTCCGCTGGAACTGTTCCGCCAGTTTGAAGCAGACTACAGTCTGTCTACTGAGCTCAAAAGAATGCTGGCCAGAGACTTAGCCACCTGCGACGCATCAATAGATACCTTTGCCGAGCAACTGCATATGAACCGGCGCACGTTAATGCGCAAACTTAAAGACGAAGGAACCTCGTTTCAGAAGATTAAGGATATTGTCAGGCGCGACAAAGCCGTTTACCTGCTGGCTAATCAGGCCACGCCAATCAATAAGATTGCCGAGTCGATTGGCTATTCCGATCCGGCCGTTTTTACCCGGGCGTTCAGAGGCTGGTCGGGTATCTCGCCCCGGGAATACCGCGAGAAGCACCGGGCAACACCCACTATCAATAATTAGCGTCGGGAAATCGTTTATGGATCTGCAAACCCTTACCGCACAGGTTGAAAACCTCGAAGCGGCTCCGCCTTTTGATAAGTGGCATCCGCCATTTTGCGGCGATATCGACATGACCATCAAATCTGACGGTAGCTGGTGGTATATGGGCAGTCCCATCGGCCGGGAGAAACTGGTGAAACTCTTTGCCAGTGTGTTGCTTAAGGAAGGCGATGAATATTTTCTGAAGACCCCGGCTGAGAAGGTGCGTATACAGGTAGAGGATGCGCCCTTTGTTATTACCCAATGGCAGACTCACGACACCGAAGAGGGCCCTGCTATTGAAGTTATCTCTAACCTCGGGCAGTCAGCCGTGCTTTCAAAAGCGCATCCGTTAGAAGTGGATAACCGTCATCCGGAGCAACCTCGCCCTTACGTTATGTTGCACCGCGGGTTAAAAGCGCTGGTGCACCGTAATGTGTTTTATCAGTGGGTCGATATTGCCACCGCTGCCGACATCGACGGCAAACAACATCTGATGATTCAAAGTGGCAGCAGCCGGTTCAGTCTGGGCTGTTTGTAACCCCGGCAACTGGCTGGCAATCCTCCTGCCAGCCAGTACCACTGAATCATGCTATTCGGTGGTTTGCGATAATAGTAACACCGGTCCCATTAACCCCGATTTGCGTAGCGGCGCATCCGGGTAATACGTATTAATAGTGGTAAACGTATAGGTTTTATCAGCCTCTGGCTGGTTGTCACCAATTAATCGATTCACCCACAGGTTTGTTACCTTTATCTCGATGTTATTTTCTCCGGCCCTGAGCAGTGGCGCGATATCCGTGGCATAGGGCGGGGTCCACAGAATACCGGCATCCTGGCCATTAACGAATACCTGGGCCAGCTCTTTCACTTCACCAAGGTCCAGAATCATTTGCTCATTGGCTTCGGGCGCTGCCGCCAGCGTGAGCGAATTGCGGTAAGTGGCTGTGCCTGAAAAGTACCTTATCCCCTCCACGGCAGAATCTGCCCAGTTACCCGGCGCATAGGGCATCGCCTGTTCCGGAGCTCCCCGACCGGCCTGGAACTGGACTTGCCAGCCCTGATTTAATGTTGCTACTACAGAGGCCTGGTTAATGGGTTGAGGCTGTTGCGATGGTGCACTGTCAAACACAATGTAGCCAGACTCATAGGGCATCAGTTCTTTTTCAATTATGCTGTAACCGTTCTCTGTGGTGGTTTTAAGTGGGGTAATGTCGCCGCTGACGGCGTTGTAATGCCAGGCTGACCTGGCGGTCACGTTGAACGTAAACCTGGCCGCTTCGTGTTGCGGTTTGCGGTTCGTGTAAAAATAAATATCCTGCTGGTCAGTTTTGCGGTGCACAAACATTATCGTGCTCTGGCTATTATCGGTTTTCACTGCAAAGTCATATCGCAGACCGGCTTTTTCTACTGCCTGGTTCACGCTGCCGGCAGGTAGTACACGGCCTTTACCGGTTTTGCCCGACCACAATTCATCCGCTATCCGCGCAAATTCTTGCGGATTGTCGTTCAGTGAGGGTGAGGCTATCGGCTTCGGCCCGGCAATAGTGGCGCCAGCCTCAACCAGGGCCTTGAGTTTGCTCAGCACTTTCAGGGTCATATAGCGGCTGGATCCGCCAAGATAAAGCAGCTTATAGCGCTGACCACTCGGCGTGATCAGTTGGTCGTTATCCACACTTAGCAGATCGTTAATAACGTCTCGGTTAACGTAGTCAAAAGCGTTATGGGCGGGGACATCCTCGGCCGGTGCATGGCTGTAGAGCGCTGTTAGTGGTGCTTCCTCGCCATAAAAGTATGCCACATCAGCGGCAAAGCGGCCTTGCTGAAGCATATAGGCATTGCGGCTGATATAGGTCACCCAGGGCTTGGCATAGTCAGCCCAGGTATCCAGGCGATTAAAGTACTGGCCAAACACAAATAAGCTCAGGCCAGGGGCTTTATCGAGCGGTTGATGCACCGAAGTATGGATGATGGGGCGATTAACCCCCAGAGCAAACTCCATGTCAATCATCGGGCGCAGGTCGGCCGGTGAAAATGCCCAGGGGGAAGAGGCCGCCGTTAATGACTCTGCGGCCACCAGGTTCTGCCCATAAACATGGGCTACCGAAGCGGCTTCACGAATGTCTGACCAATACTGGGGAGCCGGGCCGATTTGCTTAGCGGTATCAAAGGCCCACATGGCTGCCATGGGAATATCGGCGCTGCGGCGCATCCGCATGCCGTCACCAATCGCCGGGCGCTCGTTTTCCAGCGCTTCTGAATAATGGCGCATACCGCGCTTATTGACCTCTTCGGTGATCACCGCGTAATGATTGTCGGCCAGCATCTCTGCCAGCGTCAGGCGAAAATCATAAAGAAACTGGTCGGTTTGCGTGGCGGTGTTAACAATGTTTCCAGCCAGCGCCGGCAGCCAGGGCAGCAATGAGTAGCCGCGGCGCTCTGCGAATTCGCTGAACATTGCCGGGGTCCAGTTTGAAGGGCCGACTTCAATGCTGTCGTTAAGCAACGCCTGCAAACCGCTGTTGCCACCCATATTTTCCTCACCTGCGGCCCCTTTATAGTTGTCGAGGTAGTGGTTGATATAGGCTTTTACGGCCACCGGATCGTACTTATCCACTTCAAGACCAGTGGCTTCCGGCGTGGCCGGGTGATTTTCTTTGCCGGTCAGTGAATAGCCTAAGCGAACCACCTTCCATTGGCCTGACGTTGGTTGCCAGTTAAGGGTGCCATCGGCATTAAGCTTATCGGTCAGATCAATGACCTGACTGACATCAATGCCCTGAGCTTCATGCTGATAAGACAACGGGTAGTAATCGTGAACCGTGCCAAAACCGGCTTTCACTTCAAAGCGATGGACTTTGGGCTGGCTGTAAAAGGCCGCTTCTAGCACGGGCGCCGCCACTGTGCCGGGTTCGCCGGTTGGCAGACTAAATCCGCCTGGCGGCTTCGAGCCAGGCGCCTGTGAAGACGGCATCTTAAACTTACCGTCCGGATTACCTTGCATCACAAAGCGTAGGTATCGCGCCGTAACAGGGGCGAAGCTGACCGTGGTTTGCAGTGTAATGCCAGCGTCTATACTGGCGATATCGGTAAATTGCCGGCCGTCTTCGCTGGCCTGTAATACCGGCTTTAACTGCGGCGGTAAAAACATCCCCGGCATGGGAGTCGCCAGTGAAGCGGCGGCAACAGTTTGGGCACTGCCAAGGTCGAAAGTAACCGTAAAGGGTTTGCCCGGCATTGTCTGACCGGTGGTGGCGGTGTTGTAGTCGCCGTCTGTCATGGCGCGGGTATCCGGGTTGTCCGGACTATTGGTGCTGATACTGGCAATGGCGAGCTTGTCATTGACAGGCTGTGGGTAAGCGATAACGGCGATATCGGCATAGTAGGCCGGTGCGCTGGCCATACTGGCTTCGCCTTCGCCAAGCATGGTATCGCCGGAGGCATAGTTTTGAAACAAGCCGGTAACGCCATTGGGGGCGGGAATGGTAATCGGCGACTGGCCGGCATTGACCAGGGTTTCGCTCCACACCAGTTTCTTCATGCCATCCCCGGGCGCAACCCAGGGGCCGCCGGTCTCACTCCAGCCAGGTGAGGCGGCAATGCCAAATTCAAAATCCTGCTGGTCGCTGATACTCAGGGCGAGGCGAAATTTCTCGGCCCAGTCGTCTGACATATAAACCGCTCGTTGGTCGACGACCTGGGGCGTCATCAGGTGAGCATCAAAGTTCTGCACCCCACCGATACCCACTTCATGCATCCACGCGAGATCTTTCTTAATGCCTTCGGCAGTCACATTGCCGTTCATCCAGTGCCACCAAACCAAAGGTTTAGCCGACTGTGGCGGCGATTGAAACTGCTGTTCCAGTTCGTTGGCAAGGCCTGGCAGGCTCATGCAGCCAAGTATCAAAAACACAGAGGACATTTGCAGCGAACGACGAGCAGACATAGAAACTTCCCAATACAATGTAAGTAAATGAATTGTATTGGGAGTGTTTCACTAAAGTAAAATAGATAATCTTGGCAGAAGTATAGACTGTATTAATACAAAATGGGCGCGGCCTTCAGACCGCGCAATTACCGGTGTTATTCAACGGCTTCGTAGGGCATGCCCACATACTGGCGGGCAATCACCTTCTGGCCCTCTTCGTGAGTCAGGTAAAAATCCAGCTCAGACTGCATAAAGCGATCGAAGGTGACTTTGTCCATCCCGTTCACTTCGCCCTGATCAAAGTCGTGCAACATATTACTCATCCACCAGGAGAAGCGCTCGCCGTGCCATACCCGACGCAGGGCGATTTCTGAATAACGTTTTGGCGCCTCTCTGTCATCCTGTGCATAGCGTTTTTGCAGCAGCTTATACAAGGTAGAAACGTCCGAGGCGGCCAGGTTTAACCCTTTTGCGCCCGTAGGCGGTACGATGTGTGCGGCATCCCCAACCAGGAAAAGATTGCCCCATTGCATGGGTTCACACACAAAACTGCGCAGCGGCGCAATCGACTTTTCAATACTCGGCCCGGTGATCAGGTTGTTGGCGCTGTCCTGGGGCAGGCGTTTTTTCAGTTCATCCCAGAAGGCTTCGTCTGACCAGTTCTCCACTTTGTCGGTGAGTGGAACCTGCAGGTAATAACGGGAGCGGGTAGATGAGCGCATGCTGGCCAGGGCGAAGCCGCGCTCGGTTTTGCAGTAAATCAGTTCGTCACTCACCGGCGGCACATCCGCCAGCACGCCGAGCCAGCCAAAGGGGTACACCCGCTCGTGCTCAGTGCGTTTTTCCTGCGGGATGGTCTGGCGGGAGATACCGTGAAAGCCGTCACAGCCAGCAATATAGTCGCAATCAATGGTAATGGTTTCACCGTCTTTAAACAGTGTGACCTGGGGCGCGTCGCTATCAACATTTTGCAACTGCACATCCTGGCTTTCATAAAAGCTGGTCAGTCCCGAAGCTTCCCGGGCGGCCATTAGGTCGCGGGTGATTTCGGTTTGGCCGTAACACATCACCGTACTGCCTTCGGTAAGTTTGTTAAGGTCAATACGATAGCGCTTACCGTAATAGGCAATATCAAAGCCGTCGTGTACGTGGCCTTCTTTATCCATGCGCTGGTTAACGCCGGCTTCACGAACCAGGTCGACAAACCCTTGCTCAAGGATGCCGGCGCGAATACGGCCCAGCACATAATCCGGGCTGACCCGCTCAATAATAATATTGTCGATGCCGGCTTTATGCAGCAGTTGGCCGAGTAATAACCCGGACGGCCCTGAGCCGATAATGGCAACCTGTGTTTTGGTGTTCATAGCGATGACTCCCGGTGAACAAATCAATTCTGACCGGTTAATAATGGAAGACAGAGACCATAATTGTTATTCACTTATGCTTTAAAGTGTTGTACTTTTTAATCACATGTTAAATTTTTGTCATGGCTGCTTGCAGCTGTGAGCGTGTCAGGAGAACCGCTTTGACGACAACGCAAAAGCAGATCCCGTTTTACGATCTCTACGGCGAGTCTTTTATGCGCATGCAGCCAGACTTCGTGCATCTGGAAGATATTCAGTCGCGCAGCGCTAACCTGGGTTGGGAAATTAAACCTCACCGCCACGCTAATCTGGCGCAAATTATTTGTGTTTTCGACAGTCAGTGGCAGGTGCAGCTGGATGATGATGTTCGTCAGCTGTCGGGCAACTGGGTGGTAACGTTACCGCCGGGTGTGGTGCACGGCTTTAACTTTGCGCCCAATACCAAAGGCTTTGTGTTGTCGATTAATGCCGACGTGATTGCCAATATGGAAATGGGCGAGGACATTAGTGCATTTAACCAGCTGGTATGGTTACCGCAGACGATTGAATTTCGCAGCGCCCGGCAGGCTGAGCGGTATTTTAGTTACCTGATGATGCTGGCCGATGAAATGAACATCAGCGACCCCGGAGCCTCTACCACTATCCGATTGTTGCTAAAGCTGTTGTTTATCACTATTGCCCGGCAACGCCAGCTCGACTCGGTTCAGAGCGGGCCTTCTGGTAGGGAAAACCGCATTCTGCTGGGCTTTCGTGAACTTATCGACAAGCATTATCAGGATCATATGACGGTGGACGACTATGCCGAAAAATTATTTGTTTCGGTGTCTACCCTTAGCCGTATCTGCCGTCAGCAGCTGTCGCAAACCCCTAAAAGGCTGGTGCATCAGCGACTCATTAGCGAGGCCCGGCGACGGTTGATTTACACCCAGCAGACCCTGGATGAAATTGCGCTGACCCTGGGCTTTAAAGACACGGGCTATTTTTGTCGCTTCTTCAAACAGATGGAAGGCACCACTGCCGGCGAATTTCGTCAGCAGAAACGTCAATAATGACAAGATTAATTGCATTCCATTATTGTAATGTAAGCCGCATTTATATTTAAAGTTATGTAATATATGGTTTTTTTACTATTCGTAAGTGCTTTATTAAAGCGTTGTTATATTTTCGATATAGGAAAAACTAATGGCGTTTTGCAGTTTTCTAAACTGCAAGGTCATAACAGGTGGCGCATACTGTGGCGTAAATACTATACGGGCTCAGTGTGTTACCGCCGACAGGATAATTGTAGATTTTCATCTTTCAATTGTACTTTTTAGTCAGGGCTGTTTGCGGGGACGACTCAAAGT
Source organism: Alteromonas sp. 4NH20-0104 (assembly GCF_057547795.1). Lineage (NCBI taxonomy): Bacteria > Pseudomonadati > Pseudomonadota > Gammaproteobacteria > Alteromonadales > Alteromonadaceae > Alteromonas > Alteromonas sp. 4NH20-0104. Next base: position 63,738 of record NZ_BAAJLP010000009.1, on the reverse strand, counting down.
CTGCCAAATCAACAGGTTGCTACCCAACAAGCATTTGTGGGCAACCAATTTTCAGGAGTGGGCCATGAGCCAATTTGTTATGGATGCTGACTGGTTGCACTGGCACCAGTCACCATCGGTGCCAGCTTTCAAAGTGCCGGCAGGGGCCGTGGATGCGCATTGCCATGTATTTGGTCCGGGTGACCAGTTTCCCTTTGCCCCACAACGTAAATACACCCCATGTGATGCCTCAAAGGATCAGTTGTGGGCACTCCGTGACTATCTTGGCTTCAGTCGTAACGTGATTGTTCAGGCGACCTGTCATGGTGCCGACAATCGCGCGCTGGTGGACGCTCTGAACCATTCTGATGGCCTGGCACGTGGAGTTGCCACGGTCACCGAGTCGATTACTGATGAAGAGCTTAAAAGTTTGCATGAAGCAGGCGTACGCGGGGTTCGATTTAACTTCGTGAAGCGTCTGGTGGATGCATTGCCGTTCGACGCGCTGAAAGTGATCGCCGATAAAATTAAGCCCTTAGGCTGGCATATCGTGATTTATTTTGAGGCCCAGGAGCTGCCTGAGCTGTACGATTTCTTTACTGCTTTGCCAACCACCGTGGTGGTGGATCATATGGGGCGGCCGGATGTGACGAAGCCGGTGGATGGCCCTGAGTTTGCACTGTTTCTAAAACTGCTGGAAGAGAACGAAAACTTCTGGAGTAAGGTCAGTTGCCCGGAGCGCATCTCAAAAGTGGGACCGGCCGGTAGCTATGACGATGTGGTGCCCTTTGCCCGAACCGTGGTGGAGCGATTTCCTGACCGCGTTTTATGGGGCACCGACTGGCCGCATCCGAACATGAAGTCGCACATGCCTGACGATGGCCATCTGGTAGATATGATCCCCAAAATTGCGCCGACTGAAGCATTGCAGAAAAAATTACTGATTGATAACCCTATGCGCCTGTACTGGGCGGATTAGACACCGTGCCGGCAGGAATCACCGCCGGTAGTAACGAAACGGGAGTTTTTATGAAGATTGTTGTGGTAGGACCGGGTGCATTTGGCATCAAGCATTTAGATGGTCTGAAAAATATAGAGAGCGCTGAAGTGGTAGGCCTGGTGGGTCGTGACGCAGCGAAAACCCAGGCAGTGGCCGACGAATATGCCATCCCCCATGTTTATACCTCGCTGGAAGAGGCGCTGGAAAGCGACGCCGATGCCGTGATCCTGTGTACCCCAACGCAGATGCATGCTGCCCAGGCGATTGCCTGTATGAAAGCGGGCAAGCATGTGCAGGTGGAAATTCCACTGGCAGACAGCTGGGAAGATGCCCAGGAAGTACTCAGCGTGCAGGAAGAAACCGGTAAGGTGTGCATGGTAGGTCATACCCGTCGTTTTAATCCGTCGCACCAGTATGTGCATAACAAAATCACTGCCGGTGAGCTCAACATTCAGCAAATGGATGTGCAGACGTATTTCTTCCGCCGCAAAAATATTAATGCCAAGGGCGAGCCCCGTTCATGGACCGATCACCTGCTTTGGCATCATGCCGCCCACACGGTAGATTTGTTTGCTTACCAGGCGGGCAGCAAAGTGGTGAAAGCCAATGCTATTCAGGGGCCGATTCACCCGGAACTGGGTATTGCCATGGATATGTCTATCCAACTGCTGGCCGAAAATGGCGCTATGTGCACGCTGTCTTTATCGTTTAATAACGACGGCCCGCTGGGCACGTTCTTCCGCTATATCTGTGACAACGGTACCTATATTGCCCGTTACGATGATTTGGTAGACGGCCGGGAAAATGCCATTGATGTGTCGCAGGTGGATGTGTCGATGAATGGCATCGAGTTACAGGACCGTGAGTTTGTCGCGGCCATTAACGAAGGACGTGAGCCTAACAGCAGTGTCGCCCAGGTCTTTGACTGTTATCGTGTACTGTACGAACTGGAGCAGCAGTTAAACGCTCAGTAATGCATACCTGTACAACGTAAACGGAAAGGATTAACGCTATGTTACAACGCAAACTGGCTGGCCGTCTGGTATCAGAAATTGGCTTGGGGTGCATGAATCTCAACCACGCCTATGCCAAAAAGGTCGATCAGGCCACGGCGACCAGCCTGCTTACGAAAGCTTTTGAGGCGGGTGTGACCCATTTTGATACGGCGGCATTGTATGGCTTTGGCAGTAACGAAAAGATGGTGGGTGAAGCCATTAAACCGTTTCGCAAGGACATCTTTCTGGCCAGTAAGTGCGGTATGACCGGCGTAAATGGTAAACGCACTATCGACGGTCATCCGGCAACGTTAAAAGCAACACTGGATACCGCACTAGGGAGTCTGCAAACAGACCATATCGATTTGTACTATCTGCACCGTATCGATCCGGATGTGCCGGTTGAGGAAAGTGTCGGCACGCTGGGCGATTTGGTTAAGGCAGGTAAAATAGGCGCGGTGGGGTTATCGGAAGTCTCTGCTGAGACGCTGCGCAAAGCCCATGGCGAATACCCGATAGCGGCGCTGCAAACTGAGTATTCTCTGTGGACCCGTAATGCCGAGATTGCGGTACTTGACGCCTGTAAGGAACTCGGCGTGGACTTTGTGGCATTCAGCCCGCTGGCGCGCGGTTATCTTGCTGGTGGCGTGGATCCGGCGGCCATGAAAGACGGCGATATTCGTAAAGGGATGCCCCGTTTCCAGGGCTACAACTGGGCGGCGAATCAGCAGTTGTATGCCGACTTTGCATCACTGGCGGCCTCTGCAGAGATTACCCCTGCACAGCTAGCCATGGCCTGGGTACTCGCTCAGGGCGAACATATTCATGCCCTGCCAGGCACCAGCAGCGAAGCGCATCTGATGGAAGATTTACAGGCCAGTGGCCTGCAACTGCCGCCGGAATTGCTGGTGAAGGCCGATGAGCTGATCAATCGCCAGACAGTGAAAGGGGCTCGTTATCCGGCCGGCGCTCAGGCCGACATTGATACCGAGGATTTTGCCGACGCGTAGTCACAAATCAGTTCACCCATCCCGGGTGAACTGGCTTTCTTCACAAACTAGCGTTGTGCCAGCGCAAGGGCAGCATTAACGGTAAACAGATAAAGCCCGCCTACGTTAATCACATACTCGTTCTCACCCCACAGGAACGGCCAGTTTTCCTTATTTTCCGGCAGGTCCGGTTTCAGAATTAACACACCCGGTACAATGGCCCCGCTAATAAACGAATAATCCGCCCGGTTCATACCATAAGCCACTTTTTTCGAAACGGTACCGACATTAGAGATAAACGAAATATCGGAGTCCGGGTGGGTGCCATACAGGTAATCGAGTGAACGGTAAATTAACTCACTATCGAACAGATCGGGAAACGCGGTGTGCAGATAGTACTGGGTAATTGCCATCTGCAAAACAGTGCCATTACCCGCCCAGCCGTATTCGGTAATGGTGACACCGAACGGGTTTTTGCTGGTGGCAGCTTCAAGCGCTGGTTTGTATTTCTGCGCCGCCCGGCGAATACGCTGTGCATACGCCTTGTCCATATGCGGTAGCGCGCGAATAGCAATCACTGCGGCGCGGCTGAATTCCCCTTCGATATAGGGCAGCAAGTCTTTCACTGCGCGTTGGTATTGCTTGTCGCCGGTGGTGATAAGCAGCTCTACCGCGGCTTTGAGTTTTTCCTCTTCCAGGCCACCGCCGGTAGTATTGCCCACCTTAAACCTATCCGGTGCATGGCTCGCTTCCTCCTGCCAGGCTGCTATAGCGGTTTCCCGACACTCGGCTGCCAGCGCCGGATTGTAGTCGGCCATGGCCCGACTCGCCGCCGCCAGCGCGGCCATAGAGCCGTAGTTGAGCGGCGTGGACTTGCTGGTAAACGCCCAGCGGTCGTCAAAAACGCCGCTGCGAGTGCCATCCGATTCGGTATCGCTCATGGCCGCATCGTAGATCAGATTGTCGGTCATGGTGAGGCCGTCACCAAGGTGCGTATACTGGCTTAAATCCGGCACGATAATGCCAGGAATAGCGTGACCCACCGCTTTGTACTGAGCCAGCAATGCCAGACTGCCATGCTCTATTTGCTGTAACAGATCGGGCTTGCCGTCCGGCACATGAATGTCCACATAGTTGCGCTCGTAATCCACCAGCGTGGTATCGCGGGTCAGGCCAAATTCTTCCCAGGTCTGTACCAGTGCGGTAACGGTGTGATACTGCGTTTGCGTGCGAATATCGTAGTCACCGGCATCATACCAGCCGCCTACGTTAAGTCCGGGGATATGCTCCCCCGGTTCGTAAGGCGTATCGGTAGTGGGGCCCTGAGCATATAAATCAAAGTGGGTGTGATTTAGCGGTGCCTGCAATGCGTCATCCAGATGGGAAGCGCCATGCCATACCCGGTATGCCTCGTTAATCAGCATGTGGTCCATCTGTACCGGAAAATAGTGGTCGAGAGTCGGGTGCCAGGCGTTATCCAGCACGTCTGCGTCAATAGAAAATGGCGCGGTGGTGGTATCGCCATAGCGTAACTGGTAAACGCCGCTGGTGGTGATATCGCTGAAATCAAACGCCGCGTACTGATAGCGGGTGTAGTTCTCCTGCTTTTCAGGCCGGGCCTTTTTAACCGTCGTTGTGGTGCCGTCGGGATTAACCCGCAACAACTCGGCGAAGCCGGTGAGCGACGCTCTGGCGTCAAGCTCAATAACAGCGCGCTTGGTTTGTTGAGGCAGGTAACCCACCTGCGAATGGCCTATAACCGGCGCACGTAACCAGTTGTTATCGGTGCTGGCCGTTAGCTCCCATTTGGCCAGTGTACCGCTTTTCCCGGCAGGCAGCAGGCCACGCACCACATACCAACCGTTCTGGGCCTTAGCACGGCCGTCATAAAGTGCCAGAGGGAGTGACTCAGACACTATAGCTACCCGCTTTTTAGCGTCTTCAGGAGCCAGCACAAGATGTTGCCCTGAGGCCAGCGGCTCTGGCTCATGTTCGCCAATAATTTCTTTTACACCAGTGGGGTAGAGCGGGAAGCTGCCGGGTTTGCCATCGGCCAGAAAGCTGGTTTCCATATAAGTGGCCGGCAAGAATTCCATATTAAATCCGGCTTTTCCTTCCAGAGCCGGTGGTAACGGATTGGGCGACGACAGGGTAATTTCAACGCCGTTATCAATGGGCCTGGCGGTAATGGTGTAGGTAAAATCATACTCCGGATACGCCAGGGTGGCGCTAATGGTCCCCGATGCCTGATCGACGTTGCGCTCCACAAAGGTGGGAATGGGATCCCATTGTTCAGGCGTGGCACTGAGCCGCACATCCCCATTGGTTGCGGTGCGCTCACCAAAATGAATGAGCTCGACACCACTAATTTTTGAATCACCAAATAAACCGTTGTACCAGTTGCTGAACACAACCACATCCAGACTCGGCTGGCTGAAATACTGCTTATCGTTAAGCTTAGGGGTAGCCGCCAGGGTGATTGTTGATGCAGTGGCAAAGGCACCGGCAATGGCGACAGCAAGAAGTGGTTTTAGCACGCAGTCTCTCCGTTTTTAATTGTAAACAAAAGGTTATCAATCTGGCGGGCAATTAAAATTACGGTATCGGTTATTGCTATTGTGATTTCATCATATGAGAGGGCGGGAAAAAGCGAGTCAGTGACTGCAATGGGAGAGCATGTCACTGACTGCAAAAAAGCGGGTTACACCTCGCAGCGAATGAGTGGCTCTATATCTTTTACATAGAGCTCATACAGGGCGTTATGCAGATCTTTATCGAGCGACGGTAATCCGGCGATAGCGGCATTTTGCGATACCTGGCTGGCAGAGCTGGCACCGGGAATAATGGTCGATACGGCTGGGTGATCGAGGATCCAGCGCATGGCAAATTGCGCCATGTTTAATGGCGAAGGTTTAAAGCCTTCCAACTGTTTAACCAGTGCCAGGCCTTTATTAAACTCTATGCCGCTGAAGGTTTCGCCCACACTGAAAGCCTCGCCGTCTTTATTAAAGTTACGGTGATCGCTTTTTGCAAATTGCGTTTGTTGATCAAACTTACCGGTTAACATGCCACTGGCCAGCGGTAAGCGTACGATAATGCCTACCTGTTGGGCAGCAGCCTGATCCAGCAGCTCGGTGACCGGGCGCTGGCGCATCAGGTTAAAGATGATTTGCAGTGACGTCAGGTCATCATGTTGCAAACAAATATGCGCTTCGCGCAGGGTTTCCACACTGGCGCCAAAGTGTTGAATATGGCCTTCCTGCTGTACTTCACGGAGCCAGTCAAAAATAGCGCCGTCACTGAGCACTTGCTGAGGGATACAGTGCAGTTGCAGTAAGTCCAGGCTATCCCGTTGCAATCGGTCCTGAGCGCGTTTCACTGAGTCGCGCAGGTCCTGTAGGGAATAGCCATCCGGGTAGGTGCCTTCGCCGCGGCCGTATTTAGTGGCGATCACCGCATCGGGGGCAATTTTCGCTAATACTTCGCCCACATAGCTTTCACTCTGCCCTGCGCCATAAACATCGGCGGTATCAAAAAACGTAATGCCGTCGGCAACGGCTTGTTCGAGTATGGCTTTTGCCGTGGGCTCGTCAATGGGGCCGAAGTCACCACCCAGCTGCCAGCAGCCCAGGCCAACTTCACTAACTTCAAGCTTGGAGGCGCCCAGCGGACGTGATGGGATAGATGTAACTGACATTGAATCTCCTGTTTATGCTTCAATAAGGTGTTTATCGGGCTGTGTGTAGGTTAGGTTAACGCTTCGGTACTGGCCGGTATAGCGCAGTAGCGCTGAATAAAGTCCTGATGCGCAGGCAACTGCGCTACCGCTTGTAAAACCCTGTTACGTTGCTGGCGCATTGATTGTTCGAGTTGTGTATCGGATAACATTAACGCGGCCGGATGATAATGTTGTGGTACGACTCCCTGGCCCAGCATGACCTGCGCCCAGGAGTCTACCCGGAACAGCTCGTTTTGCTTTTGAAAGGCATGCGCCTGCTCTTCGAATAAGGCGATACGCATTTGCAGAGAATCAGGGACAGTCATGTTTTTACAATGCGCCCAAAACGGGCTGTCGTCGCGCTGGGTCACGTGATAATGCAGAATAATAAAGTCACGAATACGCTCCAGTTCAAGCTGGGTTTGCTGGTTGTATTCGTCAACGAGTGCCTGATTATTGCCCGTATGCGGAAACAGTTGCATAAAACGCGTAATGCCCATTATCACCAGGTGAATACTGGTGGACTCCAGCGGCTCCACAAAGCCGCTGGCCAGACCCAGGGCCAGGCAGTTGCGATGCCAGGCCTTGTTACGCCGGCCCGTTTTAAAACGCAGGGTTCTGGGCGTGGTAATCGCCTCGCCCTTAACGTTCTGCATAAGTTGTTCGCTGGCTTCGTTGTCATCCATAAACGCGCTGCTGTAAACATTGCCATTACCGGTTCGGTGCTGCAGCGGAATTTCCCACTGCCAGCCAGCATGATGCGCGGCAGAGCGGGTAAATGGCGCAGCCGGCGCAGCGCTGGTGGTTTGCACGGCACAGGCACTGTCACAGAGTAACCAGTGCGACCAGTCTTCATAACCGGTGTGCAGGGTTTCCTCAATGAGCAGCCCCTTAAAGCCGGTGCAATCAATAAAAAAATCGCCTTCAATCAACTCGCCGCTGGCCAGCCTGAGCGCTTTAATGTCACCATTATCGTGTTGCAGAACCTGGCTGATAATCCCATCGTCATGGGTAACGCCGAGGTTGCTGCAAAAGCGTTTTAAGAAATCTACGTAATTGCCGGCATCCAGGTGATAGGCGTACTGAATATTGCTCTGTGCTGAGGTGGCAAATTTATGCTGGCGTGCGGCTTCCAGTTCAAAACAGTAGTCACCGTAATTGCCTTCCAGGCCACGGGCTTTGGCGCTCAGGTAAAAATGCACGAATTCAGCCAGCCAGCTTTGTTGGCCGGTCATGCCGAAAGAATGAATATACTGCTCACCAATGTGCCCCCAGTTCTCAAACTGAATGCCCAGTTTGAAGGTGGCGGCGGTGGCGCGCATAAACGCCTGCTCGTCTATTTGCAGCAGCTTATGAAACGTACGCAAGGGCGGAATGGTGGCTTCTCCCACGCCAATGGTGCCAATGGTGCTGGACTCAACCAGCCTGATGTTAACCAAAGGCCCCATTTTACGAGCCAGTGCCGCCGCGGCTATCCATCCAGCGGTGCCGCCGCCGGCTATCACTATTTGTTTGGGGTGTGTTGTCATGGCCTGGCTACTTATTCAGTTGGTTCATAATGATGGCGCGTAAACGCCGGGCGGTAACATCGTCTATCTCACCGAGCAGCCCTTTACCTGACTCGGGTAAATGTGCATGGGGCAAGTGGGTATCGCCAAACACGTAATAATCAAATAACGCCTTAAAAGCCGCCTTTTCACGTGCCGGCCGGTCGCGTATGGCAAGCATGGCATGAAACAGTGCTGGCATGCCAGAACCGGCCAGAGATGGTGCCTGTGACCACCAGTAATTCACCAGCACGTTAAAATGGCTCAGGCCTTCTACCTGATGCCACCACATACTGGGGATAAAAATACCGTCACCCGGCGCCAGTTCGGCAATCTGCGCATGCTTAAGGGCTTCAGCAAAACGTGGGTAACGGGCAAAGTCCGGCTGGTGAAAATCCACCATGCTGATCACCTGGCCGCCTGGCGTGCGTTCTACCGGGCCGGGATACAGATTGGCTATTTGCTCAGGTGGGAAAACAACTACCCGGCGCCGACCTGCCACACAACAGGCAATGTTTTCCATAGTGTCGAAATGGCAGGACGCCAGCGATTGATTGCCTACCCAGATACTCACAAGCGGCTCATGGTCAGCCGAGGGGGTTAACTGTGCAGGCTGGTTAAAGCGGACGGTATCCTTGAGGCCCGGAAAAAATTTATCCAGCGGTGCCGAGGCCATATACAGGGATTCTTCCTGCGGGTCATCGACGAGCTCGTCCAGAAAGGCATCGACCCGGCCGTGGACACTTTGATAATTTAAGGCGCTGGCATCTTCGCTGTAAAAATAGCGGCCGTTAATACTGGCCGGTGCCCGGTAAATCATTGAAGGCCGGCCATTATAAAAGGGTTTCAGGTAGGCGGCAGCAGTGGCCGGACCCTGTTTAGCCCGGTGGGTGAGCGCCCAGTCTGTGGCGATACCGCGCAGAACAACGGGCTCGGCAACCTGCGCCAGCTCAGAGGCGGCCGGCGCTTTGCCAGGAGCCAGTTCCTTAACCGTTGTGCTGATGGCAGGCAGGCTGTCAGGCATAGGCCTGCTGCTCGTGATGCTGACGGATATTTTTCAGATCAATCAGCGTCTGAATGTTATTGAGTGAGGTCATTGCCAGATACAACCCCTGCAAATAACCGTGCTGATGTAACGTGTGTAAATCGGCTTGAGTCAATGCCGAGACTTTTTCGTCATTCACCGCAAAGTGGCCACCGAGGGTGTGCTTAGTGCCGTCGGCCAGCTCAATATCAACGCTCATTGGTTCCAGTAAGCCCATAGAGTGCCACATACTCACCATGTCGTTGGTCACCTGCACCCCGTTATGAATCACCCCCAGGATTGAAGCGATGCGATTCAAAAAGTCGGAATTACCGCCCTTGGGTAAAAACAGTGGCTTACCTTGCTCGGTGGAGAGTTTGGGGTGACTGGCATCCACGTGGACCATCACCTGGCTGCCATTTTCGTGCAATCCAATGGCGAAAGGGCCCCGGGCGACCGTCGCCGGCACATAATCAGCCGCCCAGCCTGACTGTTGCCTTAAAGCCTGATAGGTTGCTGGCAATGTTTCATTGAGAAACAGGTTTTCGCCGGCTTCAAGGCCGAGCAACGCCACCATAGTAAAATGGCTTGCGGTTTTATCGGTGGGATAGAAAAGTACCGGGTAGTGTTTGATGACGTTGGCCAGTTCGGTGGCAAATACCGGTACTGAGGCGACATTGTCGCCAAAGTCGGCGCAATAGTGGGGGATGACACGCAAGTCTTTATGGGTGACATTGTCGAGCAGGGTATAGTTGTTATTGTTCATTACTTACCTTTTGTAAACGCAATAAGGCCACCGAAGTGGCCTTGGGTTACTTTTAGCTGTTATCAGAAAGTGTACCGGGCGCCTAACTGGTAGCGCGCGCCAAGGTCTTCGAGATACCACAGCTGGTTAGCGGTTCGGCCATGTTCGCGGCTGTTTTCGCCGGTGATGTTAATCCCTTCCACGAAGACGGTAAGGTTGTCGTTGACGGCATAGCTGACATTAGCATCAATCTGATAATAATCCTCAATATAGGCCGGGTTGTTAGACCCTTTGTAGTTAGCCCGGTTAAGGAATTCATCTCGCCAGTTGAGGGCGAAACGCGCCGTCCAGCCGTAGTTCTCGTAAAGTAATACGAGGTTAGCGGTGTCACTCAGGCCGGTGAGGGCAAACTGAGAAACATTCGGGTTACCGGTATTATCGAAACCAATGTCACCACGCACAATGGTGTAGTTAGCCTGCACACCAAAGCCGGTCTCACCAAAGAAATGCTGCACGGCGAGTTCGGCGCCGTACAGTTTCGCTTCCTTGTTGTTTTGTGGGTAAGAGGTACGGAATACCAGGTCCGGATCGCCCTGTTGCGGGATCAGGTCCCATCCGGGAGTTTCACCTAACTGCAGAATTTGCTCGGCTGAACCGGTGTAGTCGTCGGCTCCGTTGGGGAAGGCTTCAGGTTGTTCAAGCAATACCATCATCGCAAACAGCGACGTATCGTCTACCGCAAAACCACGATCGCGAAGCGCTTCAGCAGCGGCGATAGCACGCGGACCTGAGGTTTGATCCTGGATACCAAAGAAGGTTCTGTCCTGCTGGCCGGTACCAATGAAATTGGCTACCCGTTTTTCAAAGAAACCAAAAGACGCATAGCTGCTTTCATCGTAGTACCACTCAAATGACAGGTCGAAGTTATCCGACTCCAATGGCAATAAGCCCGGGTTGGATGATGACGCCGTTGCTCTGGCACCATTGATGGTTGAGCCGGTCAAACCAAAGCCGCTGGGCGAAACCCGCAGTGATCCATAGCCGGCACGGGCGATGGTTTTGCTGTAGGAGAAACGGCCTTTAATGTCGTCGGTCAGCATGATGTCAAAATCGAGGCTGGGTAGCAGATTGTCGTAATCGGCTTCTACAGACAGTGGCTGCGCCGACGTTGACGGATCGGTATACAGCGAGAAGTCGTTGTTATTTTCCCAAATCAGGTAGCTTGGCGGCGTAACCAGTGAGGTGGATTCCACATCGGTGGTTTCGTAGCGCATACCCGCCAGCACGTTAATGGGCATGTCATTCCACTCGGCTTCAATGTGCACCTGGAAGTAAGCCGCCATGGTGTCTTCCTTAACGGTATCGTTATTGGAAAACACGCTGCTGACGCCAAAGAAGTTAGCATCTGACGGATACAGGGCAATCCCTTCCCGCGCCAGCGCTACCGGGTCGGCAATAAAGCCAATGCCCTGGCTTTCGCCAATATCATAATCATCAAAGAGATTACCCACGTCTATTTGTTCCAACAGGCCATCGGAGAATTCCCCCGGGTTGGCAATACCCCAGTTACCCAGTGTCATATTGTCACCGGCGGTCTGGCGGGCATTCATTTCCATAGCACGGCCTTCGGCACCAAACTGGAACTTGCCGTTGTCCATGTAATAGGTACCGTCAAACTTAAACTGGGTAATTTCGGTAACCTGTGAGGCGTGGCGGAAACGCAAAATGGATGAGCCCACATCGCCGGCATCAACGGTACCATTGTTGTTACCCCGTAAGGCATCGTCGTACACGTTGCGGTAGCTGGGTAATTCGCTGTCGTACCACCACTCGCGGGAGGCCACCGACGGCGCGCCTATGCCTACAGCAATTTCACCTGTGGCCAGGTTGTCGCTGGGGCCGCTGGGTAAACTTTCCATTTTCGAGTTGTGCACGTCGAAGTTCAGCGACAGTGCGTCGCTTACGTGATAAACCACGTTAAACCCGAGTGAGTTCAGGGTATTGGTTTGTTCACGGTACTGTTGTTCGTAACCTTCATCCACGGTGCCGTTATAGTTCTCTGCAATGTAGATGGGCGTGGCCACCGGGCCATCATCAAAGATAACGCTGGTGACGTTAGAGCCGTTTTGTACCCAGTTAGTAATTTCGCCACGATGCTCGGTAATTTCGTTTTCGGCAAACACGTAGTCCAGCGTTGCGGTCATATTGTCGGTGGGCGCGTATTGCATGGTGATTTGCGCGTTGGTGCGATCCCGTTGGGTGTCGGAAAAGGCATAGCGTAAATCATTCGGGCGGGCGTACAGTTGCCCGGCATCCGGCGTGTTCTGGTAAATCGACATGTCGGCATTGTTGAACAGCGTATCCGGGTCGTTGGGATCGCCCCAGGTACCAATGTTCCAGTCGTTCACCGTAGCACCGGCATAACCAGAATCACGCTGTTGCACAACCGCCGCCACATTTACCCCAAAGGTGGCCTGTTCGTTGGTCCAGTTCATCAGGCCGGAAAGTTCCGGGGTAATGTCGTCACCGGCGCGGTTGGTGGTGTCGTGCACCGCTTTGGCGCCAACGGTGGCGCTAAAGCCCGGGTTATCCAACGGGCGTGCGGTAATGATATTGATGGTGGCACCAATTCCGCCGGTGGCTATGTTGGCCTTGCTGGTTTTATAAACCTCTACGGCGCGAACACCGTCTGACGCCAGGTTTCCAAAGTTAAAGGCGCGGGTACCGCCACCACGGGTCGTCCCGTCGGCACCACTGCCGCCGCCATAGGTTTGCGCGGCTGGCATCATACGGCCATTGAGGGTGATCATGTTATTTTCACCGCCAAAGCCGCGTACGGTAACTTCATTACCTTCACCGTTTGAACGGCTGATGGATACCCCGGTAATACGCTGTAACGACTCAGCCAGGTTGGTATCCGGAAATTTACCGATATCCTCGGCGGAAATAGCGTCGACCACCCCCACCGAGTTTTGTTTGATGGATGCTGCCTCAGTAAGACTGGATTTCAGGCCCGTGACTTCAATCACTTCAACCAGGTCATCATCCGGTGTCTGCTGTGCCATGGCCGGTAACATTACGCTGGTGCCGAGCAGCAACGATATGCTTTGCGTGAGGATCGTTTTTTTGTACGGAAATTTCGTTTTCATGTGTGCCCCGTTAATTTTCCTTAATCACTTGCTTACGACTTCCTTGCGATGCTTTTTAGCTGTGCCGGTCAAAGCGAAGGCGTCATTACAGGACGCAAGCGTAAACAAACTGTTAATGAATGGTAACGAGGTGGTGTACAGCTGCTATTATTTTTTTTCACAACGCAGTACCTATTAATCGCGTTGTCATCCTTTAATGAATTCTGCTTATTTAAGCATCTGTCCCTCTGCCTGGGAGTGAAAGTTAACAATTTCAGGATGTTGAGAAGAACCGGGGAGGCTGGTGTAAACCCTTTATTTTAAAGGCCTGACGGGAATCTATAGTTTGGAGCTATGGATTATTAAAAATTCAATATTTTACATTTGTTGCCAAATTGTAAAATCTTGCAATCTGTAAGTGCATCTCAACTTGCTGCATTGAAGGACAAGAATATGAGTACAAAACACATTCAGGTAAAAAAACTGGCTTTGGCAATTTGTGCCGGCCTGGGTTGTGCAGTCACGCACACTGCATTGGCCCAAGAACAGCAATCACAAGAAGAACAAACGGTTGAAGTTATTTCAGTCACCGGTACCTTAATTGAAGGGGTCAATCCGGTTGGGTCTAATGTTATTGGCCTAAGTGAAGAAAAAATTATTGAACAGGGCGTGACTTCAGCCACCGACGTGCTGCGCCGGATCCCGCAAATGCAATCGTTTAACAGCGTGCCGGAAAATACCCTTACCGCATCGATTCCTTTTGAGCCGCCGCAAATTCGCGGTATTGGCGGGCTAAGTGGTATGGCAACGCTGGTTATGCTAAATGGTAATCGTTTAGTACCGGTTGGCCCGATGAACTGGGTCGACTCGTCAATGATCCCGGCCAGTCTGCTGGAGCGTGTAGAAGTGATTCCTGACGGTGGCTCGTCGATTTATGGTTCAGACGCGGTAGCCGGGGTGATTAACTTTATCCCTAAGCGCAATCTGGATGGCGGCGAGATCAGCGTACAGTACGGCATGGGCCACGGTGATTACGACCGCGTAGACGTTTCCGGTGGCTTTGGTCACAGCTGGTCTGGCGGCAGTCTGGTGACGGCGTTTTCCTACGGCGATCGCAGTGCCATGTTTGGTAAAGATCTCGACTACATCAAAGAAGACCTGACCGCAGATGGCGGTGCGGACTATCGCTCAAGCGCCTGTAACCCCGGTAATATCCTGGCCGATAACCAGCTATATGGCTTGCCCGGAGTGGATGCATCGGCCCCTAACTACTGTTCCAGTTTCGACGAGCAATCTTATTATCCGGAAGAAGAGCGTTACTCGATATTTACCAGTCTGATCCAGGAAATAGGGGATAACACCGAGCTGGACTTAATGGCCTACTATTCACGCCGGGAAGCTACCGATTACGACCCTACCGATGTCAGGGCTTCCACCACGGTTACCTCTGCAAACCCATACTTTGTATCGGTCGACGGCGAAACGCAGAATGAAGTAGCGTTTAGCTACGCAGACGTGTTTGGTGCGGCAGGTAAAAATGGCTCTGTTTACGAACAGTGGCAGGTAACCCCGACGCTTAAATTCACCTTGTCAGACAGCTGGAAGCTAAAGGCAACCCTCAACTATGGTGAAAGTAGCTCTACCTACAACGATGGAATGATAAACTCTGAAGCACAGGCGGCAGCGTTGGCATCAACGAGCACCGATACGGCGTTAAACCCCTATGATGTGTCGCAAACACCGGCTTCGGTGCTGGCGCAAATTGCTGACTGGCGACAGTTTAATTCTACGGATCAGTCGCTGGCTGAAGTTAAGTTAATCGCTAATGGTGAACTGTTTGAAATCGCGGGTGGTTTGATGCGGGTTGCTGTGGGAACTGAATACCGCGAAGAAAGCTTTGAACAAATCATTGATATTGGCACGGCAGCAATGCCTTCAACGTCGACAAACAGTGATATCGACAGAAAGGTGAAGTCTGTCTTTGGTGAGTTGTATATTCCACTGGTATCCGATGATAACGCCATGCCGCTGGTACAACATCTGGATGTGTCGATCTCCGGCCGCTACGATGACTATAACGATGTTGGCAGCAGCTCCAATCCGAAAATTGCGGTTACCTGGAATCCACACGTTGATTTGACCGTTCGCGGTACCTGGGGAACGTCGTTCCATGCGCCGGCTCTGGCCGACTTAGCCGCGCCGCTGCAGTACCAGCTGTTCCTGCCGTTCAGCCCATTCCGTGCCTCAGGCAGCCCGTTTGTGCCGGATTTCTTTATGCCCACTTTCTTACTGGAAGGCGCCAGTGAAGGCATAAAACCAGAGAGCGCCGAAACCATGTCATTAGGGGCCGACTGGTATCTTAACGATTCGCTGCAGGTGTCGCTGACCTACTGGAGCGTTGAGTATGAAGATCGACTGGACCAGAACGCAGGTTTCTTTTTTGGCCCGCAATACTACGATGAAGCGGTAAACGAGGATTTCTATATTCTAAGCCCGGCATCGGCGGATGAAGTGATTGCCAAGTTTGGTGATTTTCCGACGGCAGGTTTCCCGAGCCTGGAAGCCATGTTCGGAATCTTCGGCACACCATACGTTGTGTCTGATCAGCGCAAAAATAACATGGGCGCCTACGAGGTAAATGGTCTGGACTACTCGCTGCAGTACTTTACCGACGTTGCCTGGGGTGAGCTTGACGTGAATGTGTCGGGCACCTATATGCTCAATCGCGATAAAGAAAACGTCAAAGGTGCCGGTTTCCAGGACACCTTAAAACGAGGCGATTTTAATGCACCGATTTCGGCCTTTAATTCTGTTGCCACAGTTGGACTGCGTCATGATGATTTGTATGTATCAGGTACGCTAATGCACCGCGGTGGTGCTGAAGTAGGGGAGGAAGATATTGATTCATTCACTACCTTCAACCTCTTTGCCAGCTATGACATCAGCATGGATACTCAGGTAACCTTCAACATCGACAACGTGCTGGATGAAGACCCACCATTCCGCGTTATCGAAGAAGGGGTTGCTTATAAGAGTATGGGCCGCTTTATGTCTGTAGGGTTCAGGACCAGCTTCTAACGTCCTGAACGTCTCCTGCACTTTTTGGCACTCGTGAGTCCACTTCATACTCATGGGTGCCTTTTTATTGGGATCTGCCAATGACCGCTATTACCCTATTCGCCTCTCCCGGTGCCTGTTCGCAGGTCACTATGATCGCTCTGGAAACTGCCCGTGCCGACTACCACATAGCCCCGGTAGTTCTCAGTGAGGGGATGCATAAACAGCCTGCTTATCTGAGTATCAATCCCAAGGGCAAGGTACCTGCTTTGCGCTTAAACGGGCAGGTGATTACCGAAACGCCAGCCATCCTGACAGCCTTAAATACACAGTATCCGGCTGCACGGTTACTGCCTGAAAACCTTTCTCAGGCGGAAATTGTGGCTGATTTATGCTTTGTCGCAGCGGGCGTGCACCCGCTGGTGACAAGGTTCTGTAAACCCGAACTGATAGCCGACCAAACAGCTCTGGAAACCATTAAAAGCAAAGCCGGGGCGGAGCTTTCCCGACTCTTTGAACTGGTTAACGTGCGCCTTGAAAGTCAGCGCTGGTGGTATGGTAACGAGTGGTCAGCCATCGATGGATACTGGTTTTGGGTGATCGGACGATTGTCGCGCTGCGAGTTTGATTTTACCCCTTTCGGCGCAATCCAGCGTCACCAGCAGGCAAGTCTCACGCTGCCTGCCGTTCAACAAGCGCTGGAACGCGAAAAGAATATGTAAATGGCGCGGTATCGCAAAAACCTTCGTCAAACTTAACGGACCTGAGCCGATGGCTCGCAGCCTGTTTGCTGCGAGCTGTAATCGCGTAGCGCCAGGCGCAGGGCGATGTTGGCAACTACAGCGCCAAGCAGGCCGCCCCATACCACCTTAATGATGGCGGCAAGGGTAAAACTCAGTTGCGCTACTCCTCCCACCAGGTATAACAAACCGAATAACAGCGAGGTTAACGACGCGCCAAGCAGAGCAAAAAGTAAGGCGCGTAAAAAGGGGTGCTGGGGTAATGGTGAGGGAGCCGGTTGCAACCGGGTTTTAATGTCGCCCTTGCGAAGCCGGTTGCGAGTCAGGAATGATGGGAAAAAACTGCCCAGTAAGCCAATAGCCAACCCCTGAGGCAGGCTGTCTACTAGCAAGCCGGCGCTCCCTGTCATGGATACCGTTGACTGTCCTGAAAACACAATAAACACAAACAACAGGCTGAACAGCGCGTTGATAGTCCCGCCTGTCAGAGTTTCCCGGGTAATATAAGCTGATAGAGAAGTGTCGCCTGCCATGGTGTAATAACCTTGTTTTAAAATGGTTTAATTAATGTAAATTTAACCGGCAGGGACGCGACTAACAAATCGTTTATTTTGAATAGGGTATTGATAAAATTAATACATACAAAGGCCCCGTAGGGCCGCTGGAATGCAGAGGAAATTCAGGTCGCTGGTAATGGGGTTTAGCGGCGTGTGCAGTCGTTGATAAAGGCCACCATTTCATCCGCCAGGCGGGTATCGCTGGTACCAATATGGCCGGCAATGGAGTAATGATTGTGTCCGGCCACCAGCATTCCCTGGTCGAGCTGCTGAGTCGCTGAAAACCGCTTTTGCATCAGTCCCAGCCACTCCTGCTGAAAACGCGGAGGATCGAATTCGCTGCAGGCCATAAACAGGGGTAACCGGCAATCAATCAGTGCTGGCAGTGGCATGCGACTGGCATACAGGGCCGGGTCGCCATAATAAAGCTCATCACGTTCATCGAGCGGCGTCACACCGTATAACCCCGACAAGAATATCAGCCCTTTAACTGCGGCGCTCTGCGGGTTTAGTTGCCAGTAAGTTGCTACATGCACCGCACCGGCTGAGGTGCCGGCTAGCACAATATTATCGGCATCGCCGCCGTATTCTGCAATATGTGCGGCAAGCCAGCTCACACACTGGCCTACGTCTTCACCGCCGGCCGGCCAGGTAGACGCCGGCGCCAGACGGTAATTAATCACCACGCCAATAAAACCCTGTTGCGCGGCAAAGCGTCCGACACTGGCGTTATACCAGTGATTGTCGCCTTTATCGCCTTTTAAAAAACCGCCACCGTGAACAAACACCAGCACCGGTAATTTACTGTGCTGTGTGGCATGCGGCGGGCGATAAATATCGAGGCGATGGCGTTCATGGGGGCCATAACTTACATCGGTCACCAGCGGAGGCTGGCGGTCTGCCAGGCGCAGTTGCTCATCCGCAAATAAGGCATGGACCTTGTCCAGCACATCCGGACCCATCGCCCGGCCAAGGCGTTGCATGGCCTGGCGAATTGCTGGTGACTGACTCATATTAAGACTCCGCTTCGATAGTATTTCGTAAAGTCCCTACCGGACCAATATCCACCTCAATGGTATCCCCAGGCTTCATCCACAATGGCGGCGTGCGTTTGGCGCCAACCCCTCCGGGCGTGCCACTGGCAATAACATCGCCGGGTTGCAACGGCGTGAAGCTGGAAATATAGGCAATAATGGTGGCGATGGGGAAAATCATATCGCCAATGGGCTGCTGCTGTACAACGGTATCGTTTAAACGGGTAGTTACCATCACTTCTGTGAGGTCACCCGCTTCGTCGGGCGTAATCATACTGGGACCAAACGGACCCGTGGTTGGAAAGTTTTTACCTGGGGTAAATTGCCGGGTATGCCATTGCCAGTCACGCACCGAGGCGTCATTAAAACAGGCATAACCTGCCACATGGCTTATTGCATCCTGTTCAGCAATATAACGTCCGCCTTTACCAATAATAACCGCGAGTTCGCCTTCGAAGTCCAGATCGGTGGAGACTTTTGGCATGATAATGGGCTGCTGGTGGGCTGAGAGCGAGTCGGCAAAGCGCACAAATATCGACGGATGATCCGTTGCTGCGCGGCCGGTTTCCTGGCGATGGGTTTCGTAGTTGTGACCCACACAGAATACCTTGGTGGGATTAGGCACGACCGGTGCCAGTGTGACAGACTCTAAAGGCAGGGCCTGACCGTCGGGTAACTGCGCCAGGTCGCCCTTGGTCAGGGCGCTTTTCAAATCTGGCGCGGCAGCGGATAGATCGTAAATGGTATCGCCTGCCAGGCGACCAAAGCCGGCGCTGCCATCGGGCCGGTTAAAACTGACATATTTCATAATTGATATCCTGTTTAGTTAAGCAATGGACTGCGGTGTCCAGCTGCGCTTGAACCGAAAACGGGCTTCCGCTTCGCGTAAACCGTCGAAATCTTTATCTGATAAACCCCATTGATCAATGCGGTTCTCCGGCCAGGTCCAGTCTTCAGGTGCTCCGGTTTTATAGTCTTCCGGCACCAGTTCAACCGCGGTTGAGAATTCCACCACCGCGCCAAATGGCGCAATAAAATAGGCAAACACGTTGTCACCGGGTCCGTGGCGGCCAGGCCCCCAGGCCGGTGTAAACGCATGGTCGCGCAAGCGCCCGACACCGCGCATTACGGCATCGGTATCCTGCATTTCAAAGGCAATATGATTAAGTGAGCTGAAGCCAGCACGGGCAAAAGCGGTACTGTGATGCGAGGCATTACAACGTACAAATACCATGCCTTTGGTGCGGTCTGACACTTTAAAGTTAAGCACTTCCTCGACCAGGTGTCCGGTTGCCTCGGCGTCTTCTGCGTTACACACCACGTGAGTGAGTTTTACTGGCAGGTCAGGGTCGTCGATGGCTTCCACTTCTTCAGCGCCAGTTAAAAAGCGAAACAATTCCCCTTCGGGCAGTTCCACGATGATGCCTGCACCACCGCCTAAATCCTCAGACACTACATTGGTCGCGTTGAGCCCGCGCGCGCTGATACTGCTACGCAGGTCCGCAAGCTCAGCCTCGCTACAAACGTAGGTAACACTGCTGACACTGGCTGTTTCGCCCTCCTGCAGCGCGACCAGATAGGGGAAAGTCCCTGAGCCGCGAATATAGTGGGTTTGATTGCGTGTGCCTGCGAGCCGGGTACCCCAGATATCGGTTAGGAATGAGGCGGCCTCGCTGGCATTGGGTAATACCAGTTCAATACTTCTTAATTTCATGGCTGAGACTCCCAGAATGGTTGTAGTGCTTCAATGCCAGCGCAGGCACATTGTTCATCGGTATCACCGGTATCTCCGCTGATCCCCACTGCGCCGAGCAATTTACCCTGCGGCGTTTTGATAAGATTACCGCCGGGCGATAACGCTAGTTCAACACCGCTTATGGCGGTCAGGCTGGCAAAGAATACCGGGTTGTTTTTGGCTTTCTCGGCAATGCCGCGGGTATTGAAACCCATGCCTAATGCACCTTTGGCTTTGGCGGTGGCGATATCTCCCCGGTACAGGCTGGCGCCGTCTTCACGCTTAAAAAGCACCATCTGACCGCCGCTGTCTAAAATACTCACGGCCAGCGGCGCGACCTGGTTTTGGCGTGCATAGGCGAGCGTTGCCTGAGCGATAATTTCTGCTTGTTCCAGTGTTAGTGACATGAGACTGACTCCCGATTGATTGCATCGCTGGCAAATAGCTGTCCGGCCAGGTCAGCAAGTAAGGCACTTGCGTCGCCAGTACAGGTACCAAATACATAGTGATCTGGTCGCAGTAATACCGCGTCGGCTCCTGTTTTGGCCAGCCACTCATCCAGTGCAGTACATTGCCATTGCGCGGTGTTATAAAACTGAATGTCGAGTTCTTTCGACAGTTCACTGAGCAGGGTTTTAGCACTGTTTGTGAGTACTTGCTTTGAGCCTATCAATCGCCAGGACGACTGCGTCATGTCATCGAGCAGGCGTGTTTCACCCGCTGCCGACACTCTGGGTTGGATAAACCGGGCGCCGGCCGACGGCGTCTGAGCGGCGATAATCCCCTGTGTGATTGGCGGTATCAGATCGGCTGCCGTGGTCGGTAGTTCGTTGCGTTTGACCTTTTCGCGGATGCTAATATCTCGATTGGCGGCCTGCTCTTTGTCGAGCATACAAATATAACGACCAGCGCTAACGGCGGCCGAGATTACTGCTCTGACATGCGGATCTCGTTCGGGTTGATAGGTGGTTAGCAAGGCCGGTGAGGCAAGGCCACGCAGTACCATGGTCAGCTTCCAGCTCAGATTAGCAATATCCCGAAATCCATGACACATACCCTGGCCGAAGAACGGCGGGGTTTGATGCGCGGCATCACCGGCCAGAAAGATCCTGTCCTGTTGCCATTGGGTTGCCACTAAACCGTGAAACCGATAGGTCGCTGCGCGGACTATGTTGTGGGGCACGTCTTTCAACCATGGATGCAGCAGTTCGGCCACTTTGTCTGGTTGCATCATGCGCGTATCGTCTTCGCCGGGTAACAGCATGAGCTCCCAGCGGCGGTGATTGCCTCGTCCGGGTACCACTGTGGCGGGACGATTAGGGTCGCACATCATCACTGACAGCTGCTGAATGTTGCAGTCATCGGGTAAGTTGGCGATAGGAGGGAACGACACCGGGCCGTCTACTTCGGCATCTACTACCAGCCAGGGTTCTTCAAAGTTGAGATCATCAAGCGCAATACCCAGACGTTTGCGAACAACGCTGCGGGCACCATCACAGGCTATCACATAACGGGCCTGCAACGTTTGTTGGCTGCCGTTGCTGGTTACATCCAAAGCCACATGGTCGGTGAGGTTACGGATATCATTAAGCTCGGTACCGAGCTTCAGCGTGACATTGTCGAAACGGTCCAGGGCGTCACGTAAATGTGCTTCAAGTTCAGGCTGATAAAAGAAATAGTCATTCGACCAGCCAAACGGGCGGGGCTTACCCGAGGTCCCCATATAACGGAGGACGCCATGATCGGCACCAACGTGCAGATGACCTTCGGTATCACGCATGTCTTTTAAAATGGTGTCATGCAGACCCAGAGACTGAAAAAGACGGACCATTTCATGATCCAGATGGACGGCTCTTGGCAGCGGGTAAGGATTGGCTTCACGCTCAATAATCAGCACGTTTAAACCTTCTTTACCCAGAAAATTGGCCGCAAGAGCCCCTACCGGTCCGCAGCCGATAATTGCAATATCGTACATAGGGTTGTTCCTAACTAGGGGATTGCAGTAAATCGATAGGCAGCTTGTGGCACTTGCCATCCTGCATAATCAGCTTGATGCGGTGTTTATCCTGCATCAGTGTAATATCCTGAGTGGGGTCGCCATCGATCAGCAACAGGTCGGCCAGATAACCTTCCTTCACCAGACCCAGCTCATCGCTCCTATCCATTATCTGACCACCCAGCTCAGTGGCGGCATGAAGGGCTTCGGCCGGGGTGTAACCAAAATGTCGAACCCACAATTCCAGATCCCGTGCATTGCGACCATTGGGGTTGAACGGGAAGCCATAATCGCCACCCGGCAACAATTTAACGCCGCCTGCTTTTAATTTTGCTACCAGCGCAATCTGGTGGGCCAGCACCTCAGCGGCATCTTCCTTCATGTAGGTCATGTCCATATGCGGAGGCGGTGTGGCATCCAGCGTGGCTTGTACAATACCGATGGTAGGCGCTACAAACAGGTTGTCTTTATGGGCGATTAATAAATCAATCGCTTCCTGGTCGGCGTACGTGCAGTGATAAAGCACTCTGAATCCGGCTTTAACGCCTTGTTTTACCGCTTCAGCAGCATGAGCATGGCCGGTTAGCCATACGTTACTCTCGCGAGCCTGCTCACCGGCTGCCATGAGTTCTTCGTTGCTATAAAGCAGCTCGTGCGAGGCACCGGGTTTGAGGGCATTTTCTCCGGAGATCAAAAACTTAATTGCTTTTGCACCCAGGTCTGCGCACTCTTTAACAAACTGTTTTACCCCCTCGGGGCCATGAGCATGTTGCTCTACGTGGCCGGGATCCAGTTTGTTGTCGGATTCAGTAGGCGGTTCACGCTCTACTGACGACGGAATTAACCGTGGGCCAGGCAAACCGCCACTGGTTAAATGGTCGTTTAACGACATTTCCAGCTTTTTGCTGAGCGCTCCGGCTGAATAAGCGCTGGTAAAACCATGGTCGAGTAAAATTCTGGCGTTGCGGGCTGCCGTCAGCGCCAGCTCTTCCGGCGGTAACGACATGCCGGGCACAAATTTCTCTACCGACGTTGGCCAGGTCAGGTGAGCATGCGCTTCGGTCATGCCAGGCATTAGCACACGCCCATCGGCGTTGATAACCACATCACCGGGCTGACCGCTTAAAGGCTGAGCACTTATTTCTATAATTCGGTTGTCTTCTACTGCAACAGAGCCTGCAAACAGCGCTGAACCGCTGCCGTCAAAGATGTTGGCGTTATTTATAATTGTCCGCATTAGGTATCCCTTTTCACGTCTGGGCTCATGCTATTTTGGCTGCTGGCAGTATTTGATCAAATATTTATTTTTTTGTTAACCATAGGTAAAAACTATGGATTAGTGAAGTTGCCCACATAATCCACAAAAGCCTGAGCAATAGGCGTTAGCTGACGATTGGCCATCCACAATAAGCCGACCTTGCGCTGAAAATCGATTCCCTCAATACCGATAGCTCGCAGGGTGCCAGCCTGCACTTCTGTCTGTACCAATTGATTAGGCAGAATCGTGATGTAATCGGAGTTTTTGATGATGGCTTTGGTGGTCAGAATGGAGTCCGACAAAATAACGTTAGCGGGCAGTTTAGCTTCGCTGTTAATAAACAAGGCGTCGATTTGCTTGCGGAATCCGCCTACGGCATCGGGCAACACCCAACGACTGTCTTTTAGCTTACCAAGGTGGACAGTGTCGCCCATTGAGCTATTGGAGCCACTGACGATAACGGAAAACGGATCGGTAAAAATGGGTTGCTCATGAAAATCATCACTGGGTTCACGCATGCCGCTGGTAACGATGCCAAGATCGAGTTCGTAACTGCGCAGCATATCCTGGGTTACCGTATCCGGTCGCTCAAGAATGCGTAGCTTAAATCGTGGGTGTACAGCCGAAAAGCCGTCGATGACCTGCCCCATTACCGTTGACAGTGCACCGGGCGTACCGCCAATCGTCAGAGGCCCGCCAATATCCTGCGCCAACAGGCTGATTTCTTCCTGAGCACTGACCAGCAAACTTTCTATGGCGCGGGCTTTCATTTCCAGCGCAATACCGGCCTGGGTCAATTCTATGCCCTGACGATTACGACTAAATAAACTGGTTTGCAATACGCGCTCTAACTGATTGATGGCCACCGAAACGGAAGGCTGTGACAGGTGCTCAGCGCGCGCTGCTCCGCTTATGGTGCCTTCCCGGCAGACAGCAAGAAATAAGCGAAGGGTACGGGGATCGATTCTCATGAGCGCTCTCTATGTATAGAAATTATCTATAGGTACTACAAAAATTATCATTTTAATTGTGGCGTCATTTACTATATTTTTACAACCCTTTAAAGAATAAATACATACATTCGAAGGTGAACCATGATTAATCGTCGACAGTTTATGGCGCTTGCCTCGGCTGCAACAGCCAGTATGAGCCTGCCCATTTCGACAGCCCGTGCCCAAAGCAGCGGCGCAGGTAAGTTTCCGGAAGATTTCATTTGGGGGGCCGCGAGTGCGGGCCATCAGGTAGAAGGCAACAATGTCAATTCGGATACCTGGTTACTGGAAAATGTTAAACCCACGCTTTTTAGTGAGCCCTCAGGGGATGCCTGTAACAGCTTTGAGTTATGGGAAACCGACCTCGATTTGTGCAAAGCGCTGGGCTCCAGTAGCTACCGGTTTTCCATTGAGTGGGCGCGGATCCAGCCGCAAGCCGGGTTTTACTCCCAGGCAATGCTGGACCACTACAAGCGCATTATTGAAGGTTGTCACCAGCGGAATATGATCCCCATGGTGTCGTTTAATCACTTTACGAGTCCTCAGTGGTTTGCTGCTATGGGCGGCTGGACGAATCCGCAGGCACCGCAACTCTTTGCCGATTACTGTCGGCACGCCGCCGCTGAACTGGCCGATGGTATTGGCTATGCGGTAACGTTTAATGAGCCAAATCTGCTGCGCTTGCTGAAAGTGATTGGCTTGCCGCCCTTTGTGTGGGATTTGCAGAGCAAAATGCTGGATGCAGCGGCGAAAGCCATCAACAGTGAGTACGTGAGTTGTTTGAACGCGGCCCGCTTGGAAGATCTGGATAAGATGAATCCACTGCTCATTGAAGGCCATAAGCTGGCGCGTAAAGCCATTAAGAGCGAGCGTTCTGCGCTGGATGTAGGGTTCACTCTGGCCATGCTCGATGAGATTTCTGATGGTTCGGATGCCGCCGATAAAGCCCGTGACCAAATGCGTGATTATAACTATGGTGCCTGGCTGGCAATCGATGAAACCGACTTTATCGGGGTACAGAATTACGAACGCACAGTGTTGACCAGTGAGGGGAAACTGCCGGTGCCGGAGGACGCTCAGCGCAACCATGCCGGCCGCTGGGTAGAGCCTACGTCACTGGCTAATTGCGTGGAGTATACGTACCGTACCACGCAAAAACCGATTATCGTTACCGAACATGGTATTGGTACCGAAAACGACCAGCAGCGTGAGTGGTTTATTACCGAGTCTTTGCGTCATCTGCAACAAACCATTGCCAATGGGGTGCCGGTAAAAGGTTACATTCACTGGACACTGCTGGACAATTTTGAATGGATCAGTGGTTACAACGAACACTTCGGTTTACACACCGTGGATTTAAACACTTTCGAGCGCAAGCAAAAGCCCAGCGCTAAGGCGTACTCGCGGATCATTAAGCGCAACCAGGTTTAACCGGTAGACTGCTCCAGAATAGTCAACAAGCTGGCCTGCAGTCGCGTTGGCGTCCAGCCCTTACGCAGGGTGTAACCAATCTGTCTGGCCGGATCGCCAAGTTTAAGCGGGCTCACGGCCAGCAGGCCGGCCTGCACATCTACCTCTACCTGTCGGGCTGGCAGCAAGGCCGCCCGATCACTGTTAATCAGCAAGCCCCGGGTGGCAACCAGTGAACTGCATTCAATAATGTCACCGGGTACCGGTAGATTCATGGTGGCGAACAATTCTTCGAAAATGGCTCGGGCTGGTGTGCCGGTTTTTGGCACTATCCATTTCAGTGATGACCAATCGGTATGACTGAGTGCCGTTCGCGTTGCCAGCGGGTGGCCGTGGCGAAATACCAGGGATAAATTGTCATCGAACAGATGATGCTGCGTGATTTCGTCACTCAGCGGCGGGAAGCGCAGTGCGCCAACCAGAATATCAATCTGCCCGTGCAACAGGGCGTGCAACTGTTCTTCATAGGGGCCATCTACAATACTGATATGCGCTTGCGGCGCCAGTTCGGTGAGCCTGAGAACCGCGTTGGGAATAATACGGGTTCGGGTTAAGGGCAAACTGCCAATCTTAAGTGAGCCGTGACCAGAACCGGCCAGTTCCTGCAGTTCATCCAGTCCCTGTTGCAGTTCGGCAAAGTAGAGGCCGGCCAGACGGCTTAATTGACGTGCCCGCCAGGTGGCCTCTACGCCGGTCGGAGAGCGGTTAAACAAACTTTGCCCGCACAAGGTTTCCAGCTCTTTTATGGTGCGGTGCAGGGTAGGCTGGGTTAACCCCATCACCCGGGATGCTGCCGTGTAGCTTTGATGTTCAACCACCTGAATTAAGGCTGCCAGCTGGCGCGCGCCAATGCCCCGTAAGAAGATAAGCCGGGCGGTGCGATCGGCATTAAATAAGGTATTGGCAAAGTATTCAATGAACGCGAACCCGCGTTCGAAACGGCGCAGAAATAAGTCGCCTTCCGGGGTGACAAACATTCCGGTAGTGGCGCGGGTAAATAACGCCACACCAATAGACTTTTCCAGTTTTCGAATACTTTGCGTCAGTGCTGACTGGGTCAGATGAACGTGTCTGGCTGCCTCGGAGAGGTTAGCATGCTTGCGAATTTCAAGAGCGCAGAACAGATGTCGAATATTAAATTGCACAGCATGTCTCTTTAGTGTTTTTTGTCATTATAGAAAATCCTAATGGACTTTTACATCTTTCTAAACGGAATTTAAGCGTGACCAGGCGCATACTCAGCTTAATCGAAAATGAAACTCACTGAGGCAGTTATGGCGGTATGTGTTACCGGGTGTCCCCGCCCATCAAAGCAAACAATTGAAAATTATGCCGGTGCCGAAGCCGCGACAGTCCATGAAGCGCAGGGCCGTAAAGGGCTGATGGCAGAATACATGACGCCCATTTACAAGCCGGCCAAAATTGCCGGGCCTGCCGTTACCTGTCAGGTGGCGCCGGGCGATAACTGGATGATTCATGTGGCAGTTGAGCAGTGTCAGGCCGGCGACGTGCTGGTGGTGGTACCAACCAGTCCGTGCATTGATGGCTTTTTTGGCGATTTGCTGGCGACCTCCCTTAAGGCTCGTGGTGTGCAGGGCCTGGTGATTGCCGGTGGCGTAAGAGATACCGCCACTCTCGAGGACATGGGCTTTCCGGTATGGTCGAAAGCTATTTATTCACAGGGTACGGTTAAAGAGACCATCGCCAGTGTGAATGTGCCGGTAGTTTGTGCCGGTGCGCTGGTTAATCCCGGTGATATGGTGGTTGCCGATGAAGACGGTGTCGTGGTGGTTGCCCGCGAGGAAGCCGATGAGGTACATGAAAAAGTACTCAAACGAGTCGCTAACGAAGAGTCAAAGCGGGTTCGGCTAGCCAATGGCGAACTCGGCCTGGATATCTACAACATGCGCGAACGCCTGGCTGAAAAAGGCCTGCGTTACGTGACCTATGAAGACCATAACGGCGGTAAAAAAGCGTGAAAGCCATCCCCTGCAGTTTGATGCGTGGCGGTACGTCCAAAGGGCTTTACTTCCAGGCCAAGGATCTGCCTGCAGACAGCGCTGCTCGCGATAAGGTTTTGCTGGCCGCCATGGGCTCGCCCGACAGCCGTCAGATTGACGGCGTAGGCGGTGCTCACCCGCTTACCAGCAAAGTGGCTATTGTCAGCCCGTCGACCCGTGATGACGCCGATGTGGACTATTTATTCTTACAGGTGGTGGTTGATAAGGCCGTGATCAGTGATGCGCAGAATTGCGGCAATATTCTGGCCGGCGTAGGTCCGTTTGCCATTGATGAAGGATTAGTGATGGCCACAGAGGGCGTTACAGATGTGCGGATTCACATGGTTAATACCGGCGCCCTGGCGGTTGCACAGGTACAGGTAAGAGAAGGTAAGTCCGTATACGAGGGGGATGCTGAAATCGACGGTGTTCCCGGTGGGGCAGCGCCGGTATTGATTGATTTTCTGGATATCGCCGGGTCAAGTTGCGGCGCTTTACTGCCCACCGGCAACGTTACCGATACCTTTGAAGGGATCACGGTAACCTGTATAGACAACGGTATGCCGGTAGTGATGATGGAAGCACAGGACTTCGCTATACAGGGTAATGAAACCCCGCAACAACTGGAAGCCAATAGCGCACTGAAAGACAAGGTGGAAGCCATCCGGTTGCAGGCTGGCGAGAAAATGAACCTGGGTGATGTTAGTGGTAAAACCGTACCGAAAATGACTCTGGTGTCGTCACCGGTGAAGGGGGGCTTACTGAATACGCGGTCGTTTATCCCCCATCGCGTACACGATGCTATTGGCGTATTAGGCTCGGTCAGCGTTGCCACGGCCTGTGTTATTAACGGGGCGGTGGGTAATCGCTACCTTGGCAACAATAATGACTACAGCGCACTGAATATCGAGCACCCCACCGGGCAGTTCACTGTAGCCATGGAGGTGGAAGGGGCTGAGTCGGTGACGACGTTACACATTCGACGCGCAGCACTGCTTCGCACCGCGCGTTTGTTGATGCGGGGAGAAGTCATGATCCCTGATGCAGCATTCGCCTGAGATTAATTTTATTAGTACAGAAAAAGGCACCACTTATGATTATTGATTGCCATGGCCATTACACTACGGCGCCGGAACCCCTTCAGTTGTTCCGCGACGCGCAGTTAAAAGCTTATCAGGATGGTAAGGCGCTACCCGAAGTGCCTCATATTAGTGATGAGCAGATTCAGGAAAGCATTGAAAAAAACCAACTGCGTTTGTTAATTGAACGTGGTTCCGATATGACCATTTTCTCACCCCGGGCGTCAGCCATGGCTCACCATGTTGGCAATGAAGCAGTTTCAAAGCAATGGACAAGCGCCTGCAACGACCTGATCAAAAGGGTGGTTGATCTGTACCCTCAGCACTTTATTGGCGTGTGTCAGTTACCCCAGTCACCGGGCGTACCGATTAAAAACTCCGTCGCAGAACTGGAGCGGTGCGTTAACGAACTGGGCTTTGTGGGCTGTAACCTTAACCCGGACCCTTCCGGCGGTCACTGGACATCCAAACCATTGACTGACAAAAGCTGGTATCCCTTCTATGAAAAGATGGTAGAGCTGGATGTCCCGGCTATGGTCCATGTGTCGGGCTCATGTAACGAGAATTTCCATGCCACGGGCGCACACTATATGAATGCCGATACCACGGCCTTTATGCAGTTGCTTCAGGGGAACCTGTTCAAGGATTTTCCGGAGCTGCGCTTTATAATCCCTCACGGTGGTGGTGCGGTGCCATACCACTGGGGGCGTTACCGCGGCCTCGCCGATATGCTCAACCAACCACCACTGCGTGAACACATGATGAAAAACGTGTTCTTCGATACCTGTGTTTATCACCAGCCGGGCATCAACCTGCTATTTGAAGTTATTGATCTCGATAATATCCTGTTCGGCTCAGAAATGATTGGAGCGGTACGCGGCATCGACCCGGAAACCGGCTACTACTTTGACGACACCAAACGCTATATCGACGCGCTCGACCTCAGCGACGAGCAACGTAAACAAGTGTATTCCGGTAATGCGCGCCGTGTGTATCCGGGCCTGGATAAAAAGTTAAAAGAACTTGGCATTGGCTGATTGTTAGCCCCGGGCACACCGTCAGGACCCAATGGTGTGCCCGCCCTTTATTAATTTTGAAGACTCTTTCGCTTTCTTTTTGTCACGAATCCAAAGTAAGCCGCTTTTGGATTTTTTGTGTTCGAATAAATCAATGGCCATGAACAAGTCACTGAGTTTTTTGAAGCCGTAATTTCGTTGATCGAATGAAGTATGATTGGAGATGTGATTGCCGATGAGACCCAACTGTGCCCAGCCGTTTTCCTCGCTTACCGCATCAACGGCCTGCCTGAGCAGATTCATTAATTTGGTATCACTTTTTAATTTTTGATGTTGTGTTTGAACCGTAGCTTCAGCATCCGGATCACTTTCTTTGTCTAGATAAAGAAATCGGGAACAGCTGTTAACGAAAGGCTTTGGTGCTTTACGCTCACCAAAACCGACTACAAATTTTCCTTCTGCGAGGCATCGGGTTACCAGGGGAGTAAAATCACAGTCTGATGAGACTAAACAAATAACATCAACGTCTTTTGTATAGAGGACATCCATGACATCGATCACCAGTGCTATGTCTGTGGCGTTTTTGCCTTTGGTTAAATCAAATTGCTGTACAGGCTGTATGGCGTATTCGTGAAGCAGCTCTTCCCACGTTTTTAAGTTCTGATTTTTCCAGTTTCCGTAGGCTTTTCTGATATTCACCACACCATGCTTGGCGAGTTCTGATAAAACCGTATCAATCTTTACTGCGGGGGCATTATCGGCATCAATGAAAATGGCTATCTTTTCTTTATCTCGCATGTTCTTCCTTTGAACCAGGGCTGGTTAGGTAAGCCCTGTATTTGTGAATACAACTCGCCTTAGATTAACTATAGCAGCTTCAGGTAAGCGCTACCGTATCACCCGGGAAACAGAGGCACGCTTTTACATAACTAAGAATGAGTTGTGTCACGTCGCCAACATTTCTAAATGTTAAATCTGCCTTTCTTTGTGATTGATATTGATTGAAAGTGATTTTTTGTGTAATTTGTTTCAGTATTGTTAACAGAAGGTAGTCTGTTCGGGCTGTCTTTGCTTGTGTAGTTGTATCGGCTTTGTCCGTTGGGAGTCTTAATGCTGAGCGCCGTTCTGGATATTGGTAAAACGCATATTAAGCTGCTGGTGCTTGAAAACGGTCAGCAACAGGCCTGTTTTACCAACAAAAATGCACCGCGGGAGGGGCTTTATCCCCATGCCGACACCGATGGGATCTGGCATTGGCTTTGTTCCACGTTGAGTGCTTATCCTCGCACATCCGATATAGCGGCTGTGGTTGTTACCACCCATGGCGCGACTGCCGCATTGATAGATGGCAATGCAACAGACCGGAATAAAGCGCTGGTCCTTCCGGTAGTCGACTATGAGTTCGCTGGCGTGGAAGAGTGTGAAGAAAGCTATGCCCGTGTTCGCCCCGACTTTTCTGAAACGCTGTCACCGCAACTTCCCGCAGGGCTTAATCTGGGGCGTCAACTGTTCTGGCTGGAGCAGACCTTTGCGAAGGAGTTTGCCAGCGCTACCCATATTTTCATGTACCCGCAGTACTGGGCATGGCGGCTGGGCGGCGAACCGGCCAGTGAAGTCACATCTTTAGGTTGCCATACCGACTTATGGCAACCGCAGCAGCAGGACTATTCTGCTCTGGCAGACCACTGCAATTGGCGCAGGTACTTTGCGCCGCTAAAAAATGCCTGGGATGAACTGGGCTGTGTGAGTAAGCCGGTAGCGCAGCAAACGGGGCTATCAGAGACCTGTAGAATTTTTGCCGGGATCCACGATAGTAATGCCAGCCTACTGCGGTATCTGCCAGCCGATAATGACAGTAATCAGACGCTGAATGTCATTTCCTCGGGAACCTGGACCATTATTATGCAAACGAACCGGCCGGTAAATAACCTGAAAGCGGCCCGGGACACGCTGGCCAATGTGGATGTATTGGGTCGGCCGGTAAACTGTGCGCGGTTTATGGGCGGGCGCGAGTATGAAACCATTTGTCAGTTGCTGGGAGGAGATATCAGCATGCATGCCGAGCCTGCTGCTATTCAACAGGCTATTGATGAGCACTGGATGGTCACCCCTGACTTCAGTCACGGCAATGGTCCCTTTGGGCATGCTGAACCGGCTTTACTGTGCCCGGCAAAGCCGCCGTCCCCCCAGGCTATTGCCACTCTGTATTGCGCACTAATGATCGATCAGCGCCTCAATGATCTGAATGCCAACGGGCCGGTTTATATTGAGGGGGCATTCTTGAAGAACCCGGTATTGTGCCAACTGGTTGCTCAGCTGCGGCCGCATCAGTCGGTTATGCTGTCGTCCGATAACACTGGTACAGTGATGGGCGCCGCGGCGCTAATGCACTTTAACCACAGGCAGCAACAGGTTACCGACTTGGTACCTTGTTCACCGGCTACTTTTAGTCAGTTGGCGCAGTATAGGGCGCAGTGGTATCACGCTATTGCCACCAAAGCGGTTCAGCACTAGTCGTAAAGAATCATCACAATCAATCATAATTTGGCCGTGATGATTGATTGTGATCAAATAGGTGACTATATTAACTCCCTGAACAATAACGAATACAAGGGCAGTATAATGCTTGAAAAGCAGCGCCATCAGCTGATTCTGGACATTCTGGATGAAAGTACTTTTGTCAGTGTGAGAGACCTGTGTAGCCAGCTGGATTCTTCTGAAGCCACCATTCGCCGTGATTTAAATAAGCTGGCGGATGCCAGAAAAATCAAGAAAATCCGCGGCGGAGCTCAGGTGCTGGACGATCGCGCTGTTTCCAATATCAAGATTTCCGGTAATGCCTTTTTAGTCGACAGAGAGCGTAATACCGACACCAAGCGCATGATTGCCAAAGCCGCTACCGAACTTTGTGAAGACGGTGAAGCTATTATAATTAACGGCGGCTCTTCAACCTTTATGATGTCAGAATTTCTGGCCGAAAGGCGGATGAACATTCTCACTAATTCCTTTGTTCTGGCCCATGAACTGCTGGAAAACAGCCAGAATCAGGTCACCTTGCCTGGCGGCGAGGTGTACCGTAAGCAGAGTATTATTCTCAGTTCTTTTGAAAACGATACCACGCAAAACTATCGTGGCAGTAAGATGTTTATGGGCTCGCCCGGGGTCAGTGAGTTCGGCGTTATGGAAACCGATCCACTATTAATACTGGCCGAACAAAAACTCAGAAAGCGTGCTGACAAACTGATTGTCCTGGTTGATAGCAGTAAAATAGGCATTAAGGGTAACCTGATTTTCTGTGGGCTCGATGCTGTGGACACTATTATTACCGACAGCAATGCCGATCCAAAGGCGCTGGATAAAATTCGCGAGCACGATGTTAAAGTTGTGGTGGTCGAAGCCTGCGGCTAAACCCTTTTGGCGTCCCTTATTCACATGCTAACAGAGCCGGCTTTGCCGGCTTTTTTATGCCTGTCTGTTCCCTCTACTCTCTTTTATTGCCCCTATACTTAAAATTAATGTAACTAATTTGTTACTTTATGATTGAATTTGATTGACATAGATTGGTATGGATGTATATTGATTTTTATATTGATGCTTAAATGCAATATAAAGCCAAATTCGATTTTTTGATTTCACAGGACACTGTTATGCCGTATCAGCCGGATGAATATCAGCACGTAAAGTATTTATGGGAAGATCACATCGCCGACGAGCTAAGTCCCGTCGATAATCTGGTCTACCGTTCAAATAAGCTGGGCGAGGATCAGCGCATCACAAATACCGGGGGAGGCAACACCTCGGCAAAGTTAATGGAAGCTGACCCACTCACCGGCGAGCAGGTTGAAGTGTTGTGGGTAAAAGGTTCCGGCGGCGATTTGCGTACTTCCACAAAAGAAAACTTCTCGTCACTGTATGAAGCTAAGCTGCAGGCGCTGGATGAGGTTTATCAGGCCTATCCGGATAAAGGCTATAAGTCTGCCGGTGAAGATCGCATGGTGGGCATGTTTAAGCACTGCAACTTTTGCCTGAATCCGCGTGCCTCATCGATTGATACGCCTCTGCATTCCATGATTAACGAAAAGCACGTTGATCACCTGCATCCCAATGCGGTGATTTCGGTGGCATCGTGTAAAGATCAAAAAGCCCTGACCGACACAATTTGGGGCGGCAAACTGGCTTATGTCCCGTGGATGCGTCCTGGCTGGGAAGCGGCCAGACTGTGTGAAGACACTTACGCTGAGAACCCGGATATTGTGGGTATTCTGCTCGGCCAGCACGGCCATACTAACTGGGCAGGCGAGAGTAAAAGCTGTTATGAAACCTCGTTATGGGTGATTGAAACGGCCGCCCGCTATATCGAACAACACGATAAAGGTGACATGACCTTTGGTGGTCAGAAATACGCGCCGCTCGATGAGAGCAGTCGTACACGCTTGTTAACGGAATTTCTGCCGGTTGCCCGGGGCATGATTTCCACCAAAGTTAAATTTATCGCTACGGTACAAACCGACGAAGCCACCTTACGTTTTGTCAACAGTGCGGATGCGCCAAGACTGGCCGCGCTGGGCACCTCCTGTCCGGATCATTTCCTGCGCACCAAAATTAAGCCGTTGTTGGTCGACTTCGACCCACAGCACGACGATTTCGACCAGTTAATCGACAAGTTTAAAGCGGGCCTGCAGCAGTATCGCGAAGACTACATTGCGTATTATGAAAGCTGCAAACACGACGATTCTCCGGCCATGCGCGACCCCAGCCCAACGGTCATTCTTATACCTGGTATTGGCATGATTGCCTGGGGGAAAAACAAAAGTGAATCGCGGGTAACGGCAGAGTTTTACAACTGTGCCATTGAGGTAATGCGTGGCGCTGAGGCCATCTCAGAATATACCGCGCTGCCAGTACAGGAAGCCTTTGATATTGAATACTGGGCACTTGAAGAAGCCAAGTTACAGCGTATGCCGGCTGAAAAGTCGCTGGCGCGAGACGTTGTAGTGGTCATTGGTGCCGGTGATGGTATTGGCAAAGCGACGGCCCATCGCGTGGCCAGGGAAGGCGCCCATGTCGTGTGCGCAGACTTAAATTATAGCAGTGCAGAAAGCACAGCCGCCGAGCTAACTGAGATTTATGGTCAGGGCATTGGCGTAGCAGGCTCTGGCATCTCCGCCTGTGGTCCGGCTATCGCACTGCAGGTTGATATTACTCAACGGGACACCGTTGAAGCCCTATTCTCAAAGGTGCTGCTTGCTTACGGTGGCATCGATAAAGTGATTGTTACCGCTGGGGTGTTTGTAGCCGAAGGGGCGGATATGGCCAAGAACGACCAAATCTTCGACCTGAGCTTTGGCGTGAATGTTAAAGGCGGTTATGTAGTGGCCTCTGAAGCGCAGAAGATCTGGCAACGCCAGGGCCTTAAAGGCGCTATGGTGCTTACCACCAGTGTTAACGGTGCAGTCTCGAAAAAAGGTTCTCTGGCCTACGATACCAGTAAAGCCGCCGCCAACCATCTGGTTCGCGAACTGGCCGTTACGCTGTCTCCGCTGATCAACGTTAATGCGCTGGCACCAGCAACGGTAGTGCAGGGCAGCAACATGTTCCCCCGCGACAGAGTCATTTCCTCGCTGACCAAATACAGCATTGCGTTTAGCAATGATGAGTCTACCGAAGCATTACGTAACAAACTCGCTGAGTTTTATGCCCAGCGGACTCTCACTAAGCAACCCATTACGCCGGACGATCAGGCCGAAGCAGCCTACCTGCTGATTTCGGGGCAGTTAAGTAAAACCACCGGGCAGGTGATCAGTGTAGACGGTGGTCTGCACGAAGCCTTCTTGCGCTAGGAGTTAACGACTATGTTAAGACGAATCGACGAAGCACTGATTAACAACGAAAATCAGCAATTACTCACCGAGCTTGAAACAGACTACGCCGCGCTGGGCGAAAAGCTGGCCCGGCAGAACATTGATATCGACACTATCACCCGTTCAGCGGCAGCGTTTCAGATTGCGGTGCCTTCCTGGGGCACTGGCACCGGCGGTACCCGTTTTGCACGTTTTCCTGGCACGGGCGAACCGCGTAACATCTATGAGAAGCTGGAAGATTGTGCCGTAATCAACGAACTTTCCGGTTGTACCGACAGCGTGTCACCGCATTTTCCGTGGGACAAAGTGGATGACTTTAGCGAGCTCAAACAAACTGCCGACGCGTATGGCATCAAGTGGGTGTCGGTTAACTCCAATACCTTTCAGGATCAGCCGGGTCAGGCGCATTCTTATAAATACGGCAGTTTAAGTAACACCAGCAAAGCCGCCCGTGAACTGGCTATTCAGCATAATCTTGACTGTATTGGTTACGGCCAGCAGCTTGGTGCGAAAAGCCTCACAGTGTGGGTAGGCGATGGCTCAAATCATCCCGGGCAGCAGCATTTTCAACGTGCCTTTGAACGCTATCTGGCCAGCATGGAGCAGATCTACAAAGGGCTACCGGACGACTGGGAAATGCACATCGAACATAAAATGTTTGAGCCGGCATTTTACTCCACCATTATCCAGGACTGGGGCTCAAACATTCTGGCCGCTATGCAACTGGGGCCTAAGTGTAAGTCGCTGGTCGATCTTGGCCATCATGCACCGAACACCAACATCGAGATGATTGTGTCGCGTCTTATTCAGTTTAAGAAGTTAGGTGGCTTTCATTTTAACGACAGCAAATACGGCGACGATGATCTCGACAGTGGCTCGCTACATCCGTATCAGCAGTTCCTTATTTTCAATGAGCTGGTGGATGCCGAGTACCGTCAGGAGCAGGAATTTAATCCGGCTTATATGCTCGACCAGTCACACAACGTTACCGATCCGGCCGAAAGCCTGATTAACTCCGCTATTGAAGTGCAACGTTCTTATATCAAAGCATTACTGGTTAATCGTGAGGCACTCTACGGCTATCAGGAAGAAAATGACGCGCTAATGGCGTCACTGGAACTAAAGAACGCCTTCAACCTTGATGTGTCGCCAATACTGGCGATGGCCCGTTACCGTAAAGGCGCCGCAATCAACCCGCTGGCAGTGTATCGCAGCAGTGGTTATCGCAGCAAAATGGCTGCGCTGCGCCCACGGGATCCCAATGCTACCGGCTCGGGTATTGTGTAACCGGTTTTCCAAGCCAGCTTGACTGTCATGTTAACCCAACGGCGCGGCAGTCAGGCTCTTTTTCTGCGGTTATTCAACGGTTTCACTGCGACATTAGGCGCATACTGCCGCACGCGTAAAATTTTCCGGTATCCTTTAAACTGTTCGTATCCGCAACAACCAAAGTCAGCACCTTCGCGTTATTTGAAAAGGGGATCCGTTAATGCGATTGAACCAATGTTTTAATTTTCACGATTTCAGAAAGCTCGCCAAAAAGCGACTGCCTGGCCCCATATTCAACTATATCGATGGCGGTGCCGACGACGAAACCACACTACGGCGCAACAGCGCGGCGTTCAGAGAATGTGATCTGATCCCCCGGGTGTTAACCGGTGTGAAGGACGTTGACCTGAGTGTGGAAGTGATGGGTCAGAAGCTCGATCTGCCGGTGTATTTATCACCCACCGCCTTGCAGCGCCTGTTCCATCATCAGGGAGAACGTGCCGTTGCCGCCGCTGCGGAAAAGTTCGGCACAATGTTTGGCGTGTCGTCACTGGGTACGGTCAGTATGGAAGAGATTGCCAGGCAGTATGATACCCCTCAGGTTTATCAGTTCTATTTTCATAAAGACAGAGGCTTAAACCGGGCCATGATGGAACGGGCCAAAGAATCCAATATTGAAGTTATGATGCTAACCGTGGACTCCATTACCGGTGGCAACCGTGAACGGGATCTCAGAACCGGTTTTTCCATTCCGTTTAAGCTCAACCTGGCCGGCTTATGGCAGTTTGCGACCAAGCCGGCCTGGGGCATTAACTACGTTACCCACGAGAAGTTCTCGTTGCCGCAGCTAGAGGCGCACATTGATATGGGCGGTGGCAGCAGCTCTATCGGCGATTACTTTACCAATATGCTCGATCCTTCCATGAACTGGAAAGACGTGGAAGAGATGGTTAAATTCTGGGATGGCCAGTTCTGCTTAAAAGGGATCATGAGCGCCGATGATGCGCGCCGTGCGGTGGATATTGGCTGTACGGGCATCGTTATTTCCAACCACGGTGGCCGCCAGTTGGACGGTTCACGCAGCTCATTTGATCATCTGGCCGAAATAGTCGATGCCGTTGGCGACAACATTGATGTGATTTTCGATAGTGGCGTGCAGCGCGGTACTCACGTACTCAAAGCACTGGCGCTGGGAGCAAAAGCCGTTGGCCTGGGTCGCTACTATCTTTATGCCCTGGCTGCAGCCGGTCAACCGGGTGTAGAACGGGCTATGCAGCTTATGGTGGCGGAAATTGAGCGGGATATGCGCCTGATGGGCTGCAGCACCATCAGTGAGCTTAATCGCAATCACGTTCGCTTTAGATAAACTGTTACAAATTAAGCACCTGAACAGGTCGCCGGCGAGTATTGGCAGGGCGGGTAAAATGGTAAGCTGATGCTTTCCATATTACTTTCGGACGGAGCCTGAATGAAAACTCGCTTGCAGCTTGGCGGTCTTGCCGCAGTAGTCTGTGCGCTGTGTTATATCATCGGTTTTACCATGATCCTGTTTATCATGCCGGACATTAATATTGATGGCGAACAGCGACTTCAGGCAATCCTCTCCCAACCCCGCCTGATCCAGAGCTGGTACTTTATTATTTTTGTGGTGTTTGGCATGGCGCTGCTGTTGCTCAATCGCAGCCTCTACCGCCCTGCTGGTGAAGAAACCGGTCAGTGGCAACTGATGGGCGCGCTTATTGGTTATGTCTGGGCCGCCTATGTGTTTGCCATCGGCTTTATTTCAGTACTCACTATTGAATACCTCACCCAGTTGTCACCCGCCCAAATCGATGAAACCTGGCCGGCAATCCTGGCTATTCAAACCGGCCTTGGCGACGGCGTGGAATGGATTGGCGGCATCTGGATGCTGGTGATTAATGGTAGTTTACATTTCCAGCGCAGTGTACCGCGGGTGCTGAGTGGGGCGGGCGCCTTAACGGGCGTGATTGGTATGTTAACCCTGTACCCGCCACTGGCCGCTGCGGGCGGTGTGTTTGGGTTGTTACAAATCGGCTGGTTTTGCTGGCTTGGAGGCTTACTGATAAAGCAGAAAGTACCTGTTTTACCAGCTTAGCAACACACGATAATGCGTGGCAGATTGCTCAATACTAACTTGCCAGTGCATCACCGACGCAATGCGCTGCACCAAATACTGGCCATGACCTAAGCCCTGATAATAGGGCCGCGCGGGCGCATCTGTGAGCGGGTTTTCAAACACCAGCCGGGTTTGTTGCAAATAGATCCGCATACCGCCACCACCGTGATAAAAGCCATTGTTAATCAGGTTCTGGCACAATAATGTGATTAGGTAGGTATTGCCCGGCAGAGTGAAGTTAGCCGGCAATTCAATGTCTGCATTAAAGTCCTGGTCGGGGTAAATCTGGTAAAGGGCCAGCAGTTGCTTTTCGAGAACAGGCAGTAATTTAACCTCGCTAAATTGCAGATTTTCTTTACGAGCCAGCGCCAGCAGGACTTCTACGGTTTGTTGCAGTGTATTGGTAGCCTGTTCAATCAGGTGCCGCTCAGATGGGTCGCTAATCAGGTTCTGATTAATC
The DNA here is from genome assembly GCF_057547795.1 of Alteromonas sp. 4NH20-0104. Lineage (NCBI taxonomy): Bacteria > Pseudomonadati > Pseudomonadota > Gammaproteobacteria > Alteromonadales > Alteromonadaceae > Alteromonas > Alteromonas sp. 4NH20-0104. The sequence continues at coordinate 23,952 of NZ_BAAJLP010000009.1, read as the reverse complement.
GCCAGGGTGTTTTTGAGCAGCGTAATGGGGGTGCGCAGTTCATGGCTGACATCGCGGGTAAAATCCCGCTCCCGTTGCCAGGCTTCCTGCAATTCAGAATAAGTATTCCTGAACGACTGGGCCAGTTCGCCTATTTCGTCCTGACGGTTTTCGCCGCTAATCTGGCAAGGCGTGTCGGGAGACTGCTGTTGAATAGAAGCGGAAAGGCGCTGTATGGGCTTGGCCAGCCGTGAGGCCAGAAACCAGGTGCTGAGAATGGCAAGGATCAGCGCCGCGGCCGACACGCTGAGCAGAAAAACACGGTAAATGGTGGCAAAGTCAGCCAGTGGCATGAGCTCACTGGCCTTTACCATTACGCCTCGGGCCGGGATATCCGGCTGTAAAAACGGTTGGTAATAAACGGCTTCCCGATTAGCAACGGTAAACACGTGGTCGCCGTAGGTGCTGGGTGTGAGCGGGCCTGGCAGGTCGCTTTCCGTTTCAATAATGCTGAACGCTGTTGAAGAGGGGGACAGGGCACTTAGCTGATTATGGTCGGCCCAGCGGCTTTCAAGCTGCGTGATCTCCATAGCCAGTAAATGAGAGGCAACAATATCCTGGGTGACTTCGATAAACAGCATACTCAGGCGGGTATAAAATAACCCGATAATCAGCACCAGCGTACCAAAGGCAATAAACAGCTGCGCCTGGATGCCCTTACACTTCATTATCATCCAGTCCCTTAAGCTGATAGCCCACATTGCTGATGGTGTGCAGTAATGCTTTACCACTGGCTTGCTCCAGGGCTTTGCGTAATGTGTACATGTGCGATTTAAGCGCATTGCTCTCGGGCGGATCGTCGGCCCAGATATGGCTTATCAGGTCTGAGCGGCTCACCGGGTAAGGGTAATCGCAGAGTAATTTATGCAGTATTTTAAAACCTATGCCGGTCACCGGGATGGCAGTGGCCTGCCAGTTAACGGTCATGGCCCGGGTATCCATGGTCAGGTTACCCTCAGCGACCTGGGTGTCGGTATGTAATTGTGGGCGCCGCGCTAAGGCTTCACAGCGCAGGGCCAGTTCGCGTAAATCGAAAGGCTTGGTGAGGTAATCGTCGGCGCCCTGGCCAAACCCTTTGGCTTTATCGGTAAACGCATCACGTGCGGTCAGCATAAGGATTGGTACCACTGTGGCGGCTTCTGACTTTACCCGTTTACACACTTCCAGGCCGTCTATGTCAGGCAGGTTTAAATCGAGGATAATGACATCAAACCGACCGCTCAACGCCTGTTGGACACCTTGTTTGCCGGTGGCTGCAAAATCGACCTGCCAGGTATGTCCTTCCAGAAAATCAACAATCTGTCGGGCAATAGCCAGGTTATCCTCGATTAATAAAACGGAAATTGATTTTGCCACAGTCCGGGTCCTTTGAGTCTGTTGCTCTAGTATGTGATGCAAAGCGTAGTGTGGCAACGGTCAAGGCAGGGTGAAAATCGACTAATTGTCAGGTCGGATGTTTTAACGCTTGTATTCAATGCTGATTTTACTATCATTTTGATCATAACCATTGGAATCAGAAACCGCGCGTGACCACCTATTTATACGTTGGCAGTAGTACCGAAAAGCAGGATATTGATGAGCAGGCTCAGGCGTTAATCAATAAATATCCCTATGATATTGTTGTGCGCGAACCGAATGTTGATCCTGGCGCAAAACCCAAGCTCAGCCGACTATTAAAGCGGCTAAAGCGTGGCGATCGGCTGATTATTCATGATGTGTCCAGGCTGGGCCGCAGCATTCGAGCCGTGGCAGCCACTTGTGCAGAGCTTGAACAGCAAGGTGTTATGCTGATAGTTGATAACCTGGAATCATCGGCTGGTCCGGCACTGAATATTTATGCGCTGATTGCCAGCGCGGCCCAAATGGATAAGGATCTGCTTACCGACAGGCAGGCAATAGGCATTGCCAGGGCCAGAGCTAAAGGCAAGTATAAAGGCCGTAAAGCCCTGCCCTCGACCATTATAAACAAAGCCAATAAGTTGATTGCCAAAGGCATGAAGAAAAAAGACGTTGCCCAACAGCTCAATATTGGTGAATCCACCCTTTACAAGTATCTTGCTGCCCAACGGCAGAAAACCTGAGCTCTTGTGCGCCCACAGAGACCCTTGTGGCGAGCTATTTTTAACCATTCATCTCGTTTTTAAATTTATTCACTATACTTAGCGTTTATTGGGTGCACCGCACCATTATTCCTGAACCTGAGTGGTGAGTAGTCTGGAATTCGTTAATCATCTCCTCTATCAGAAGGACCGGACATGTTGCTAAATACCACTTCACTAAAACAGACACTGCGACGGTATTTTATACTTTTTTTATTGGGCTGGAGCGGCATCACTCAGGCTGCTTACATCACCATCGATGAAGCAGGAATGGATGCTATTTATTCCCAGGCCAGCTTTTTGAATACACCGGTTGATATTAGGCTGAGCACGGCCATTGAGCACGTTGCCCCTGGCTTGCTTACACTGGACTCCGCAATTAAGTGGGATACCCTGACGTCGGCCCATTACGGCAGCGCAACGACAGTGAATTTCTGGTTTCTCGACGATATCACCTGGTGCGGGAACAACTTTATTTTTTATGTGGGCTGTGGCGAAACGCCGGGGAATGACTTTGTGGTTGAGTCTGCCTATGCCGATAGTCTGTTTAATGCCGAATTGCTTGCTCATGAGCTGGGTCACAACCTGGGCTTAGGCCATAACAGTGGCAATGAAAATCTGATGGATGCGTTTTTAAATGGCGGTACAGATTTAAGCAGCAGCGAAGTGGCCACCTTAATGGGCAGCCCTTTGATTCAGTTTGATAGTGCCGGGTTCTTCATTGAAGTCTTACCGGTGTTGGTGGTGGCAGTAGCCAATCAGGTGAATGCGCCGGCTGTCAGCTCGTTGTTACTGTTAGCGTTTTTCGTGATTGGTTATCGACGCTTCCGTGTTATGACTTAAGTCTGGTGCCCCGCTAGTCAGGTCATCGCACTCAGGTCTTTACCATTAGTCAGCGGCAAGCTCATTCAGCCTTATGCCGCAAGTGGGTGAAAAGAGGTAATGCTATGCACAGGGCAATTGTTCTGCAGGACACTGCACCACTTGAAACTATCGAGCTGCTCGGCGGCCTGATAAACGTTATGAGCGATCATCGCAACGGCGATGAACAATCGGTGACGGTACAGGAAAGTACCGGTTCAGGGTTTGGCCCGCCTCCCCACAGCCATCCCTGGTCTGAAACTTTTTATGTGATAAGCGGGGCCGTGGATTTCATGTTGAATGAAGATGGCTATCACTGCGGCGCCGGCGCCATGGTTTACATTCCGGAAAATCAGGTTCATGCCTTTCAATCGTGCGCGGAAGGGGTAAAGATGATTGAGTTCACCGCTGCCGGGAGTCAGGCGCTAGAGTTGTTCCGATCGCTGAGTACCTTTCTGAAACAGACTTCACCGGATGAACTGGATAAAGTCCGCACAATATTTTCTCAGCATGGTGCAACGCTGCATATCTGAACCGACTGAAACTAAGGTTGTTATTACAGGAGGTAAGTGCACGCCTTAGTCTCCTCTTTGATGCAAATCAGTGTCTTCTGCACGTAATCTTTGTACGGTATCTATACTATTAGATGGCATGCAGGCGTCGTGAACCTGAAATTTCGCCCCTGCTTCGTACTGCCTGAGACTTACGTATACGGGAGTAATCATGACCGATGTACAGCAATCCAAATGGCACGCCCTTTCCTCCGACGAGGCGATTACCCAGCTTGAAGCAAGTCCTGACGGCCTGAGCCAGGAACAGGTGAGCCAGCGACTATCGACCTGTGGCCCTAACAAGTTACCCGAAGCCCCTCAGGCCAGCGGGCTGACAAGATTCTTAAAGCAATTTGCTAACCTGTTGGTTATTGTGCTGATGGTAGCCGGTATCCTTACCGCCTTTTTGCAACACTGGATCGATACCGCGGTGATTTTTGCGGTGGTTATTGTTAACGCCATCATTGGGGTTATGCAGGAAGGTAAAGCAGAAAAAGCGATGGATTCTATTCGTCAGATGCTGGCCTTAAAAGCGGCGGTGATCCGCAATGGTAAGCGTCGGACGGTGGCGGGTGAGGAACTGGTGCCCGGTGACGTAGTACTGCTGGAAGCGGGTGATAAAGTACCTGCCGATATTCGCTTGCTCAGCAGCCACAGCCTGGCTATTCAGGAAAGTTTGCTCACCGGTGAGTCTCTGCCGGTAGAAAAGGGCACCAATGCTGTCGAAGAGGGCGCAGCGCTGGGTGACCGACAATGCATGGCGTTCAGCGGCACCAACGTTACAGCCGGGCAGGCTAAGGGGGTTGTGGTTGCTACAGGCGCTAACACTGAAATTGGCCGGATTGGTGGGTTGTTATCCGGCGTGCAGAAGCTTACCACGCCGCTGGTAGAACAAATGGACGTGCTGGCCAAGTGGATCACCGGCTTTATCCTGACTGTTGCCGTTATTTTACTACTGGTTGGCACCCTGGTACTCAATCAGCCTTTTACCGAACTATTTCTCGCTGTGGTGGGATTATCAGTGGCGGCAATTCCGGAAGGTCTGCCTGCGGTGCTGACCATTACCCTGGCGGTTGGCGTGCAGGCAATGGCTAAACGCAGCGCCATTGTGCGGGTGTTACCGGCCATTGAAACCCTGGGGTCTGTGTCTGTTATCTGTTCGGATAAAACCGGGACCTTTACCCGTAACGAAATGATGGTGGTCAGCGTTCAGACCGTCGCGAACGATTATGACGTGGATGGCGAGGGGTATGCCCCTATTGGCGACGTATTGTCTAACGATAAACCGGTACATACGGCCGAGCAGCCGCTGTTGCAGGCGGTGGCCAGGGCCTGCGCACTGTGTAACGACGCCGAAATTCACCATCGTGATGATAACTGGAGTTTCGAGGGCGATCCCATGGAAGCCGCGCTGGTGAGTTTCGCCAGTAAAGCGACGTTTGATGAAGGGGCTGACTTTAAAGCGCAGTGGCGCCGTACAGATGTACTGCCTTTCGATTCAACCACTCAGTATATGGCAACCCTCAATCACGACCACAACGGGCATGGCACCATACTGGTGAAAGGCGCGCCGGAGTTGGTGTTAAAATTATGCCGGGAGCAACAAACGGCCCAGGGTGAAGCGCAGCCTGTCGACCTGGCCGCGTGGCTGGACAAAGCTGAGGCGCTGGCCAGAAAAGGTCAGCGGGTGCTGGCGGTAGCCGCCCGCGACGTGCGAGCAGACCATACTGTGCTGAGTGCCGATGACCTGCAGGAATCGCTGTGTTTGCTGGGGCTGGTAGGACTTATTGATCCGCCCAGACAAGAAGCTATTAGCGCCGTGCAAACCTGCCTGAAAGCGAAAATTCAGGTCAAAATGATCACCGGTGACCATGCAGTAACCGCTCAGGCGATTGGCAAACAGCTGGGCTTAACGCATACCGATAAGGTGCTCACCGGTTCTCAACTCGATGCCCTCAGTGATGAGCAACTTAAAGAGGCGGTGCAGCATACTGACGTATTTGCCCGCACTACGCCTGAACACAAACTGCGCCTGGTAATGGCGCTGCAGTCATTAGGACTCACCGTATCAATGACCGGTGACGGGGTAAATGATGCGCCGTCGCTTAAACGTGCCGACGCTGGGGTGGCCATGGGTCTGAAAGGCAGTGAAGCGGCCAAGGAAGCGGCCGAAGTGGTGCTGGCCGATGATAATTTTGCCTCTATCGCGGCGGCGGTAGAGCAGGGCCGCACTGTGTATGCCAACATTAAAAAAGTGGTGAGCTGGACGCTGCCTACCAACGCCGGTGAAGCGCTGACCATTATTGTTGCGCTACTGGCGGGGTTGCCGTACCCCATTACGCCGGTGCAGATTTTGTGGGTCAATATGATCACGGCGGTCACGCTGGGCATGGCGTTAGCCTTTGAACCCACCGACGCGGCGACCATGAAAAAACCACCACGCCCGCGTGGACAGGCACTTATTCAGCCTGCTTTGGTGTGGCAGATTATGCTGGTGGGCACACTGTTCTTCATTGCGGTATTTGGTATCTACCAGTATGCAATTGCAGCCGGACACGATGTGGAATATGCCCGGACGCTGGCGATGAACATGTTGGTGGGACTGGAGATTTTTTACCTGTTTTTCGTACGCACCATGAACCTGCGTTCAATTTCCTTAGCCGGGGTGAAAGGCACAAAAGTGGTGTGGTCGGCAGTCGGTGTGGTGGTGGTTGCCCAGTTGGCTATCTCCTACATTCCGGTATTGCAAAGCGTGTTCGGTACGCATTCACCAACGTTAATCGACAACCTGGTGATTGTGCTCACTGGTTTCGCGTTGCTGATATTTCTGGAGATTGAAAAGGTGGTGAGGCTTACCCTTCACCAGCGTAACCGTTAAAAGCGGTAGCCCAGCATTTGAATGTCTTTTTGAAAATGCTGTGCCACTAATTCAGCTAAATCATCTGAGTAATAGCCATGGTAGCTCTCTCTGTCGGTGGCTTTGCGTTTATGAGGCAGGGTGGTGGCCGGCAGGTTTAGCTGCTCACAAAGGGTATTGAAATCGTCCTGCAGGTTTTCGTACTTGGCTATAAAATCCATACACAGGTTGCCATGCAAATCGGTAAGGTAATCTGATTGTAACTGTATGGACGTATCGATGTGATACTGATAGGGGCGATCAGGGTTAAGCTTGTATCGCATAAAACTGTCAAAGTCATCAAAGCCTGCCACCAGATGGGGGCGTTCACGTTTGATATGGTGATAGGAACTCACCTGTAAATCCCACGGATTACGTACAAAAGCGAATTTGTACAGCCCGGCGAAATATTCCGCCGGTAACATTTCTTTGGCGGCAATCACCTTACTGTGGCGTGGAAAGCGGCAACCCAGTTTGTGCCCGCAGAGCTGACTTAGTTTATTCACAATAAATTGCGGCATACCATAGCGGGCGTCCCAGCGATAGCGTGACAGTACGTCGCGCACACTGGTGCCGCCGGTTTTTGCAATATGGACAAAAAGAAACTGATGTTTGTGGGAAAGCAGTATAAATGTTATTTAAATGTTAATGAATTGTGCGAGGCTTTGTGCTTTAATACCAACATACGGGGCGAATATGACATATTGAGGTCAGCATGTATTTTTCTGTAGAACATTCACTGGAACGACTTGCTGTCTTTGCGTCGTATTCTGACTGTGACGGTTGCGAAGACGCTGAACTCACCAGTCAGCTGATTGAAGGGCTATTGATGAGTGGCGTGCATGTGGAGTTACTGCTACTCAACACGCAAGACCACCACCCCCACCGTTTACCGGCGCACCCGCATTTATCGGTTAAAACCCTGCGAGCCAGCAGTGTGTGGTTGGCGGTACCCGAGTTAAAACGCTACATGCAAAGCCATCCCGGTGAAATTGTCCTGGCGGTGGACGATCAATTTATTCAGGCCGCCTCCATGGCCAATTTGCTGTCGGGCCTACGCGGCAATGTTGCCGGGTTGATGCATCACGCTAGCTGGAGTAAGTCGAGCCCGGGCGGAGGTCTGCGGCTACGCGCTGGCCTTATGCGTGTGCTTTATGGCTATACGTCTGGTGTGATCACAGAATCGGCGGATACCGGCAAAACGCTTGAACTGATGTGCCGTTTGCCCAAAGCCAGAATTAAAATGCTTGCCCAACCCTGTCGGCAGGATGTGGCGATTAGCGGTTGTATTGAACTGCTTACTGAATGGCAGTGCTGTGGCGTGTGCAGCGTCAATTCCGGCCGTTACTTAAGTGCTTAACCTCTCCCGTTATTTCTGGCAGACTGGCTAACAGGCCTTAATTAATCCAGAAGTGAGTAGATGGAACGACCGCTGTTAAAACATATTCGCAACCATGAAGCGTTGTTTTTGGAAATTGCCCGCTTGCGAGACCTTGCCATCGAGCAGTCAGGTCTTGGCAATTATGAATTCAGCAAAACCCCCAAGTTTATCAGCGAAACCGGTGAACGATTTACCATCGAACCCGAGCGCAGCATTATTTTGCCTGACTACCAGTTGTTCAAAGGATTAAAGCACGCCTTAACCGAGCGCGTTCCGGGTTTGACCCTGGTTGAGCAAAGTGATTGTGGTTACCGTTACCCCACAGCCGCACTGGCGGGATTGGATGCGCCCTTTATTAAGCGCTTACGCTCGGAGTATTTTCATCGGGTGGATGAAGACCGCAGTATTTGTCGCCCGGTTAACCTTTCCTATGGCATCAAAAGCCGGGGTAAAGCCGACAACCGTCTGGAATACGAGGTCTGGGTACCGGAAAGCCAGTTAGAGGCCGATCCTATGCCGCTGCTGGTGGAAAAGTACGGTGAAGATCTGCCCCATGAAGTGCGCCATTTCGCCCAGCAAAAGCCGATGATTTACGGCTGGATGGGCGTAAAACGGGCAGCCTTTGAAGCGCTCTACCGAAACCCTGCGGTGATGGGTGACCTGGTGATTTGTATTGGCCTGTCGGTAGATGCATACAACATTGGCGCTCGGCCGGACCTGTCGTTTTCGCCTGAGGTGGAAAGCTCCATAGCGGCCAGTAATGCCGAATTTGAGTGGGAAGTCATGGGTTACTATGCACCAGGCGATGCACACTATACTCACGATGAATTATGGGCGGCGATTAATCATTCGCTGGAAGCTATTGGAGAACCCATTAGCGAACTTTACGCCAATGACATTATGCCGATTATGGAAAGCAAAACGGAGCGCATTCTGAGCACGGTTTATGGGCAGGGCATTACTACCGATGAAATTCGCGAGCTGAATTTGCGCCCGCAGGAATTTCTGCAAACCAGTAGTGAACGCCGGGTTAAACCGCAGGATCCTAATCGCAAGGTTAATTTTCTGGGCCGTCTGAATCGCTTGTTCTATCAGCCTGAGCATCAACTGCCAGCGATTGAATCATTGCATGATCTCATTGCACATTCGCGCTAAGCTTGCACAATAAATTCATACTGCAAGGAAATTTGCACACATCATGCATGATATTGATGATTACGATAAACAGATCCTAAAGCTCCTGCGCCAGAACGGCCGCCTGACCAATCAGGAGTTGGGCGAGTTGGTGGGCCTGTCTGCCTCGCAAATCTCACGCCGCCGTATTCATTTGGAGCAGCAGAAGTACATTATTGGATACAGCGCGCGGATCTCGCCTGCGGCGTTGAATCTGGATATTTCTTCGGTACTGGAAATTACCCTGGCTGAAGCCTCACCTGAGGCCGTTAGCGCTTTTTATGAACTGGTGCAACACACCCCGGCTATTCTGGACATGTATAAAACTACCGGCAACGCCGACTTTATTCTGAAAGTGGCGGTGGCTGAGCTGAGTGACTTATCGGCGCTGATCAGCGACTTAGCTGCACACAAAACGGTGGGGCATATCCGCACCGCGGTGGTGCTGGAACGCCTTAAAGAAGATGGCGTTTGGTTGTGATGCCGCAAAAATAACTATTTAACGCACAGATTGCGCAAAATAGTTAAAATATGTGCACAGTATGATTTTTAATGTGCTATATTTCTCACGGTTTAATTTTTAGTCACTCCGTGGGTATAGTCATGAGCGAAGCAGCAATCAGTCAGCCGAAGTCGATTCGGCACAGTTGGGTAGAAGATGTTCTGGCTTTGGTCACCGGTACCATTTTAGTCTCTTTCGGGGCTATTTTACTGCGTGAGGTTGGCGCGCTAACCGGCAGTACCGCAGGGATGGCGTTTTTGATTGATTACCTGTCGCCGATGACCTTTGGCGTAGCCTTCTTTTTAGTGAATATTCCGTTTTATATTCTGGCGCTAAAGAAAATGGGCGTGGTCTTTACGCTTAAGACTTTTGCTACCGTGTCGCTGGTGTCGCTGTTTACCCATATTCATCCGGCGTTTATTCAGTTTGGTGAGCTGGATTTATTTTACTCAACCCTGTTTGGCAATCTGCTCATGGGCACCGGCTTTGTGGTATTGTTCCGCCATGGTGCCAGCCTGGGTGGCGTAACCATTCTGGCGCTCTACATTCAGGATAAAACCGGCTTCCGTGCCGGGTACCTGCAAATGGGGGTAGATGTGCTGGTGGTGTGTGCGGCCTTTTTTGTAGTGAGCATTCCGGCACTGATCGCTTCTGTATTGGGCGCAGTGGTGCTGAATATTCTGATTGCATTTAACCACCGTAAAGACCGTTATTTAGCTTAAACTGGCCAATAGATTAATAAAAAGCTGCTCCCAAGAGACAGTCACTCTAAGGAATTATTATGTTTGAACATGTTGATGCCTATGCCGGCGACCCGATTTTCTCGCTGGTTGAACAATTCATGAAAGATCCCCGTGAGGACAAAGTGAATCTCACCATCGGGTTTTATTTTGATGAAGACGGCAAAGTGCCAAACTTTAGCAGTGTTGATAAGGCCAAAGTCTGGGCAGCAGATAACCCACCGGCATCGCCCGTTTACCTGCCGATGGACGGCTTACCGGACTATCGCGTAGCAGTAAAATCGCTGGCCTTTGGTGATGCACTACCATTAGTGGACAGTCACTTAGCCTCAACCCAGAGCCTGGGCGGTTCAGGCGCGCTGAAAGTAGGCGCTGATTTACTCAAGCGCTATTTTCCCGACTCAGAGCTATGGGTGAGTGACCCGACCTGGGAAAACCATCACTCTATCTTTAAAGGCGCGGGCGTGAAGGTAAATACCTATCGCTATTACAACCCGCAAACCAAAATGCTCGATTTCAGCGGAATGCTGGAAGATTTAAATCAATTGCCGGAAAAAGCCATTGTACTGCTACACCCGTGCTGCCATAACCCAACGGGTATCGACTTAACCAACGAGCAGTGGCAACAGGTTGTGGACGTGGTTAAACAACGTAACCTGCTGGCCTTTTTCGATATGGCTTATCAGGGTTTTGGGTTTGGTTTAAACGAAGATACTCAGGCTATTAAACTGATGGCGGAGTCAGGTCAGCCGTTCTTGTTAGCTCAGTCATTCTCGAAAATCTTCTCACTTTACAGTGAGCGTGTAGGGGCGTTGTATGTGGTGTGTGAATCACCGGAAACCGCCGAAACTATTCAGGGCCAGCTTAAGTTTACCGTGCGGACTAACTACTCTACGCCACCGTCGTTCGGCGCGCGCCTGGTTAACCACGTCCTGGCGAGCGATGCATTGACCGATGAATGGAAAACCGAGCTGGAAGCCATGCGCGAGCGCATGTACTCCATGCGTCAGCAACTTGTAGCCAAGCTTGGCGAGCTGCGCCCGGATGTGGATTTCAGCTATCTTGCCGCGCAGGTGGGAATGTTCAGTTACACCGGCTTCAGTCCGGAGCAAATTAAACGCCTGAAAGACGATTTTGGCGTTTATCTGATTGCCAGCGGCCGCATGTGTGTAGCCGGCCTGAACACCCGCAATATCGACGCCACCGCAAAGGCGTTTGCTGCAGTTTGCTAAAAAGCAACAGGGCTTTGCTATAACGTAAAGCCCCATTTTTACATATAGACAGTCACTCGCTAGACTCAGGTCCAGTTGGATTTTTTCTTAATGTCAGCACAATGAACACACTACTTTTCTAGATAAGTGAAACATTGTGCCCAGACCTCGTAAAAGTCTTATCAACCTGTCAGATACCCCTTACTACCATTGCGTTTCCCGCTGTGTTCGACGAGCGTATTTATGTGGTGAAGATAATCAGACAGGCAAAAGCTACGAGCATCGCCGGCAATGGGTAGAAGACAGGTTACTGTTTTTAGCAGAGGTGTTTTGTGTTGATGTGTGCGCCTATGCGGTGATGAGCAACCACACCCATGTGGTCTTACGCATCAATAAACAAAAAGCCGATTCGTTAAGTGTTAAAGATATCATCAGGCGGTGGCATCGGCTTTACAAAGGCATGCTGTTGTCTCAACGCTATATTGACGACGCAGAATCGACTACGTTGTCTAAAGCAGAAGTTGAAACGGTAAATAACCTGGCTGAAGTTTACCGTAAACGACTGTACGATATCAGCTGGTTTATGCGGTTGCTGAATGAATACATCGCTCGTCGAGCCAATAAAGAAGATGAATGTACAGGTCATTTCTGGGAGGGGCGGTTTAAGTTACAGGCGCTCCTGGATGAAGCATCTTTAGCTGCTTGTATGGCGTATGTTGACTTAAATCCAGTACGTGCCTGTTTGGCTAATACCCCTGAAGAATCCAACCACACAAGTATTCAAAAACGCATCAATGCGGCCAAATCCAATCGGCAACCTGCTCAATTACTTCCGTTTGTAGGGAACCCATGTAACACAATGCCTGACGGTTTGCCTTTTAAACTACAGGACTATATTGAACTGGTGGAACTGTCAGGTCGCCATTTACAACCCAACAAGAAAGGTAAAATCGATGATTCAGCTTCACCCATTCTGACCCGGGTTGGACTCGCGAACAATGATTGGAACGAGATGGTAACCGGCATCGAGACGACATTTAAATCATCGATAAGCTTTGAAAAATTTATCAGGCAACGCCGGAAATATGCAGACTGCGCTTAGAGCTTTCTGGCCTATTTAGTTAAACTTAATTAATTCATCAACATCATTTCATTCCATATCGCCAGACATTTAGCGAAAAGTGACTGGCGGACATTCAACGCCCTCTACGCATTTGAAAGACCAAATACTTTAGTTTCCCCCTCTGAAACATAAAAAAACGCAGAAACAACTGCCTGATTCATAGAGCTGAAGCTACATAGCCTTGAGTATTTAAAGAGTGCCTGTCCATGTCAAAAAGCCCTCCTTGTCAAAAAAGCTATTAGCGCTGGTAAGCGGTAATCACTTTCCCCTTCGCGTTAAGCATCTCCATGGCGTTACCGTTTATCCGGTAACGGCGTTTTGTGTTGGCGCCATTGTCCCATTTAACCAGCAAAACATCGTCTTTAACGGTCCAAGTGCCTGTCCTAACCTCGCTATCTGAGTTGGTGGCTTGCTTATCCTTCAGCGCCTTTTCTACTGCTGCTTCCGGGCCCATATGCATCTGGCCGTTTTCTAAAAAAAGGTAGGTAAACCGGCTGTTAACCATTTTGCCGCCAATGGGGATGGGAATACTTTCACCGTACCAATAGCCAAATAAGGCAGAATCCAGATTGTTAGTCTGATGTTCGTCTGCGAGTGCCTGTCCGGTTAAGTTAAAGTTTAGGCAAGCTGCCAGCATTAGTACTGATAATAGATATTTCATTGTGACTTCCTGATCGTTGAATCCATGTGTTGAGTATTAATTAAACAGCAATTGCGCACGATGTGCTACCGGTCTGTAAAATTTTGCCGCCTGGTGGCAATTGCAAATGCAACGCCGCGCGGGCATGATGAATTTAAGCTTACTCACAGGGAGAGGTGCTATGGCAGGATATCGCTTTCAACTTGGTCACCTTAGCTACCAGTTTAAAGACCTTTCACAACTGATGGCAAAAGCCTCACCGCTGCGCTCCGGCGACCAACTGGCCGGTGTGGCTGCAGCTACGGCAGAGGAGCGCGTGGTAGCGCAAATGGCCCTTGCCGAACTTCCCCTGAGCACCTTTTTAAACGAAACCGTTATCCCCTACGAACAAGATGAAGTCACCCGACTGATCATCGATACCCATGACAGCGAAGCGTTTGCCCCGGTGGCCAGTTTAACCGTGGGTGAGTTACGCAACTGGCTATTGCTTGAGTCCACCGATGCCACTGTGTTGCAGGATGTGTGTCTGGGCCTGACCCCGGAGATGGTAGCCGCGGTGAGCAAAATTATGCGTAATCAGGATCTGATCCTGGTGGCCAGAAAATGCGAGGTGATCACCGCGTTTCGCAACACCATTGGCGTGCCCGGCCACTTTTCTACCCGCTTACAACCGAATCACCCCACTGATGACTTAAACGGTATCGCGGCATCCATCTTTGATGGCCTGATGTACGGCAGTGGTGATGCAGTGATTGGCATTAACCCGGCAACCGACAATGTGGCGCAAACCATAAAACTGCTCAACATGCTCGATGAACTGATCAATAAGTACGACATTCCCACCCAGTCCTGCGTGCTGACCCATGTTACCAACACCATTGAAGCCATCGAGCGCGGCGCGCCGGTCGATTTAGTGTTTCAGTCTATCGGCGGCACCGAAGTGACTAATAGTAGTTTTGGCGTCTCTCTGGCAATTCTGCAGGAAGCCCGCGAAGCTGCGTTATCACTTAAGCGGGGGACGGTAGGCGACAATGTAATGTATTTTGAAACCGGCCAGGGCAGCGCGTTATCGGCCAATGGTCATCACGGGGTCGACCAGCAAACCTGCGAGGCCCGGGCTTATGGCCTGGCCAGAGTACTCGACCCGCTGCTTATCAATACCGTGGTGGGCTTTATCGGGCCAGAATACCTGTTTGATGGCAAACAGATTATTCGGGCAGGTTTAGAGGACCACTTTTGTGGCAAGCTGTTAGGTTTACCCATGGGCTGTGATATCTGCTACACCAACCATGCCCAGGCCGACCAGAATGACATGGATAACCTGCTCACCTTACTTGCCAGCGCCCATTGCCAGTTTATTATGGGTATCCCGGGCTCCGACGATATCATGCTGAACTACCAGACCACCTCGTTTCATGACGCACTGTATATTCGCCAGCTTTTCGGCGCGCGCCCGGCGCCGGAATTTGATGCCTGGCTGAAACAGCAGAAGATCTTCACCGACAGCGGCAATCAGCTATTGGCCGATAAATTACCGGGTCGGTTTGCCGCGACGCTGCCATATAACGGAGGTAAGTCATGAGTGATCAGGAGCAGCATCTGCACACCGATACCTGGCAACAGTTACGCGAGCTAACCGCAGCACGTATCGGGCTTGGCCGGGCCGGGACCAGCCTGCCCACCAGTGAATTACTTAAATTTCAGCTCGCGCATGCCCAGGCCATTGATGCGGTACACAGCCCGTTAAACGGTGAACTCTTAAGTGAGCAACTGGCAGCGCTGAGCTATCAGCAACAACCCTTAATACTTCAAAGCGTGAAAAGCGAGGCGGAGGACCGCCTGGTGTATTTACAGCGTCCTGATCTAGGCCGAAAGCTAAGTGAAGCAAGTACTTACTCTTTGCAGGGGCTCCGTGAAAAAGAATCATTCGATCTGGCTATTGTGATTGCCGATGGGCTCTCCGCCACTGCGGTAATGCAGCAAAGCGTACCGTTTTTAACGGCTTTACTGGCTCAGCTGGAAACCAGCCAGCCAGGATGGACCCTGGCACCAGTTACGGTGGTTGAACAGGGCAGGGTCGCCATCGGTGACGATATTGCCCAGGCGCTCAATGCGCAAATGGTGGTGGTGCTGATAGGTGAGCGGCCGGGCTTAAGTTCGCCGGACAGTCTGGGAGTTTATCTTACCTGGCAGCCAAAGCGGGGTTGTGATGATGCCAAACGCAATTGCATTTCAAACGTGAGGCCAGAGGGGCTGGCCCCGGCAAAAGCCGCCACACGTTGTTTGTATTTAATGGAAAACGCCCGGGCTAAACAGCTGACGGGCGTGGGCTTGAAAGACCGCTCCGAGGATAATGTGCTCACTGATAAGTCGGAGCAAGGCGTTTTTTTACTGCGCGGTACCTGACTGCGCCGGCAGTGGCGGGATTTTTACCTGAGGTTTGCTGTTTCCGCGGTATTTACGGGCCAGTAATACCACGGCGATATTGCCAATTACGCCGGGCAAAATCCAAAAAGCATACTGCCAGGCACCAATATCACTAAACAGCGTGCGCCCGCCAAAGGCAAAGAAGGCAGTATAAGCGCCAATGCCGGTACCTAAGTAGCCGGAAAGGTGTTCTACCAGCCAGGCTTTTGGCTCGACTTCTTTAGCAAAAATAAAACGTAGCTGACCCCAGGCAATCATCAGGCCGAGCGGCGCAAACACCATCATTAATACTTGCTCGTACCTAATCCCCATGTAGCCTGAACCTATGCTGGTGAAAACCAGTAAAACAGCTGGTGCAACACGAGCCGGAGTGCGCAGCGAGTCGCGGTTATTCTTAGCTTCAAGAGCCCATTGCCCACCCATTACGGAGGTATACATTACCAGTCCGAGGTGAACTAAAAAGGCACCAAATCGCTGAAAATAAGGGATCGCCCTGGGGTTATCCAGCAGCTCAGGATGACCCATGGTAGGCACGAAAATCCAGAACAGCGCCAGTATGACCCCGCTTATCACCGAGGTCAGCATAGTGCGACGAAAGTACACGCCAAACCGGCGGTGGTTAAAGCCGCCTTTGCGACCAAAAATGGGGATCCAGAATAACAGGAGCCCTAAACCCCCGGTAAATATATGTAAGTACAGTAAGCCTTGTTGAACATAGTGCATAACGAAATCTCCTTAACCTTGTGTTAAGCAGACTACCGTTACAGCTTGGTTGGCCGTAGTGGCAAAAGTCACAATCGAAAAGATGACTTTTGGCCTATTCCAATTGTCCGGCGATTCGCCAATACTGGCAGTTATGAAAAAATACTTCCCAAAAATTGAAGCTGAGCTGCTGGCGGCAATCATCACAATCGCCGTAGTGGCGGTGGCAAATGTCTGGCTAATGAGCGGGTCCAGTCGTCTTGGGCCGGTAAACCTATTCGCTACGCTGGCGATATTTGTGCTGTTTGCCCTGACATTCCTGTTTGTCACCCGCGATGAGCCCTACCGCCACGATACTTCGGTCAGAGTTATTCTGCTGGTTATTGAGTACTTTTTGGTACTGGGATCATTCGTGACCAGCCCGTTTGAGTTCAATGCCATTTTACTGGTTATCTGGTCCGGGCAATTACCGTACTTTATACCTTATCGACGAACGCTGTGGTTATCGCCTTTATGGTCGGCAATCCCGTGGATTGTGTTTGCTCAGGTGTGGGAGCAAACCAATGGACTGTGGTTAACCGCAACCCTGTTCTGGACCTTCAATTTATTCTCACTAATGATGATGGAAAGCCGTAAGCAGGCTGAGATAGCCCAGGAGCAGGCCGAGCAGGTAAACCGCGAGCTAAGGGCTCTGCAGGATCTGATGCAGCAGGCCAGTCGAAAGGATGAGCGTACCCGAATCGCCCGTGACATTCACGATCTGGTTGGCCATCACCTTACCGCGCTTTCGTTACATCTGCAGGTGGCCTCACGCACCGTTGCTCCAGAGCAGCGCCCGCCTATTGACCAGTGCTTAAGCATTGCCAGACTGCTACTGTCTGATGTGCGGGAAGCGGTGTCGGATATGCGCGAGTTCGGCTCGCTGGATTTGCAGCAGGCGCTGAACGAACTGATTGCTCCTTTGCAGGATAAGATATCGGTGACCATTGATTGTAAGGGTGATTTAAGTGAACTAAGTTTGTTGCAGGCCACCACGATACTACGATGTGTGCAGGAAAGCCTGACCAACAGCATACGCCATGGTAAAGCCAGTGAGTTGCACATTGATATCACTCGCAGGGCAAAGCAATTGGTTACTGAAATTACTGACAACGGCACCGCCGGTGAGTTTCAGCCAGGTAACGGCTTAACTGGTATTAAGGAGCGTGTTGCCGAACTCAACGGCAGTGCTGAGTTCAATGCAAGCCCCCGGGGCTTTCATACCCTGTTGATGATACCGGAGCCCGGATGATTCGCGTATTAGTTGTAGACGATCAGCAGTTATTGCGGCAAGGCCTGTGTAGCCTGCTCTCGCTATCCGATAAAGTGGAAGTGGTGGGGCAGGCCAACGATGGTGTTGACGCCCACGAGTGGCTGCAAGCCAACGCCGGCAAGGCGGACGTGATGCTGCTGGATATTCGCATGCCACGCATGACCGGCATCGAACTCCTAAACGCTTTAAAACAGGATGGGGCCTTGTTGCCCACCATTATGCTCACCACCTTTGACGACCACGAGAGTTTAATGGGCGCACTCAGCGCCGGTGCCAAAGGCTACCTGCTAAAAGACGTGTCGCTGGAAACCCTGGTTGACGGTATAGAGGCGGTGCATAACGGCGAGTCGCTGATTCAGCCGGCCATTACCAATACCCTTATCAACAGTCTGCAGGGCTTAAATACCACGCCCGACGGCCCGGCACCGATTGAACCGCTGTCGGCCAAGGAAAAGGAAATCCTGCGGTTAATGGCCTCCGGGTGCAGCAATAAAGAAATCGCCGGGGCGCTGTTTAAGTCGGAAGGCACGGTGAAAAATCAGGTGTCGACGATACTAGCCAAGCTAGATGCCCGCGATCGCACCCGCGCAGTGCTGCGCGCCGTTGAACTGGGCATAATTGGTTAATCAGAGCGCTTTTTTAGTGGGGAACACCACATTAGCAAAAATGAGTCCGGCAACCAGCGACATAAAAATCAGAAACACGTCCTGGCCAATGTGCTCGGCATTCACAAAATCCTGACCCGAGACGAACGAATTCAGCCCGATATAGGTTTTAGAGCCCGGTACCAGCACAATCAGGCCGTGCATGGCCACAATAGTCGCAGGTTGATTGGCAATGCGGGTAAAGGCGTTGGCAAAAATCCCCAGTGTAAATGCTCCCACAAAGCTACCGACATTCTGCGGCAGGAAATCCGAGCTTAGCGCTGTGGCGCTATAGCCAATTAGCGCGGCGGCCAGTGCCCAGGGAATATGTTTCGCCCGGGTGCGAAAGATAGCCACCAGGCCAAACCCCAGCAATACCACGGCTAGCCAGGTCGACCAATAGGGCAGGGATTCAGCCGGTGCATAGGTATTTTCGCCAAATAAACTAAAACCGGTCGCTACACCCAGAAATGCACCAAAATACAGTTTAAACAGCTGCATCATGGCATCCATGATACGCGCTGTGCCCGACACCATATTGCGCGAAGAGAGCTCGGCAAGCCCCATGGTCAGCGCCAGCCCCGGTACAAAAATAATTACTGATGATAGGATGATAATGGGAATGTTAATGCCGGGGTCGAAAAAGCGGCTCGCCACGCAGGCCAGAAACGCGACCACATAAGCAATAACGGGCTCTAGCATAAGCGCTACACGCTTGGAACGCTCCGACCAAAGTACCCAGAAATACACCACAAAGCCAAACAGTCCGGACCAGAAAATTTCCGATAAGCTCGCGCCCATTAGCATGCCGAAGGCGCCAGTGGAAAGGCCAAATGAACAGCCGGTAATAAGTTTACCGTACGGGCTCGGCATGGCTTCTATTTCGGTTAAGCGCTGGTCGGCTTCCTGCAGGGTTACCTGGCCGGATAGCAGCAGATTGGCCAGCTCATCAGTAAGCGACAAAGAGTTTAAATCCAGTTCGCCGGGCTCAAGGCGTGCGTTATGACTGTATTCTTCTTCGTGACGGTCACTCCAGATCACCACCGATAACGACGTTGGCGTAGAGATAAACGAAGCATACACCCCCAGATAGCGGGCGACCTCGGTTAAATAGGCTTCCAGGCGAAACGCAGGTGTGCCGTATTTGTGCAGCATTTTACCCAGTTTTAGAATAAACCGGCGTATTTGAATAAACTCTCTGGTGTCCAATGGCTGTCTCTCTATCCGGTCTCTTTAAGTGTGGTGCGCTGGTGACTACCGCAATGTAATCAATAATAGCAGTATAAGCTGTTGGTTTCTAAGTAATCCTGGTTTACAAAGAGCATACGTTGTTCAGTTTCAATTCATACAACTGTGCTACGCTATAAATTAAAAATGAGTTGGTTAATGCGTGTAGCCTGCTTTGTTAAGGTGAAAAACTGTTTTTATTATTCAGCTATGGAGAAGCTATGAAAAAAGCATTAATGAGTTGTGCTGTGTTAGCCCTATTGGGCGGTTGTTCTGCTGTAGAGTCTGTTGATCACATGGCAATGGAGTCGATGGTCGAGCAATTTATTGCTGACCAGGCCCTCCAGAACGAAGCCAGTGTGAGTGCTTACAACATCGACAGTTATCGGTATATCAACAAAAATTACCTTACCATGAGGGCCTCACCGTCGCGGCATTTTCTGATAGAAGTGGCAACGACTGACCGATGCGATGAGTTGATGGAGGAGCAGAATCAGGCGTTGGCGCTGCGCCGGGAATTTGGCAACAGTTTACAGGCAGGGAGTGATTTTGTGTACATTGATGCGACTGTCCCTGTAAAGTGTTATATCTCGAAAATCTATCCGCTGGATTACGAGCAAGTTGTGTCGCTAAGGCACAAGGTCTACAGCGAGCGCGACGTTCAGGAACAGTTGCTAACTAATAAGGTAAAAAGTTAATACCAAGAGTTATGGTAGCCCGAACCTGGGAATTATTGCGCGGATTGTTTGTCATAACCTGGTGACTAACATTGTCAGGGGGAGAAAATGTAATATGAAACGATATTGGTTGTTAGCAATGTCTGTGCTTATATTGGCCGGGTGTGCAACACCGCGCTTAACCAACAGTGAAATGGTCACGCTGGTGGAGCAGTTTGTGGCCGATGAATCCCTTGAACGCGACCATACTATCAGTGCCTTTAGGCTGGACAGCTACACCGAACTCAGTGATGAGTATCTGATATTGCGCAGTTCACCAAGGCGTCATTATCTGGTGAAGCTGGTGCCCCGGTGTAATGAAATAGCCTTTGCGCCCGGTATATTGCTGCACCGCCGCTTTGGTAATTCCCTCAGCGAGGGCACCGACTTTATCTACACGCCTGATTCGCTGCCGTTTAAATGCTATATCAACAAAATTTACCCGCTAAGCAGAGAGCAACACGACCAGCTGCGCGAACAAATTAAAGCCGAAGTTAAAGAGCTTGAGCTAAAAGAACAGCAGCTTGAAGGCGAAGACGCGGCTGACAGCCAGTAAATACCTGATAAATACTACGGGGCGACGATTTATCGCCCCGAGACTTATTTGACCCGATAAAAATCCAACTCCACGCTGTCGGCATTACGCCGGCCGGTAGAAATGATCACACTCTTATTTAACCACGCATAAGGACTGTCTTCGCTGACTTCCAGCGTGGCAGCGGTGCGCATGTAATACTCCGAAGAGGGAACCGCCTCACCTTTTGCCAGCCTGGCCAGCACTTGTGGCGAGGCTGTACGAATGCCGGAGTTCTGAATGTAAATCACATAGCCATCATCGGTTTTTAAACTGTATTTTGCTACCAAATCGGCAGTGCCGTCAGCCCTGACGGTTTGCCAGTCTGCGCCGCCATCAAGCACAACACCCTGCATGTCGGGGCCTTTAAAGGTTCCCCCGTTAATGCCAATAATGCGGCGCTTGCCGTATGTGGTCTTGCCCAGTTCGTGGGGTTCATCCAGGGTAACGAAGGCTTTAAAGATAAATTCTAGTTCCGGTTTGGCCAGTTCGTCTGCCATGGTGGGAATGGCAGATAGCAGGGAAAGCAAAATTAGCAAAATACGCATAGCTGGCTACTCAAGGTTAATGTTAACTAAGTGTAAATTCAGTTTGATAGTAATGCTTCCTGGATAGGCTGACCAGAACACATTGAGTCATTTAGCCCTGGTGAGATATTTTGTCAGTTTCTGCATGATTGCCTGCCAGTTTTGGTCAATTTGCGGTGAGTTTGTAAAGCTCGCTGCCGGCAGCCAGAAAAGCACCGACGCCGTAAACTTCGGTTTTATCCGGCCAGGCTTCGCCCGGGCCTGCGCCTACCGGTTGCACGTAACCCAGCATACCGTCGTCGGTTATATGGCTGGTCAGGCTCTGCCAGCCAAGCTCGATGGCCGGTAGGTATGTGGCTTTATCGAGATAACCATTATTTACGCCCCAGGCTAAGCCGTAGGTGAAAAATGCGGTGCCTGAGGTTTCCGGAGTAGGGTAAAGCTCGGCCGCTTTTAAGCTCATGGCCCAGTGGCCCTTTGCTGTTTGTAAGGTAATCAGGTTAGCCGCCATGTCGCGGTAGAGCTTGCTGAAATAAGCCTTTTGCGGGCCTTCGGGTGATTCCTGCAAAATAAGCGTGAGGCCGCCGAATACCCAGCCGTTGCCTCGTGCCCAGAAAATCTTATGGCCCTGATCGCGTTTATCGATAAAGTGTTCGTCGCGATAGAACAGCTTTTCTTCTTTATCGTACAGGTGATTTACGGTGGCTACGTATTCGGCAAACATTTCATTTGTGAACCGGTCATTACCGGTAATGCTGGCAAGCTTTGCCCACACTGGCGGCGCCATAAACAGGGCATCACACCAGGTCCAGCGCTCGGTGTATTTATAGTGGTTTAAACGCATGGGCTGCTGACTGGGATTGTTCATGATCCACTCGGTGCGCTCAAGGACTTTGGCCAGCATATGCGGTTGCTGAAACTTATCGTAGAGCGACAGGTAGACTTGCCCCACAGCCTGATCGTCGGCGTGGTATTTGCCCGGCCCTAAATCCCAGTTGTTGTTGGCGGCCGCCTCCAGTAAGAATTGATAGTATTTGTCGGACGTAGCCATCTGCGCCCATTTTTCCATACCGATATACAGCGCGCCGTAAGTCCAGGCATTAAAGCGATTTTCCCATTCGTTTTCGCGTTCCATATCATCGTGAAAATGGGCGATTTGCCAGTCGGCAACCCGCTGCATCTGATTTACTATTTGGTCTGGTTCAGGCAGTTTAGCCCAGCCCGGCACGCTGACAATCAGTAACCACGTGGCGGCGAGAGTAGTGAGTAATTTCATAACGGTTCCTGGTTTATGGCTGCCAAACCAGCACGCCAATATGACTGGGGGCGGTGGCCAGGCTTTGGTGGTCGTTGCCATCGTTCTGGGCGACCGCTTGTAATAGCAAATGGGCTTGTTGCTGATCGTGCCAGGCGGCAATATCC
Source organism: Alteromonas sp. 4NH20-0104 (assembly GCF_057547795.1). NCBI lineage: Bacteria > Pseudomonadati > Pseudomonadota > Gammaproteobacteria > Alteromonadales > Alteromonadaceae > Alteromonas > Alteromonas sp. 4NH20-0104. The sequence goes on along the minus strand of NZ_BAAJLP010000009.1, from coordinate 1,185 downwards.
AGGCTGGGCTCCCAGGCGCCTACTGCCTGATCTAGCAACACCTGAGAGTGCCAGGCGGGCTTTTTCAGGGGGCTGGAAAGCGCAATCACATTGCCGTGCTGATAGTCATCACGGTAAATCAAATGCACCTGGCGGGCGTGGCTGGTTGATTCTACCAGCAACACCGCGCGGGAAATCGGCGGGCGTTTAGTGCCATGGCCGCTCAGGGCAAAATTTTCAGCCACTTTGGGGGCTTTCATTTCGTGCCAATCCGGGCTGCCTTTACCCTGAGTATCATCACTAAATACCACGTGATAGCGGGGAGTATCCGTCGGCGTATCCGCCCAGTAACTGGCGATAAATGGCTGGCTTTGGGCATCGGCGGTCACAACCGGTGGGTTCATCAGCTTGTGCTGCTGCGGTACGGCTTTAACGACCTCACCGGTGGCCAGCGTAATCGGCAGCGTGTAAGGCTGGCCATTAAGACGTTGCCAGGTGGCGCCATTGTCGGTGGATTGGGCGTAGGACAAATCATGATTGGTGGCAACGTCCGGTGTTTCGCGCCAAATCCAGGCCAGATGCAACACGCCGTTTGCATCCACGGCCATATCCCAGTAGGCGCTGCGTTGGCCTTCGCCGTCGATCAATGAGTTATGCAGACGCTGCCATTGCTTGCTCTTGCCGTTGTATCGGTTAAGCACCAGATTACCGCGCCCGGAGCCGCCATCCCGGTAGGCAAACAGCAGGTCGCCGTTGGCCAGGGCGTAAAACTGCGGGTAGGTGACGCTGTGCTCCAGTGCTGCGGCCTCCGCACCGGGCTGGCTTAACATGCGGGCTTTGGCGAGCTGCAGGCTGCCCGGTGCAACCGATCTGGCGTATTTGAGCGGCGTATTGTGGTGGTCCCAGGCGATATGCAGGTAATCCTCGTCGTCCACCACCAGGCTGATGTGGTTATGGGCGTCGTTCACATTGCCACTGAAAGATGTTTCCACAATTTGCCACTGGTCACTGTTGACTGCCCGTTTAGCCACTACCAGTTTAGCGTTTGCGTTATAAAACGCTGCGTATTGCAAACCGTTGCGGGTATACAGAGTTTGCTTCACACCGGAGAGAACATTTACCGAACTGCCTGAAAAAGCATCCTGAGCAAGAGGGATTAGCCGTGCAGATAGCGGGTGGGCATTATCCGTTACCGGGGTACACGCA